>QHVA01000013.1 GCA_003223425.1 Gemmatimonadota bacterium
GGGGAAGTCATAAACAAAGACGTAAATGAGTCTTGCGCCGATCAGCATCCCGACGACGAGATACGCGACGAGAGTGTCGAGCTGCTGCTGCGTCAACACGCTAGCGCCCCGGCGAATCCGCGAGAGCGCCAGTCGATAACCGACGAAATACCCAACGAGGTACATCACTCCGTACCAGCGCAGCTTGAACGGGCCGAACGAGATAATGTCCGGCGGGATTTTCGGGTAAGGGAGCGTCATTCGCTTCTCCTCTTCCGAGAATATTGAAGCGGTGAGCGGAGAGCTTTGCAGCGTATCAGCTGGGAGCGTTGAACGATCATTTCCAGCTAAACGTAGCTACCGTGACGCCAGCATGGTGCAACCACCCTTTCGTCCCGGCGACGCTGTTTCGTATCTTGGAGATCCTGCATTGCGAGGAGCTGATGCAAAACCAACTCGCTGAGTCGGAGCCGCCCACTATCTCACGTCGACCGCGCGACGATGAGATCGATGTCTACGGGCTCACCCATCCAGGAAAGCTTCGCACCGAGAATCAGGATCACTTTCTCGTCGGCTCGTTGCGCGGACGTCTCAACGTCCGGTTGTCGAGTCTGCCCGATGATCATCGACTGCCTCTGGAAGAAGAACGCATCGCGTCCTTCATGATGGTTGCCGACGGTGTCGGCGGAGGGCAGAAAGGCGAGGCCGCGAGTCGTCTGGCGCTGGAAGAAGTCGCGCAATACATCGCCGACAGCGCTCGATGTTATTTCCGCGCCGATGGGGGCGAAGGAGATTTCGTTCAGGCACTGGAAGAAGCAGCGAAGCGATCCCACCAGGCGCTGCGCGAGCGCGGTGAGGTCGACGCTGACAGCGCCGGAATGGCGACAACTCTAACGCTGTGGATCGGCGTGTGGCCGTGGATTTATCTGCTTCAGGTTGGAGACTCGCGCTATTACTGCTACTCGAACGGAGTGCTGAGCCAGATTTCGCACGATCAGACGGTAGCGCAGGCGCTCGTGGATCAGGGCCTACTCACCAAATCGCTGTCTGAGCATTCACCCCTCGCGAACGTCCTCGCCAGCTCGATTGGCGGACCGCAGACGGCCCCTGTCGTCAGCCGGATCCCGAGCTCGTGGGAGAACGTTCATCTGCTCTGCAGCGACGGCCTAACCAAGCACATTTCCGACAAGCGCATCGCCGAACGCCTTGGTACGATGCGATCCGCGCGTCAGGTGTGCGAAGATCTGCTGCAGGATGCGCTCGACGGCGGGGGGACTGATAACATCACGATCATCGTCGGAAGGGCGGTTCCAAGAGAGTGATACCGCTCACTCTGCTCCTAGAATACTGAAGCGGGGAGCGTAGAGCGTGGCAGCTGCTTAGCCTGCAGCTTCTGTCCGATTGGGCGCCGACGACTGCTCCTGGTCGTGGATACGATCGTCGATCTTTTCAGGAGGCCGTGGATCATCTTTCTGACCTCCACAACTTCGCGCATTAATTGGGAGAAGTCGGTCTCGGAGATGCTTAGCGGAACGTTCTGCCTTCGGCGTATTCCGGTGGCGACGCGATGCGCATGAAGCGCCAGAGCGTGCCCTTTCTGCCAAACCACGAGTTTCTTGAAATCGCTCACGTCGCACCTTGCGATGAACATGAGCCGGCGTTCGCATCTTTCCGCTGCGCATCAAACTCTCTTCCCGCCCTAAACTCCCGCCCTCCTAAGTGAGGTCCCAGCTAAGCTCTTAGCTAAGAGGCTGCCAAGCTGAACGCTCCCCGCTTCAGTTTTGTGGATGCTTGGGATCACCAGGCACTTGACTTCAACCTTACTTGAAGATGTAGGTTGCCCGGGTACACGACCTCCAATCGTTCGAGGAGCCCCACATGCCAAAGCAACCAACCGCAAGCGAGCAAATCACCAACGAAGTCACCTCATGGCCCGGCGTCGAAGCTGGCCCCGGCAAACGCGGCGAGTTCGCGTTCAAACTCGGCACCCGCGAAATCGGCCACTTGCACGGCGATCGCGCTGCGCACTTCTCCTTTCCGAAAGATGTCTGGGCAGAGTTGAAGGAGCAGGACCGCATCACCTATCACCCGGTATTCCCCAGCTCGGTCGGGCCTGCCTCGCGCCGCATCGATAGCGACGACGACATTCGCGATGTCATCGCGCTTCTTCGCCTCAACTACGACCGCATGGTCGCTCGCTTCGGCGTGCCGGAGCACGCGTGAGGAGAAGCTCCGAGCTTGGAAGCTGCAAAGCTGAACGCTGCCCGCTTCGGTTTTGTGGATGCCTCTGCGCTACCCGATCCTTCCCCCGCGGATTCCACGCTAACCGATCCTTTCTCCGGAGTCGTTGGAGAAGAAGTGCGCTCGCTCGAGGTTGAACGCGAGGACGACCGTGGACCCGATTGGCGGAAGAGATTGCGGAGAAACGCGGGCCGTGATGTCATGACTTCCAACGCGCGCGTAGATGAATGTCTCGTTGCCGAGCGACTCTACGAGATCGAGTCGCGCTGTCGCGGTAGCGGGAGCGGTACGCGCCCCTGCAACTATTGAGACGTCCTCCGGGCGAATTCCCATCGTAATCGCTCGGGTTCTTGCAGAAGTCAGCGGCGCGGAGACGCGCGAGGGCAGATTGATCTCCCAGTTCCCACCGTCGGCGATAAACTGCGAGGGACCGCCGCTTTCGACAGTTCCATTCACGAAGTTCATCGCGGGATTGCCGATGAAGCCGGCGACGAATTTGTTTTTTGGCTTCTCGTAAAGATTGATCGGCGTATCAATCTGCATGACGTGACCCTTGTTCATCACGACGATGCGATCGCCCAGAGTCATCGCCTCAACCTGATCGTGGGTGACGTAGATCATCGTCACCTTTAGCTCCTGATGCAGCCGCGCGATCTCGCGTCGCATCGAGACGCGCATCTGCGCATCGAGATTCGAGAGCGGCTCGTCGAACAGGAAAACCTGTGGCTGTCTGACGATTGCCCGACCGAGTGCGACGCGCTGACGTTGACCTCCGGAGAGCTGGCGCGGTTTCCGGTCGAGATATTCGTCGAGGCCGAGCGTCCCCGCTGCGACCTTGACGCGCTTGTCGATCTCCTCGGCCGACATGTTTCTGAGCCTGAGCGCGAAGCCAAGATTCTCGCGCACCGTCATGTGCGGATAGAGCGCGTAATTCTGGAAGACCATCGCGATGTCGCGCGCCTTTGGCGGCACATCGTTCACCACACGATCCCCGATCTTGACGGTGCCGGCGCTGATCGACTCGAGACCGGCGATCATGCGCAGTGTCGTGCTCTTCCCGCACCCCGATGGTCCGACGAGCACAACGAACTCGCCGTCTTTCACATCGACGTCGACGCGATCAACAGCTACCTGCTCCTTCCCTTCATTGTAGATTTTACGGACGCCGTTAAGCGTTACACCCGCCATTCGTCCTCTCCATCACAAGTCGCCATTGTCGTTTTACGCCGGTATGAAAGCTGAAAAGCTCGCAGCTTTCGTCAGCTTACAGCTCCCCGCTTCGGTTTTGTGGATGCCCGATCGCGCCGAGATCAACGGCCCGCCGAGATGACAAAAGACTTCAGATTCCCCGACAATTTCCTTTGGGGAACCGCCACCTCTGCCTACCAGATCGAAGGCTCCCCTACCGGTGATGGCGCCGGTCGCAGCATCTGGCACCGTTTCTCGCACACTCCGGGCAACACCTGGCTCGATCAGACGGGCGACATTGCCTGCGACCACTACCGGCGCTACAAGGACGATGTTGCGATCATGGCCGAGTTGGGAACGAACGCTTATCGATTCAGCGTCGCGTGGGGCCGCATCTATCCCAAGGGAACCAGAGCTGTCAACAAAAAGGGAATCGATTTCTATTCTCGGCTTGTCGACGAGCTGTTGAAGCGCGGGATCGAGCCGAACGTCACGCTCTACCATTGGGATCTGCCCGAGACGCTCGACGATCGCGGTGGCTGGCTCAATCGCGACATCGCCGAGTGGTTCTGCGATTACGCGGTGACGATGTGGGAAGCACTCGGCGATCGCGTCGAGATGTGGTCGACGCTCAACGAGCCGTGGGTCATTACCGACGGCGGATATCTGTCGGGAGTGCTCGCGCCGGGTCATTCGAATCTGTTCGAGGCGCCGATCGCTACGCACAATCTTCTGCGCGCGCACGGATTGGCTGTGGAGAGATTTCGATCGACGAACGCTGCCAAGAAGGGAAAAATCGGCATCACGGTGAATCTCGAGCCCAAGTACCCGGCGTCGCAGTCGCCGGAGGATCTCGATGCGACTCGGCGCGCCGACGCGTACATGAATCGCCAGTATCTCGATCCAGTTTTCCTCGGCAGCTACCCCGAAGAGATGCACGAGATCTTCGGTGAGGCCTGGCCCGAGTGGTCGGACGAGGACATGCGGCAGATCAAGCAGCCGATTGACTTCGTGGGAATCAACTACTACACGCGCAAAGTCGAGCGATATCACCCTGACTTCCTGCCGCTCAAGACAAAGCACGTGCCGCAGGCCGACAGCTTCATGACCGACACGCACTGGGAAGTTTTCCCCGAGGCTCTGACGCGCGTGCTGTTGTGGGTGACCGAGCGTTACAACAAGCCGCCGATTTACATCACCGAGAATGGCGCCGCGTACTACGATCCACCTCAGGCAATCGACGGGAAAATCGAAGATCCACTCCGGGTCGAGTATTTCCGACAACATCTGCGCGCCGCGCATGATGCGTTGCGTCAGGGCGTGGACCTGCGCGGCTATTACGCCTGGTCGCTGCTCGACAATTACGAGTGGTCGCACGGCTACTCCAAGCGCTTCGGTCTCGTGCACGTTGATTACGCGACGCAGCAGCGAACGATCAAGCAATCCGGGCGATACTACGCGTCGGTCATTGCCTCCAAAGGAGCAGTGCTCGCGAAGTGATGCGCAGTTAGCGATCTCGATCGGGAGGCGAGGGTGTCCTCGTAAGCGGCGCCTCGCGTAGCAAGAGACTCGCGGTGACTGTGCCTGGAGCTGAAACGCCGCGTCAAGCCAGCGAGGCTCGCAGCGTGTAAGCGAGTCGGGTGCCCGCGCCAGCGGGCAGCGTGCTGGAGAGGATACCCTCGCCGACCCAAACCGAGATGCAGAAGAAGCACTTCCCTCTCTAGTTTCGCACCTGTTCGGTCGCATCACTTCGCGTAGCGAATGGTCACGATCGCTGGAATCTTACGCACTCGTACTTCTGCACCCCTGATCGGCGCAGGGACTCCGTCGACCGTTGCGGACAAAATCGGTTGATCGAGCGGGCTGTATACGACGATTCCACCGGGCGGCATCCTGATGCCCGTGCGCAGATTGACCGTTACTACTTTGCCAAGCGCTTGCATATCGAAGTTGAGCGGCCCGTATTCGGTGCTGAGATTCGAGACGTGTATTCCGGGCACCTCTTTCACCCACTCGTCTCTCACGCCGGCACCAATCACGAGAGTGCTGTCGCTCTCGCGCTCGTACGCGAGCATGTCGAGAAAGCTTCGGATGTAATCGCTGCCGACCCACGTGTGTGGCATGTCGCCGATGAACTTCGGCGTTTTCGGATCACGATAGACAACCTCGGCCCACTGGTGCCACGCTTCGGGCCGTTGTCCCTTGAAAAAGAAATCGAGCAGCTCGTGCGCTCGCGCGCGTTGACCGAGTTGCACCTCCACGCCAACTGTGCGGAGCTCGTAGGGCGTATACGAGTCCCACGGCTTGATGCCGGCGGCGCGCATCCGTGCTTCCTGGAAATACTTGTCGAACGTGCGATTGAGCAGCGGCCCCGGCAGGTGCCCCGCTTCACCACCAGGACTTACGGCGATCGTCGTCGATGTCGCATCGAAATCGGCAAGCTCCACTGATCCGGGTATGTAGTCGATCTTGCGCTGGATCACGACCTGACGAATCGATTCGAAGAGATTCGCTCGGAAGCTGTTCCGGATCTGTGCGAACTGCGCCGCTTCGGGCTTGCCCAGTTCCCTCGCGATGAACGCCGCGTCCTTGAATCCCCTCAGCGCGAAGAAATCATCCCAGTAGGAATGCATCGGTTTCGCGCTATAGCCTTCGTGACTTATGGACTGCGGCAACAACCCATAGAACGGCTTGTTAGCACCGACAGTGTACGGTTGCGTCATCCTTTCGTGGCGCAGCGAATCCATGTATGCCACCGCCTTGGCGACGTGCGGCCACATCTTCTCCAGCTCCGCCTTGTCTCCCGTGTGCCGATAATACTCGGCGACGAGATAAATGAATTCGCCGTGGCTGTCGTTCTCGGGTACCGGTGTGGCGCCATGCTCGTCGACACAGCACGGCACCTTGCCGTTGTCGTACTGATAACCTGCGAACCAGTCGATGAATTCCTTCACATCCTGGTCGTGACCCAGTCGAAGGAGCGCGGTCGATGTGAGCGAGCCGTCACGAATCCACGAGCGCGAATAGCTTCGTGAACCCGGTTGAATTGCCGGGCCGTCGCGATTGATCAGAATGTCGGCGAGCTGAGCGCGCATCGTCTGCGTGTATCGCGCTGCCGACGGGGGCAGTGTGATGCTCACCGGACCCATTTTCTGTCGCCATTCAGCCGTCGTCCTTTCGAGATGCGACGAAACGGCGCGCTCCCCCTGCCCAGGCAAAAGCGTGAGACCAGGAGCATTCACGCCTGCCGGTTCAGGAGTCGCGCCTGGTCGTGGCGCCACTACCTGTGTTGGCGCCGCAACGTAGCCACTTCGCGCCGCCGAGAGCAGTTGAGTGAGATTGAGATCGCCGCCGTGGAGCGGGACGGCGAGATCGATCGGGCTCGACGCCGCGTGCGGGCCGAGCTCGAGTTGATAAGCAAAGGCCGCAGACGCGTGGCCGGTCGGATCGGTAATGGAGACCGAGACAGGAAGTCTTCCCGCTCGCAGCCAATCGACAATGTTGCCGTCGTCAAACGCCAACGCACCAAACCCACTGACCGACGCAAGTGAGCGTACGAACTTGTTTCCAGTGAAGCGCACCGTGGATCCCTGCAGCGAGATGGAATCGACGCGCGCAACTCCGCCCGGAAGATTCAGAAACTGCCACGGTGGATTTACCTGGAACGGTCGAACGGCAAGATAAAGTGTCAGCTTCTTGTAGCTCCTCGAATTGTTAGTGATCCGGTACCGCGCGTAGAGCACCGACGAATCAACCGACCCCGCGGCGAACGGGCTAATCGTAAGATCGAGGTCGCTGGTGCTCCACACCACCTGCGGCAGCGGCAATGCTTCCGGATTGGATGCGACCGAAGTCCTCACATCGTTCCACGTAACCAGCTTGCCTTCAGTGAAGAGGAATGGCTCGATCGAGAACTGCCCGCGTCCGACCTCGATCATGCCCTCTTCGTTGATCAGCGCCTCGGCGCTGTCTCGATCGACGCCGATCACTGTCCAGTAGGATTGCTCGCTCACAAACGGGCGCGGGTAATTTCCTCGCGGCGCTTCCCTCGCAACCGCCATGAAGAAATCATTTTCGGTTGCAGCCCAGTCGAGTGGCTTGATTGCGATGTCGCGAATTCCGTATCCGTTGCTGGTCTCGGGCGAAAGGAGAACGATCCGCACGAACCTCGCATCGCTCTCCGGCAGGTACAGGTAATCGCGGAAGAGTGGCGACGCAGCGATAGTTCTGCTCGAGGAACCTGAGGATTGGGCGTACGGCGAGAGCGACGTCCTGCGGACGGTGTAAACGGTGCGCCAGTTCTGTTTATCGGGCGACACCTGGACACTGTAGGTACTAGCGCGTCTCCCCGGTTCCCAGCTGACCACGAGTCCGCCAAACTCTCGGCGTCCGAGGAAATCGATATCGATCGTTTCCGCACCGGGTGGGACTGAGCCGGCCGGTGTGACTCCGCCCACTGATGCCGGAGCGACTCGCACCGGCGCGCTCCGCCAACCAGTGTTCAGATCCGCGTCAAATGCGCGACCGATCTCGTACCCCGGTGTCTGGGACGATGCCGCTACGCTCGGCGCCGGATAAAACCGAGTGTCGGCACCGAGCGTAGTAACCGCCAGATCGTCGAGCCAGATGCTTCCCTTTCCGCCCGCGCCAGCTGTGATTGCGAACTCGATCGCCGCGAACCGCTTCAGCTCCTTGTCGTTGGTCGGTCCCCACGCAAACGAGATCTGCCGCTTCTTGCGCGTGATCGTCGTCCAGTCTTTCGGAAAATGAAAGTTGGGATTGTTGGACCACCAGACGTTGTCGCCGGTCGAGTCGATCAACTTGAACTCGAGCGTGTTGGTTGGCGCGTCCCCCTTGATCGCGAACGAGAACTCGTAATTCGACGGCAGCGTCATGCTGAGGGGACGATGGATTACGGCGTACCCGCCGTGTCCGTGGAAATCGAAGTCCACGCGCATTGCCTTGCCGTGAGCACCGTTCGGGTCCGGATGAACGGAGACCTCGACACCCTCCGCCGGCGTCGTCGTCCACTGCGTCACGGAATCAAAGGAGTCCAGTACTATAGTAGGGACGGCTGTTTGCGCCGGCGCCGCAGTCACCGGATTGGCCGCCGGTACGACTGTGGGA
>QHVA01000050.1 GCA_003223425.1 Gemmatimonadota bacterium
AAGCACCTGTCACCGAAAAGGATCTCGCTGAGACGTTATTCGGGGAACGACCAGCCGCTGAAGTCCTGCTAGCCTACCTCGGCGACGAGCCCGTTGGCTTCGCTCTCTTCTTCCAAAACTACTCGACCTGGCTCGGCAAGCGCGGGATCTATCTGGAAGATCTGTTCGTCAGACCCTCGGCGCGTAAACACGGCGTCGGCTATGCGCTACTTCGAGAGGTGGCGCGAATCGCACTCGAACGCGCTTGCGGCCGGGTGGAGTGGGCAGTGCTCAACTGGAACGAGCTGGCGATCTCATTCTACACGCAGATCGGCGCAAAACCCAAAGACGACTGGACGACATTCCGGCTCACGGGCGACGCACTCGCCCGACTGGCGGCTTCGGACGAATAGCGACTGAATCTCACACCGAATGGGAGGAGGGAAGCGGGCGACGCTTCCCCGTTCCGCTTCCCGCTTCCCGTCTCAGCGGTGCGCTGTAACTCCAACCTGCCGGCAATACTCGAGCACCGGACACACCGAGCACTTTGGAAGGCTCCCGGTACATACATGCTTCCCGAACGGAACCAGCAGCCGATTGATCTCGACCCAGTACTTGCGCGGGAGTCGCTCCTCCAGCACGCGGCGGGTTGCTTCAGGCGAAGGCGCGGTAACGAAACCCCATCTGTTGGTAACACGGTGGACGTGGATGTCGACACTTATCTCTGTCGCTCCGCAGGCAATCCCGAGAGTGAGGTTCGCGCATTTCGGTCCGACGCCACGAAAGGACGTCATTACCTCGAAATCGCACGGTAGCTCGCCGCCATATTCCGCGGCGACGCGCAGCGCCAGATCTCTGATGTTGTACGCCTTGGTCTCGTAGAAGCTCGACGGCCGAATCAGCTCGACGATTCTCTTGACGCTCAGCTGGCTTACTGCTTCCGGAGTAGGCGCGACTTTGAATAGTCGAATTGCTGCCGGAAGAGAAACTTCGTCTCGCGTACGTACGGATATGATGCAGGCCGCGAGCTGATGGAATGGCGTGGCGTAGCCCTGATCGGCGAGATCGAACATCGCGGCGTCGGCAAACTGCTTAACTTCCAGCCGAATGCGACCTAATACCGTATGGATGTTGAAGGGACGCTTTTCCGTCCGAAGATTCACAGCCATTAGCAGCCAATCGGTGCAAGGAATCGTCCAGATAATGCATGGAGCCTGACATCACCAGCTACGACAAAGGGTCCGATGATTTACGGTCGTAGACCGCGACAGCTGCTCGTCGTGTGGGGCGTGTCGATCCTGTTGATAGTGCTGATTTATTGGCTCGAAATCAGCGCCCCGGCGTTGCACGACCTCCTGCTGCCTTTTTATTGGATCATACTGGCTGTCGCACTCTTTCTCACCTGGCGTTGGCTTCGCGCACGGTCGCGCAAAGATCGCCGGGGACACGATCGACGGCGCGCTGACCGCCGCGATCAGGGCTCTACTTTGTCCTGAGTACCGACAGGGCAAACCCCGATGGTACCGGTGCTCCGCGTGCGGTAATGCGGCCCCCTCCAACCGCATTCGCCGCGACGCCAAATCGCAGATAAGCAGCCGAGCCATCGCCGATGGTGACCGATGTGATGTTGATCGTCTCGAGCTGCCCCGTAGTGAGAGCCCACATTCCCTCGTTCACGACGGAAACCACTGAGCGAATGTTCCAGCTTAGATGTGTGTCGATCGGCTGGAGACCGGGAATGAAATCGTCCGCGTAGTTGGCGACGGCCCAGTCCCGAACCCAGGATCCGAGATCCGGCGTCACGGCCCGAGTGATGTTGGACACACCGTGAATGCCAGCTGGCGGATTAGCAAGCTGAAACCAGAGCTGATTCTCGGATAAGCCACGCCGGTCGGCTGCGTATCGCAAGAAAGACCAGGTCGCGCCCCGTGTCGTGATGTTCGCGTTGTTCACGTACGGGGAATTGGTGAGCGGATTGGTCAGGAATTCGCGGAAGCGCCGGAAGTTAGCAGCACCAAAGTTGTCAAAGGCATCTTTGATTTTTTGCGATGCCTGAATCACCTCGTAGCTGATATTCTGGCCCGGCGCGAGGCCGCTCGCGCGGTAGAAAGTCAGCTCTTCCGCCATGTGCGCCAGACCTTCGTCAAGAAACGTATCCTCGAAGGCGCTCGACCCGGTGTTCACGTACAGGTGTCGAGAGGCATTTATCAAATGCTGAAATTCGTGCGCGAGTGTACCGATCGTGACCGTTTTCACGAAACCCACGGTGCGCACATTCTGATTCACCGCTCCGTCAGGATCGGGAACCAGCAAATAGAACATTTCCGCGAAGTTGCTCGTCGGACATCCCTGAATGCCGCCGGAGGTAGTGAGCGGAAACAGATCCCTGCTGAAGAAAAATCCGCCTACGTAGAAATTCTGATTCGGAGGAGTCAGCTCATTGACCGCGCGTGTGAAGAACAGGATCACGTGCTGGTTCTTGTCGATGTCCGTCGGATCGCCGAAGTTCGCGGTATCGACGGGGTACACCAGAGTGTCGAACGTAATTCCGAAGTTCTGGTAGTCCTGCGCAGTGAAACCGCTGGCAGGATTGGCAGTGTCGGCCACGACTATCGCGCGGTTGGTGATGGCGACGACGCGACCTGTCCTCACATTCGCATTGGTGCAGGCAGAAGAGGAGTTGGTGTTGAGCTTGAGCAGGTCCCCAATCTGAGGAATGGCGACGGAAAGGTTAAATCTGCCAGCGCTCTCCTGATGTGCGGCCCGAGGCGAAGGAATCAGCGGCGTCAGCTCGGCGAGCGATCGTTCACGAAGTTTTGTCTCAAACGCGTCGTCCCTTACGAGTTGGCTACCGACGCCGGACTGCAGTAGCTGGAAGCTCGGCGCAAACCGGTTCGATGACACACCGATGGTGGTGTTCCCCGTAGAAATAGACAGCCGGAGCAGGGATCCACTGAAATCCGAGTAAAAGGGAATCGCAATGAACTCCGCGCCGGCAGACGTGCCTTGCACACAGAACTCCGAGGCAGCCGCCCCAGAGAGTAATGCAGCTTCGCCCACTGCAAGGCTGAATGCATTCGTGCCTGCCTGGCAGGGCGGCGGAAGTACAATCACCGTTCCGATTTTCACGATCGATTCCGCCGTTACCCGAACCGTAGTGATCTTGTCGGAGGCACGAGCTGTGAGGAGGGCACCATTGCCGAAATTGTCGGCCGTTACGATCGAGGTGTCCGCCGACTCTACCGTCGTTCCAACAAGAACGGTGTTGCCAAATCGGTCGGCCGCGCGCGCACGAAGCTGGAACACATCACCGATTCCGAGCAGACGTACGGTATCCCGAGTAAGGATTATCTGAGCGAGCGGGCCGGCAACTGCAATCTCCGTGAAGGTAACTGGCTTGAGTCCAGTCACTGTGGCTGTCGCTGTCTGACTTCCAACAAGCGGTCCGAGGGTCCATTCCATCGTCGCCACGCCATTTGCATCCGTGATCGATGACGATGCGCTAAGAGCGCCCGACGACGTGCTCCAGGTGACGGTCACTCCGACGAGATTCTGACCCTGCGCGTCCGAGACTTTCACCGCGAGCGGCAACGGGAGCTTTAACCCTACTTCCGATGCTGGCTGCGCGTCGCCCGACACGACGACAACGGTCGCTGGAGGATTGGTCTTCGGACCAGATGCATCTCCGCACGCGATCACCAGAGCAACGACCGCGATATCGACGAGCGCCAGTAATAAGGATGCGGACCGCATATCTGCCGACGAACTCCAACCAAAATGTACGTCCAACTTCACCACCTCGGTCCCACCTGGACCGCATAAGCTAGCTACGGGTACACACTGCCGCTGGCGGTCCATTCCCTGCGGCACGACATCGCAATGATCGAAGAACGTAGAGCCGAGCCACGTTCGCTCCGGCAGCACTCAGGCTTTCGACGATGCGGTAATACGGTGGATGGGTGCGCATCGGTCACCCGGTCTCGACGCCGTAATGGTGGAAGTCACGACCCTCGGCACTGGAATCGTCGTCATAATGATCGTTGCGGTGAGCTCGTCATTCCCCTCGGGACATGCAATGAGCGCGGCGGTCGTCTACAGTACGGTGGCGTACCTTGCTGCCCGATTGCACAAACGGCGCTGGGCATGGCGACGCTGGAGGCTATCCAGAAGTTCGGGACTCGCCGCGATCCCCGGATTCTGCAGCACGAGCTCCCCGCTCCGAAGCAGGTTGCGTCCGGCTCGCCTTACTTTCACTAACGTCGCCAAGCTCGGCCACTTTCTCCACGAAGACCTGTGTCAGCTCGTCGACCCTGTCGTGAACGAGCATGTCGCTGGCACGCGAGAGTGTAGCAGCGCGATGAGTGACATCATCGATCGAAGCACGCACGGTGGACGCTCCTTCTGCCGCAAGCATCCGTGAAACCGCGACCGAGGGGGCGACCTCTCCAGCCAGACATTGCACAAGAATTGCCCGGATTCCCGGCGGTTGCACACCGTCTGTGAGACGTGTGATGGCTTCGGCTTCCAGACCGGTCCGACTGCTCATGTCAGTGAGATTGAGATTGATGACGACTGCGGCATCGACACTCTGATTCACTCGCACAACATGCGCCAACCCGACGCGGATTAGTCACAACTACACCAGAGGGAGGAATAGAATGCCTGCACGCAAATCTCGAGGAGGGCGGAAGTACGGCAAGGCGGCACAGAAACGCGTGGAGAGCGCGATGCGCCGTCGCAAAAAGGGCACTCTGAGATCGGGCAGAGGAGGCAAAGGAGGAAGAGTGAAGAGCCGAAAACAGGCCATCGCCATTGGTTTGTCCGAAGCTCGGAAAAAGGGCGCCAAGGTTCCCCGTAAGCGTAGCAGCAGATGATAGTCGGACGCCTCGAACGCCCAACCATCATCCGATCGACTAACTAGACTGCTGCCTCTCGCGTGGTGCGCGACCGCTCGACGACAACGGCGAGGGCACGCACCACGCGCTCATTACGCTCGGGCACTGGATTAGACTCTGTGCGCGCCAGTTCGCGTCACACCCGGAGATCAGTACTTGGCAAGATAGTTATCGAGCTCCCACGGTGAGACCTGGGTGATGTACTCCTCCCACTCGAGGCGCTTTGCCGCCAGAAAATGATTCGTGATGTGCTCGCCTAAGGCTTCGGTGATCACATGGTCCTTCTCCAGCTCGTTGCAAGCCTCTTCGAGATTGTGCGGTAGATCGTCGATCCGGAGACGACGCTTCTCCCGGTGCGACATCTCCCAGATGTTGGAGTTAACAGGTTCGCGCGCATCAGCCTTAGTTGCAATTCCATCCAATCCGGCGGCGAGTTGCACCGCCAGCGCGAGATACGGATTCGCTGAGGGATCTGGAATCCGCAGCTCCACTCGAGTCCCCGAGCCTCGACGGTCGGGGATTCGGATCATCGGTGAACGATTTCGCATCGACCACGCGACATTCACGGGCGCTTCGAAGCCGGGAACCAGTCGCTTGTAGGAGTTGACGAGCGGGTTGGTTATCGCCGTGAAGCCGCGCGCGTGTCGGAGCAGCCCCCCGATATAATGAAGGGCGGTGCTGGATAGCTCCCATTCCGCGCTCTCGTCCCAGAAAGCGTTTTTCTTGCCGCGGAACAGGGATTGATGCGTGTGCATACCACTGCCGTTCTGCCCAAAGATCGGCTTCGGCATGAACGAAGCAGTAAGCCCGAAGGTCCTGGCGACATACTTCACCACGAATCGGAACGTCGCGATGTTGTCGGCAGTCTTCAGCGCCTCGGCGTACCTGAAATCGATCTCGTGCTGACCGTGCGCGACTTCGTGGTGCGCGGCCTCAACCTCGAAGCCCATCCGCTCGAGCACATCGACGATTGCGCGCCTCGCATCCTCGCCGAGGTCTGCGGGTGCGAGATCGAAGTATGACCCGACGTCGTGCGTGATAGTCGATGGCTCTTCATCCGGCCGCGGTTTGAACATGAAGAACTCGGCTTCCATCCCCGCGTTCATCGTATAGCCGGCCGTGGCGGCTCTGGCGAGCATTTTTTTCAGCACGGTTCGTGGATCGCCCGCGAACGGATTGCCATCCGGAGTATTGATATCGCAAATCAGTCTGGCAACGTGACTATTCTCCTCACTCCAGGGAAAGATCTGAAACGTGCTGAAGTCCGGTGACAGCAGCATGTCGGACTCCTCGATGCGGACGAAGCCTTCGATCGAAGAGCCATCGAACATGATGTCGCCTGCCAAAGCCTTCTCGAACTGCGACGCTGGGATCTCTACGTTCTTGTTGACGCCGAGGATGTCAGTGAACTGCAGTCTGAGAAAGCGGACGTTGTTCTTGTTGGCGAGCTCGAGGATTTCCTGAGCAGTTGCGCCCGACGTGTCAGGTATCTGGGAGCGATGGCGGGGCATGACGGGAAGGTAGCCCTCCTAACCAATTTGTGCAATTTCTGCACGGAAATACGCCCATTCCTTGCATCTTTACCACAAAAGAGCAAATTTGACCAATCACTTTTGCAAGTTCTGCACGTTCTACCTTCTGCCGCAAGAATCCATGACAGCCCCGGCCACCACCTCCCGCAGGATCCTTCTCAACGAGCTCACCAATCGGTCAGTGCGAGTACCGACTGGATTCAGCGAGGACGGCATTCCACGTCCGACCTCGGAATACTTTGGAATCAACACTCTCGGCGTCCGACAACTCCGTGACAAATTGCCCAAGGACGTTTACGCCAGCCTCGCCGCCTCGATCCGACACGGAAAGAAGCTCGATCTCGCCATCGCCCCGGTTGTCGCGCAGGTCATAAAGGAGTGGGCGATCTCGCGCGGCGTGACCCACTTCACACACTGGTTTCAGCCACAAACTGGTCTCACCGCTGAAAAGCACGATGCGTTTTTTGCGTTTGATGATGACCGGCAGCCAATGGAGTCATTTACCGGGTCGCAGCTCATACAGAGCGAGCCCGATGCGTCGAGTTTCCCATCTGGTGGACTCCGCGCCACATGGGAAGCGCGCGGCTACACCGCCTGGAATCCGGCAAGTCCCGTCTTCATCGCCGAGTCGACAGGCGCGCGAACTCTCTGCATTCCGTCAGTGTTCATCGGCTACAACGGTGAAGCGCTGGACGAGATGACACCGCTGCTCCGTAGCTCCGACATTCTCTCCGAAAAATCAATCGAGCTGCTCGAGCTTCTCGGAGACCGGGGAGTGCAGCGCGTCCACACGACCCTTGGACCCGAGCAGGAATACTTCCTCATCGATCGGGGCCTTTTCGGAATGCGCCCTGATCTGGTGATGGGCGGGCGCACACTCGTCGGCGCCCCTCCTCCGCGGGGTCAACAGCTCGAAGATCACTACTTCGGAGGAATTCCCGAGCGCGTCCAAGGCTGTATTTCGGAAGTCGAGTTCGAGCTCTACAAGCTCGGGGTGCCAATCACGACTCGACACAACGAAGTTGCGCCTTCTCAGTTCGAGATGGCGCCGTACTTCGAGGAAACGGACCTCGCCGTCGACCACAATCAGCTGGTAATGGCGACGATGCGTCGCGTGGCGTTGAGACACGGGCTCCAGGCGGTTCTACATGAAAAACCGTTCGCCGGAATCAACGGCTCGGGAAAGCACTGCAACTGGTCAATGTCCGTCACGGCTGATTCTGCCGATCTCGATGGCTTGAACCTTCTCAAGCCAGGAAAAACTCCCCACCAGAACGTCCGCTTTCTCGTCTTCCTAGCGGCGGTGCTCAAGGCCGTTCACAAGCACGCCGGTCTGCTCCGCGCGGGAATCGCCACGACAGGCAACGAGCACCGGCTCGGCGCGAACGAAGCTCCTCCGGCCATCATCTCTGTCTTCATGGGCGACATGCTGACACGCATGATCGAGGAGATTGCTGACGGAAAGGCATCTGGCAATGCCGAGCAGCAGATGATCAAGCTCGGCGTTTCGAAGCTGCCGGAGATCCAGCGCGACAACACCGATCGCAATCGCACCTCACCATTCGCCTTTACCGGACAAAAGTTCGAGTATCGGGCGGTAGGGTCATCGCAATCAATAGCATTCCCGATCACACTGCTCAATGCAGCCGTGGCAGATGCAATTGGAGAGATCACGCACGCGCTGCGTGAAACTCTAAAGAAAACAAAATCGGTAGACGACGCGGTCCTGAAGGTCGTGAGCGAGGCATTCAAGGAGAGTGCGCCAGTCAGGTTCGAGGGCAACAACTACGCGGAGGAATGGATCAAGGAGGCGAAGAAGCGCGGCTTGCCGAATATCCGCAGCACGCCCGACGCACTGAAGGAGCTCATCTCGAAGCAATCCCGTACGCTGCTCACGAAACTTGGCGTGCTCACCACCGAGGAGCTCGACTCGCGCTACCAAGTGCGCGTTGAGCGCTACGTCAAGGACATGCTCATCGAGCTCCACACCATGCGTGAGATGGTGGATACGATGATCATGCCCGCCGCGTATGCCTACCTCGGCGAACTTTCCCACGCGGCTTCGCAATCAAAGTCGGCAGGGATCGCGGTGATCCCTCAGATAACGACCGCGAATCAGGTCGGCGAGCTCGTACAGGAGCTGCAGGAGCATCGTGAGGATCTGAGTGATGTGATCGCCCGGGCCGAGGCAATGCACGACGACCCCGCCAAACAAGCCGATTTGCTGACTTCCGAAGGAGCCGACACCATGGCGGAGGTGCGCAAAGCCTGTGACGCACTCGAGTTGCTCGTCGGGGATAGTTACTGGCCGCTCCCGAAGTACAGGGAGATGCTCTTCCCGGTCTGAACTGCAACTGAAGACTACCGGCCGGGGGCTTTGGGCGGAGCGGCCAGGGGCTCCGCGCTAGACCCTCACGCTATTCCGAACTAGCCCGAAGCCCCTCGCCGGAAGGCCCACGGCCCCCAGCCGGTAGTCTTCAGTTGCAGTTCCCATCCGGCGGGTAGTCTTCAGTTGTCTTCAGTTGCAGTTCATTGTCGATGCAAGAGCGGAAGCCGGTGAGTAACTTCACCGAATGGCCTCTCCCTCTCCCGATTCCCCAACTTCCAACGCGTGTCCGTCATGTGGCGCAGTCGCAAGTGGCAGGTACTGCGCGAACTGTGGCGCCCCACTGGCGGGAGCAACCTGTGCCTCATGCGCAGCTGAGTTAAGTCCCGGAGCAAAGTTCTGCCACCGGTGCGGGACCACGGTGGGCGCCAGCGCTTCCGCCTCGCGTGAAACGAGGACCAACGCCCTTCCCTGGATCGTTGCCGCCCTCGCTTTCCTCGCTCTGTTCGCGATGGCGGCCGGTCGCGGCTTCAACGCCACTCGTGGAAGCACCGTTGATGGTTCGCAGAACGCGCTACCCCAGGCGGGTTTGGACGATCGCGGAATGCCAACAAACGATCAATCGTCTGGGATACGTGCCCCCGACATTTCCAGTTTGTCACCACAGGAACGCGCCGACCGTCTTTACAATCGAGTAATGCTCCTCGCTACTGAGGGAAAGATCGACAGCGTCCAGTTTTTCGCACCGATGGCTCTCACCGCATACCAGATGCTCTCCCCACTCAATGCTGACCAACGCTATGACATGGGACGCATCGGCGAGGTCGCGGGAGCGCTTCCACTCGCGAAGGCGCAAGCCGACAGCATCCTGCGCGAGAATCCCAACCATCTTCTCGGGCTGATTCTCGAGGCGCGTCTTGCGACACTGGCAGGCGACACCGCTCAGCTCCACTCCTACGAGCGAAGGCTTATCGCCGCACAGAAAGGAGAGCTCGCCAGGAAACGGGATGAGTACGTACGGCACCAGGACGACATCACCAACGGTCTACAGCAGGCACGAAAAAGTCTCGGACTGAAGTCATGACTTCACCTGGCACGATTCACCTCGCCCACAGTCCAGATTCAGACGATGCATTCATGTTCTACGCGCTTGCCGACGGACAGATCGACACCCAGGGCATCCGTTACGTCCACGAGCTGCAGGACATCGAGACATTGAACGGGCGGGCGCTCCGCGGAGAGCTGGACGTGACCGCCGTCTCGATTCACGCCTATGCATACATATCGGATCGGTACGCACTGCTGCCGCACGGTGCATCAATGGGCGACGGCTATGGCCCTATGCTCGTGGCAAAGCAGCCGATGACCCGCGAACAGGTCGCAGGAAAAGGCGTCGCTGTCCCCGGCATGATGACGAGCGCCTACCTCGCCCTCAAGCTGTTCCAGCCCGATTTCGTCCCGGTCGTTGTTCCGTTCGATCAGATCGACGAGGCTGTCATTCGCGGCGATGTCGATGCCGGACTCTTGATCCACGAAGGTCAGCTCACCTACAAGGAAGAGGGACTCCACCTCATCGCCGACATGGGTGCGTGGTGGCTCGAGAAAACAGGTCTGCCACTTCCACTCGGCGGCAACGTCATACGCAAGGACATGCCGCGCGACGTTCAGAAGAAAGTCTCGCGACATCTCCGCGAGAGCATCGCGTACGGACTCGATCACCGCCAGAACGCACTCGACCACGCGATGCGCTTCGCGCGCGGTCTAGACCGCAGCAAGGCCGACACTTTCGTCGGCATGTACGTCAATGACTGGACGCTCGACTACGGAGAGCGCGGTCGCGCGGCAATCAGGCTCTTCCTAGAAGAAGGCGTCAGATCAGGCGTGATAACGCGTCCGGTGACGGTGGAGTTCATTGACGACTGAGCTCGTCGCCGAGCTCGAGCGTCGCGCTGCGCGATTCGCGGCGGTCGCGACGGTACAGCAGGCGATCTCCGCCACAATTTCGCTGAACGAAGCCTACCGCGAGATCTACAAAGCAGTTGCGTCGGTGGTGGATGCTCCGTGCTTTGCGCTGATGATCGCTGACCCCGTTTGCGAGAAGTTCAATGCGCACTGCATCGTCGTCGATTCGGAGCAGCGCGACGGAGAGACCGTGCTCGACTTCCCGAACGGCACCGAGACGATTGCCAAAGTCTTCCAGAGCGGCGCCCCGATAATCTCCTCGAAGCCGGAACGCTGGTGGAAAGGAACTATTTTTCAGGTCGCCTCGAAGCGAGAGGTACAGAGCGAGATCACGGCTCCCCTTACCTACCACGACCGCACTGTCGGGGTAATGCAGGTCCTCTCGTACAAGACCAACGCCTACGACGCGCACGATCTGGATCTCATCATGCTGATCGCGCGTCAGGCGGCTGTCGCAATCGAGAACGCGCGACTCTTCGACGCGCAGCGAAGCGAGCAACGACAGACGGAAGCCGCGGCCGAAATTGCCCGCGTCGCACTCCGCAAGGTGACAGTCGCTGAAGCGAGCCACACCATCCTCGACATTCTCGACGAGGTGGTCCCATCCAATGGAAAGGCGATCGGTATCATCGCGGCCGATGGTCAGACACTCGCCTGTATTGCAGCCTGTGGAACGTGCGAGCCGATGCAAGGCATCACCGCTCCAGTTGAGCAAAGCTCCGTTAGCGCTGCCCGGGCAACGGAGGAGCCGACCTTCGTCGAGAATCTTCGCGAGAAAGCTCACAATCCGGAGCGCGTTCCAGAAGAGCCGGCCATTACCATTCCGCTGATCGCGGGTAATCGTCGGCTCGGCGTGCTCGTAGTCACGACCGAGACGGCGCAGCTACAATCCCGCCCAAACGTTGATGCATTGCTTCGTCTCGCGCCGGCGATCGCGCTGGCCATCGATGTCCTGCTCCTCAGTGAAGACGAGCAGCGAACCCACGCTCGGGAGCGGACCCTTGCTACGGCGCTCGCAACCATGGATCAACCCGTGCTGATCCTTGGCATTGATGCGAAAGTCCAATACGCCAATGCCGCCGCAATCAGAGAGTACGGCTACGAGCCAAACGAGATTGCCGGTTTGTCCGTTGACGACTTCGTCGTCGCATCGGCGCAGCTCTCTCGGCGACAGACCATACCCACTATTCCACAGGACAAGCCGCTATGGACTGGAGAGCACATTCATCGACGAAAGGATGGCACGGAGTTCCCCGCAGCTGTGACGTTGAGTCACATTCGCGACGCGACTGACAACATCGTCGGATTGGTGATCGGAGTGAGAAATCTCACCGAGGAGCGGAAGGTCGCTGACCACCTCGGCCGCACTGAAAAGCTTGCTGCGATTGGGGAGCTGGTCGCTGGCGTCGCCCATGAGTTGAACAATCCACTAACCGGCATATCCACGTTCGCTCAGCTTCTCCTCGAGGACGAACTGCAGGGCGAACAGTTCGAGTCAGTGAGCCTGATCAAGCGCGAAGCCGATCGCGCCATTGGTGTGATCCGGGATCTCCTCCTCTTCGCGCGCAAGACCGATGCGCGCGATGTTCCAGTCGACATCAATACCATCGTCAAGCACACGGTCCGACTACGCGCCTTGGCCTCGCGATCGAGCGGGATCGAGGTCCACATGCATCTCGACGAATCGAATCCCCAGGTTCGTGGCGACGAACAGAAGTTGCAGCAGGTTCTTCTCAACTTGCTTGTGAACGCCAAGTCGGCGATGGAGGGAGTGAAGGTCCGCCACCTCTCGCTGACGACGCAGCGCAAGCGCGACATCGTCCAGATCATCGTTTCGGACACCGGGCATGGAATGCCTGCAACCGTAAGTCAGCGGGTGTTCGAGCCTTTCTTCACGACAAAGCCTCCCGGCGAGGGAACCGGACTAGGCCTCAGCGTGAGCTATGGAATTATTCAGGCGCACGGCGGAACAATCTCGGTTGAAAGTGAGCCCGAGGTCGGAACTACTTTTACGATCCTTCTTCCGCTCTATACCGAGGGGAGGGCGAAGAAGTGACCCGGATTCTGATCGTCGACGACGAAGAGACTATCCGTCTGGCGCTGCGCAAGTTTCTCCGCTCACGCGGATATGAGGTGGAGATCGCCGGGTCCGGTGATCAGGCGTTGCAGATTCTGGACAACCAATCCTTCTCTCTGATGCTGTGCGACGTGCGGATGCCTGGAATGACAGGAGTGCAAGTCGTTCCAGAAGCGAGATCGCGAGATCACGACCTCGCGATCATCATGTTGACCGCCGTCAATGATGCAGCCACGGCAACCGAGGTGCTGTCCTCCGGCGCGACTGACTATTTAATGAAGCCCGTCGAGCTCGCCGATCTGCAGCAAGCGGTCGACCGCGCACTCCACAAGCGGGCAGATCTGATCGAGCAGCGTCGTCTCGACAAGCTCATTCGCGAAGAAGTCGCGCTTCGCACCGCGGAGCTCGAGCGTGAGAAAGAATCGCTACGATTGATGTCGATAAGCATCGCTGAGACCTTGATCAATGCGATGGAAGCCAAGGACCTCTACCTGCGAGGCCACTCCCAGCGGGTTGCGGAACTGGCCGGGCAGCTTGCGGAGGAGCTGGGGCTCGACGAACGCATCTGCGAGGACTTGAGAGTCGCAGGTCGTCTCCACGACGTCGGCAAAATCGGAATACGCGAAGCAATCCTAAACAAGCCCGGCAGTCTAACTGCTGAAGAATTCGAGCACGTCAAACAGCATGTGAAAATAGGTCTCGACATCCTTGCGCCGCTCTTTCACATCAGGGAGCCGCTCAAGTACGTCGAGCACCACCACGAACATTGGGATGGCGCAGGCTATCCACTGGGTTTGGTAGGGGAAGACATTCCGCTCGGCGCCAGAATTCTTTGCGCCGCCGACACATTCGACGCCCTTACTTCCAAACGTGCATACCGTGACCCGATGGCCCCGCTTGCAGCCCTGGAACACCTCCGCGTCGACGTTGGAAAACAGTTCGATCCCTGCGTTTATGATGCACTCGTTCGAGTGATCAACACGCGCCTCGGTTCGCAGTCCGCGGTATCTCGTTAGCCTCGAAAATCACTCCTTGACGCCGAGTCAGCAGCGTCGTATTCGGTGTGCGATTGGGAAGTAGCTTCCCGCCCTTACACACAAGGCACGCGACGTGCAGCGGGCAAAATCAGAAAACCGCGCGCTACTTCAGTGCGAAGTGCTGACATTCTATGGGAGGACCAATGCCGAGCGGTGAATCAGTGGAGCCATTGCGTTTTGCGGATGATGACGACCCGGACGATCTCGGTGGCTTCAGTCGCGGCAAGCGTTCCTACGACGACGACGAAGACGAAGATGGTGGCTGGGCGATCAATGAGGATCACAGCGATCGCCTGTGGGACAGCGCTGAAGACGCGGACGATGACGAAGAGGCCGATGCCGACGCTACGGTCGTAAGCGAAGGCGACGAAGAAGAGGAAGAGGAAGAGGAAGACCTCTTTGGCGGAGGCGCGCCAAGAGGAAGAAGGGGTCGCCCCAAGGGCTCTGGTAAGAAGCAGGAGTCGTCTCTGACCGGTGGTGGGTTTGGCAGCAGCGGCGGAGCTACCGGCGGCGCTGGAACCCCGGCTGGCACTACCGGGTTTGGTGGGCTTTCGCCGACGGGATCAACTACTGGTTTTGGAACGGCGACGACACCGCCCGGCGCAGCAGCACGCACGACTGGATTCGGTGGCGGGACAGCGCCTTTGGCCACCCGAACCACGCCGACTCCAACCCCAAGCGCGCGGCCAGCGGCGAGGAAAGCTGCCGGTGGTGGAAAGCGGAAGGCCGCCAAGAAGGCCTCAAGAGCCTCGGCGCGAAGAAAATCTGCCAAAAAGCGGCCTTCGAGAGGTCGGAAGACTTCTCGGAAAGCCGCAGGACGGAAGGGTGGCGCCCGGAAAGCAGCAGGACGGAGGACAGCCGCCCGGCGCGGATCCAGCGCCCGGTCCAAAGGAAGGTCAAAGCCACGCGGACGCAGCAGCGGCGGCCGCAAGCGTTCGAGCTCGAGGAAGCGCGCCCGGCGGTAATTTTTGCTGCCCCCGTGCGCAGTGCCCGAGGCGCGGTTACTCTCAAGTAGCCGCGCCTTTTGCTGAATACCGCTGTAGATGTGGTCGCGCTTTCCTTAAGCGACCGAGGTGAGGAGTGATGCCGGACAACGACGAGCTAGAAAGACCCTGGGAGCGAGAAGGATCCTGGCGAAAAATTCTTCTGTCCGGTGGCGCGCTCCTCGGCGCCGCGGCGGCCTATAATGCTTTCGCGCGCAAAGGCGTCGACCAGCTCACCAACCTGATCGGAGGCGAAGAGGGCGGGTTTGAATGGCGCGACCGGCGAGTCGCCTTCACCAAGCGTGGCAGCGGCCCACCCATTCTCCTGATCCACGGCATTCACGCTGCCGCCTGGTCGTACGAGTGGAGAAACAACGTCGACGCCCTCGCGCGGGCGAACACCGTTTACACCATCGATCTGCTCGGTTTCGGAATGTCGGATCGCCCGGCGATCCGATACTCGGCTCGTCTGTACATCTCGCTCATTTCGGATTTCGTGAGCAGGGTGATCGACGAGCCAACGGTTCTGGCAGCGTCTTCTCTCTCCGGCGCTTATGCGATCGTTCTCGCCGCGCGTGATCCGCATCGTTTCCCAGCAGTTGCCCTCATCGCGCCATCAGGACTCGTTCGTCTCAACGAGCCTGTCGGATTGGGCGGGGAAGCGGGTCGGCTCGCTGTCGATACACCGATTGCCGGCACTGCGATGTTCAATGCGCTGGTGTCGCGTCCACAGCTTCGACGCTTTCTCAGAAACGCGTACTCGAACGATGCTCTCGTCTCCCGCGAGCTCGTCGAGATTTATTACGCGACTTCTCACCAGCACGGTGCGCGTCATGCACCGGCTGCTTTCCTGTCCGGAAATCTCAACATCGACGTGCGACATGCGCTTCGTCGTCTCAGCCAGCCAGCGCTGCTCGTGTGGGGCGAGCAGGGATCGACCGCGCCCGTCGAAGAATTCCGTGGCTTCCGTGAGATCAAACGCGACTTCGAGATCTCCGTTTTGTCACCCGCGGGTGATCTGCCACATGATGAGCGAGCCGAAGACTTTAATGTTATCCTATCCACATGGCTGAATCGCCTGTCGCTCTCCTCCGCGCCCACGCTCGACACGCTCCCTGGAACGCCCGCGGACTTGCAGCACACGCAACAGCTCTCGTAGACGCAGCCGGAGTTCGACCAACCAACGCTTCTGCACGCGCAGCCCCGAGCGCGCGTGCGGTTCGGTTCTATGTAGCGACCGGTTTGCTTGACCGACCGGAGGGGACCGGCACGGGAGCCACTTACGGGTACAGGCATCTCCTTCAGCTGCTATCGATCAAAATCCGTCAGCGAGAAGGTCAGAGCCTCGAGACGATCCGCAACGAGATGCGTGATGTCACCGGTGACGCTCTCGAGCGCAAGATCGCGCTCTCCCTGGCGCCCGCGCTCAACTCTGGCGCCGATGAAGCCGTCGCGCATGATGATGACATGTCGCTTCGCTGGCATCGTCTCGCCGTCGCCGATGGAATCGAGCTTCACGTTCGCGAAGATTCGCCAGCAGCGCGCGAAGAAGCAGTGATTGCGATGCGAGAAGCAGTTCGCGCCGCGCTTGGTCGCGCGGATATCCGCTGATCTCCTACATCAGATAGCGCGCGGATTTCTCCCCGCGGAGATGCTCGATCAGAGCTTTCTTCGCGCTAACCACTTCGTCGGGCGACAACCAGTCAGCGACCGAAAAACGACGGCCCCGAGCTTCGGCAGCAATGGCGATGCGGCCACCACGAGTCACGAGAAGTGCACCGGAGCCACGCGGCCTTGACAGCGGATCTCTGTCGATCAACTCCAGGGACAGGTTATAGACATTCGCTGGATCGCTTGCTGCCATCACGAGGAAATTCGCCGAGGATTGATCTTCGCCAGCTACTGTGCGCAGCCACTCCACTGCATCGGGTAGCGCGAACTGCGCGCCTCCCAATCCTTTGACGAAATAGCCGCGACGTACTTCGCCACGAAATTCGAGACGCTTTAGCTCCCGGTAGATTGACCGCCACGAGACGGGCGGACGCTCACGCCGCCACCAATCGCGCGAGACGATACCGTAGCGCACCAGCCACTGACGTGCGATTCGCTCCGCCTGCTCCTCTTCGGAAAGATCGGGCCCCATCGTTCCTCGCCTGCGGAGCAGCGACCAGCGACCCGTCCAACCACTCGTCGGCGCCCCGGGCTTGTCCGGGCGCCGCCACCGCGGAAGTCTTCTCAGATTAGGGCGAGTCCGCATATACCGCCGATTTGGTGACGGAGTGTAGTCGGACGGCAGCCAGCTTGTTGGATCGGCACCAGTTCGCGGCATCATCGGTTTCCAGCGCGCGATCTCTCGCAAGGCTTCCACCGTGTCGTTGGTGACGATACTCCACGCCACCAGCTCGCGGATCGCTTCGCGCACGGCAAGCATCGTCAGTCCAGTAATGGCCTGAATATCTCCGATGAACGACGCGCCTTCTTCCGCAATTGTTGCTCTGACTTTTTCCGCGTTCTCGCTGAGCACAGGCGCCTCCGACTCTCCGAGCCACAGCGCACCACTCCCACGTTCGAAGAAGCGAACTCGAGCGAGCGGAATCGCTCCCGTTTCCTCGTCGTAATTCCCTTCGCCGACCCAAACAGGTTCGCCGGTCGCCGTGAACTGCGAGAGGGTCGTTGGGTCGTACGCTTTGACTCTCGCCCTGAGATAGTCACGGTCCCAGGCAATCGGCGGACGGGCCATACCATATAGTTGCCGCATAGCTGCCGTCGTTCCCGCGACTCCGTCGAGCCGGTCACGCTCGTCCAGGTGCTGCCAGCGCTGCATGAACGCGGCAAAGTGCGGAAGCTCGACGGCCTCGATCTGCTTACGAAGTGCAGCAAGCGCCCGCCTGCGACCAATCTCGACTACCCGCCTCGAGCACCACTCGAGATCGTGCACCTCACGCCGGAATTTCCCACGAACAAGCTTCCCCGTTCTTTCCCACTCGGCGAGCCTGGCTTCGATCCACTCACTCGGCCAGCCATACCGATCATGAATTTCCTGAATCGTCGCTGGACCGGACTGCGTGAGAAAGCGTGCAAGAATTTCCCGACGTGCAACCGACGGATTGATCGCAGCGAGACGGAGCACATCCGGAACCAGAGCCGCCGCATCCTGCTCAACCAGCTCGGTAGTTCCGCGCACTCGGGACAACTGCTCGGCACCGAACGCCGAAACGTAGCGCGGATATGTCTCCGTCAGAATGAAGCGCCACTCCCTTGCCGCTTCCGATCCGAGCTGGAGCGCAATCACGCGCCTGGTTTCCAACAGTCTGGCCAAAGGATCTCCGCGTACACCTTCCTCTTCCGACGCAATCCGGGATCGCACTTCGTCTGCCGTCAGATCACCAGCTCTATCGAGAAGATGCGCTAGCTCGTCTTCGGTTCTGGCGCGTCGTCCGGGTGCTGTTCCCCGTCTCTCAGCCAGAGTTTGATCGATTGCCTCACGCGTAAGATCGTCGCTCCCTTCACCACCCATCACCTCGTCCAGAAGCGATCTATCTATTGAGAGAAGCGCTGCTCTCTGCTCAGCCCGCGGAGTGTCGTCACCATACAGCCAATCCATCACGAATCCCAATTGCAGACTCGCTGCGAATGGCGACGGAACGTCAGTCTGCACACTGTGAATGCGGATATTCCCAGCCGCGATTTCTGCGAGAGTCTCTTTCAGTCCCGGCATGTCGAACGCGTCCTGAAGGACTTCTCGATACGTCTCGACCAGAATTGGAAAACTCGGAAACTGTCGCACGACCTGGAGCAGATCGAGTGACTTCAAACGCTGAAGCCAGAGTGGCATTCTTCGCCGCGGATTTCCACGCGGCAGAAGTAGCGCTCTCGCAGCGTTCATTCTGAAGCGCGCGCCGAACAGTGACGTCGAGCCTACTTCTTCCATCACCAGCTGCTCCGCTTCCGTTCCGGACAGGCCGAGTAGCGATTGCACCGGAGTGCTCATGCCGAGATCAGGTAAGCGGAGCATTATCCCATCATCTGTCGTCTGCACTTGCAGGTCGGTGTCGTTGAGTGCCTCACGCACGCGCTGCGCAAGAGCCATCCCCCAGGGCGCATTGATCCTCCCACCAAACGCGGCGTGAATGACAATCCGCACTGCTCCAGTCTCGTCTCTGAATTGCTCGATGACGATGTTGCGGTCGTCGGGAACGATTCCGGTCGCTGCTCGCTGCGATGCGATGTATTTGACCAAAGAATTCGCAGTGGCTGGGTCACAACTGTATTCAGTGGCGAGTCTCTCCTCACTTGGACCCTCAGCCAGCTCGCGGCGCAGCGCGCCAACGCGATGACTCAGCATCAGTGACCGCGCCATGTATTCTCCATGCCAGAACGGCATTCGTGCGGGCGTTCCAGGGGCAGGCGTGACGACTACGCGATCATGCTCGATCGCCCCAATCCTCCACGTCGAGGAGCCGAGCTGAAATACATCGCCGATTCTCGACTCGTGCACGAATTCTTCATCCAGCTCGCCGAGCCGGGTCCGGTCCGGGAGATTGACTGTATAGAGTCCGCGATCGGGGATTGTCCCACCGGAGATCACAGCTGTCATGCGCGCCGCTCTGCTTCCGATCAGCTTGTCATTGACGCGATCCCAGGTAATTCGCGCTTCCAATTCGGCGGCGATGTCGGATGGATACTTCCCTGACAACATCGCCAGCACTTCATCGAAAGCGGCTCGTGTCAGTTGGTGGTATGGGTACGCGCGTCTCACCAGACGAAACAGGTCCGCGCTCTGCCAATCATCCACCGACACCGCTGCTACGATTCCCTGCGCGAGTACATCGAGTGCATTCTGTACGACGCGAGTAGGCTCGACATCTCCAGCTCGCATTGCGGCGACTATCGCCGCGATTTCTACCGCATCGTCGCGAAAAGTCGGTACGAGGATTCCACGGCTCGGAACCCCGAGGGTGTGTCCCGCGCGTCCGATTCTCTGCAGCGCCGAGGCGACACGCTTCGGTGATTGCAGTTGTATCACCAGGTCGACAGATCCAATGTCGATTCCCAGCTCAAGTGAGCTGGTCGTGATCAGAGCGCGGAGCGACCCGGCCTTCAGGCGTTCTTCCAGAGTGAACCGTCGTTCTCGCGCGAGAGACCCGTGATAAGGGAGTGCAATTTCCTCTTCTGCCAGCTTGTTGACTCGCGCAGCAATTTTTTCAGCCTGCGCCCGGTTGTTGACGAACACCAGTGTCGTACTGGATTGCCGAATGTGTCCCAGAACTAACGGCGCTACCGCCGGCCAGATGCTGCCGCCAATGCTCCCGAGATCAGCTACCGGAGACTCGACAGCGATCTGCATCTCCTTCGTCATCCCGCAATCGACAATCGTAACCGGACGAAAAGCCGGTGCTCCCGCACTCTCCTCACAGCCGCCGAGGAATCGCGCAACTTCTTCGAGCGGTCTCTGCGTAGCAGAGAGGCCGATGCGTTGCGGTGATTTTTCTACCAGAGCCTCCAGTCTCTCGAGAGTGAGCGCCAGGTGCGCACCGCGCTTCGTCCCCGCTATCGCGTGTATCTCGTCGACGATTACCGCCCGAACTCCGCTGAACATCCCCCGCCCCTTGAGCGTCGTCAGCATGATGTTGAGGGATTCCGGCGTAGTAATCAGAATGTGCGGAGATCTCCGCAGCATCCTCGCCCGAGCGGATGCGGGCGTGTCGCCTGTACGAACAGCGACGCGGATTTCAGGAAACTTTTCGCCGGCTGCCCCGAACCGTTCTCGAAGCTCGGTCAGAGGTCGGTCGAGGTTCCGCTGAATGTCGTTGTTGAGCGCCTTGAGCGGCGAGATGTAGAGGAGATGGATTGCGTTCGGTAACGGCTCTTTCGTTCCGCGCGCGATGATCTCGTTCAGCTCCCAAAGAAATGCCGCGAGAGTTTTGCCGGTTCCCGTAGGCGCAAGTATTAGTGTGTGCGCGCCGCTGGCAATCGCCGGCCAGCCTTCGCGCTGAGGATCGCTAGGCTGCCCGAATGTCTCCTTGAACCACCGCCGTACGAGGGGATGAAAGCGCACGAGCATGGAAGAACTACCAGTCACATCACGGGCCAGTGAGCGATTCGCACTCGACAGCTAGAGCACGCGCCGCAGCTTCTGCGCTCCCCATTCGAGAATCTTTCCCGACAGCGGTCGCTTTCTGAACTCATTGAGCTTTATCTCTTTGGACCACTTGATGTCGTTCATGAAGATGGAATCCATTTGCGCTCCGACGTGGCGGTCGAGTGCCACGAGTTGCGACTCGTCGTTGAACGACAGCGACCGATTATCGAAGTTCATCGATCCTATCGACGACCACATCCCGTCAACCACCATACTCTTTGCATGCATCATTGTCGGCTGGTACTCGTAGATCTTCACTCCGCCTTCGAGAAGCTTCTCGTAATAGGTCCGTCCCGCGTACCATGTCGTTTTCACATCGGTCTTGTTGCTCACGGTGAGCACCCGAACGTCGACGCCGCGATGCGCTGCTGCCAATAGCAGCCGCAAGAAATTGTCACCCGGCACGAAATACGAGTTACTGATGTAGAGCGTTTTCTGCGCGCCAGCTATAGAGAGCGCCAGATATCTTTCGGCGGGTGTGCTACCGGTGCTGGGGATCGTGTGCATCAGACCTGCCTGCACATCTCCAACATCGGCGAACGAGATCTTCGGGAAAAACAAATCGCCGGTTAGCAGTTCACCTGTCGCTTCGGCCCAGGCCGCGGCAAAAGCCGCCTGAAGCGCGGCCACTGTCGGACCTTCGAATCGGACGTTCGTCTCGCGCCACTGATCTTCGTGATGGCCGTCGCCAAGCCAGTAATCTGCAAGCCCAAAACCGCCAGTGTAGCCGACCTTGCCATCGACAACGACTACTCGTACGTGCGATCGCTGTGCCGCCTTTTGTAGCGTGTACCAGCGGAGAGGCCTCAGCCACACGACCTCGACGCCGGAACGCTTGAGGTTTTTAATCCAATCACGCTTGAGCGGTTGAGACCCGAAAGCATCGAGCAGCAAAAGCACCCGCACTTTGTGCTGCGCCCGGTCGATCAGGTATTTCGCCATTGTATCGGCGACCGTGCCTGGCTGGGAGTAGTACATCTGCACCGTGATGGTTTGTTGCGCCGATGCCAGATCTTTCCACAGCTGAGGATAAGTGCCATTCCCATCGAGCAGGATCTGAACGCTGTTCCCCGGCTCGATGTGCGCTCCTGTAAACAGTTCCATGCTTCGCGCAAATAACGGATCGGTGGTGCTCGGCGGCCCGCCCTTGTCGCCTTCTGCGATTACGCTCCTGACCGGGGTGTCGTGAGTAACCGACAGAATCCCGATAAGCGCGAGAACGACTCCGAACAGGATCAGTGCTGCGATTGCGATGTACTTGACCGATGACATATTCTCCCAGCATGACCTTCGTGGCCCGTCGGCGAATCGCGACGCGTGCTATAGTCCTCGACCGGTCTCTCGAGTCGCTCCCCGTCTTTCGGCTGAGCGACTCCGCCGAGGACACGGCAATCTCCTTCTCTCCCGAGAGCGGTGGACGGTGGCGTGTTCTGCCCAGCCCCGGCGACCGACTGCCCGGCACATTTGATCAGGACGTGTACATCGAGCTCCTGCATCGCTATCACGAGGCAGGAGCTCCTGAAGACGGAGTGGTAAGTTTTACGCTCCACGCCTTCCTGCGCTCCATCGGTCGGCGCGTCGACGGCAGAACGTATGAGCAGCTCAGATCTGCCTTGACGAGACTCGAGCGAACTACTCTCGAGTCGAGCGGAGTGTACGTTGTCGCAAAAGAAGGACAGCCGCTAGAAGGACGCTTTACCATCCTGTCCTCGGTTTCCATCGCGCGCAGACGAATGGCCGAGCGCGAACAATTCACGCTATTTCCGGTATTGGCTGCGTCGGAACCCGGCGACGCCCGAGTCACGATAGGTCCCGTCATTCGCTCGAACATTGCGGCTGGGTACACCGTGACACTCTCCGCAATGCACTATCTCTCACTGACCAATCCCGTAGCCAGACGACTTTACCGCCTGCTGGAAGTCGCGAGAGAAGAAGGGATGGTGACTTGGAGAGTACCCCTCGCCTCTCTTGCCGAGCAGCTCCCTCTGACCCAGCGATATCCTTCTCATTTGCAACGAGTGCTCCAACCCGCCCATGAGATGCTTCTCGCTGCCGGTCTCCTTCGTGATGCTACCTTCCGGCAGCTTAACCGTGACTGGCTGGTAGATTACGTGTTAGCTTCCCGTGCCTGACGGAATGTTCCGCTGGTGCCTTTTGTGCGTCATTGAGGAACACTGACTACCCCGGGGGCGTATTTATTAAGTTACCGCTCTCTTCTTCCAACTAGACCGTATGTCCCGATCCAAGAAAAGCCTGCTCTTCGGACTGGCTCTGATACCGCTCATGGCTGGAGGCTTCGCATTCCAGCAGCGCGAAAGCCAGCAAGGCGCTCGCCTCCTCGACCAGGTCCTGAACATTGTCTCCACCCGCTTCGTCGACACCGTCGACGCTGCGACTCTGTACGAGAAGGCTGCACGCGGACTCGTTCACGAACTGAATGATCCTTACAGCGTACTGCTTTCCCCGAAGGAGCTTTCGACCTTCAACGCGCAGACTAATGGACGTTATGCCGGTATCGGGATGGAGATCGCCGAGACACAGGGCTTCATTACTGTGCAGCGCGTATTCCCGCATACACCGGCGGAGCAGGCCGGAGTGCAGGAAGGCGATCGCATCAACATCATCGACACGACCAATATCCGCGGCTGGACCGTCTCACAGACCTCGGATGCCCTCAAAGGGAATCCCGGTAGCAGAGTGTTGGTCAAGTTCTCACGGCCCGGCGTGCCAGAGTTGATACCGATCACCTTCACTCGTGCCGTCATCAGCATTCCGGCAGTTCCTTACGCGATCATGCTCGATGGCAAGATCGGCTACATCCCCCTTCTCCAGTTCAACGAGAGCGCGAGGGACGAGCTGGAGAGCTCGATTACCCGCTTGTCGCGGCAGGGAGCAAAGGGAGTAGTAATTGATCTGCGTGGAAATCCTGGTGGCATCCTCGATCAGTCGCTCAGCGTCAGCAATCTTTTCCTGAAGAAGGGGCAGCAGATCTCGAGCATCCGCGCCCGCAACGGTGAGAACCAGACTTTCGTCGCTACCGACGATCCAGTCGCACCGACTCTTCCCCTCGTGCTACTTACGGATGGACGGAGCGCTTCGGCATCCGAGATCGTTGCCGGCGCTCTCCAGGATCACGACCGCGCCCTCATTGTCGGCACGACATCCTTTGGAAAGGGTCTCGTGCAGTCCGTGTTCCCGCTCGAAGGTGGTTACGCTCTCAAGATGACGACGGCAAAGTGGTACACTCCAAACGGCCGCTCCATCCAGAAAGAGCGCAAGCTTCTCCCCAGCGGTGAGTTCGTTGAAGTGATGCCTGATTCCCTCGAGACTGATTCCGTGCGTCGCTCACGACCTGCGTTCAGATCGGACGCCGGTCGAATCGTATACGGTGGCGGGGCGATCACCCCCGATATCATCGTGCGTCCCGACACGCTGACCACCGCGGAGCAGAAGGTGTTCAACGCCTTCGCGCCAAAGACGGCGGATGTGAGGGTGACTCTTATGGATTACTCGCTCGAGCTGAAAAAAACCGTTCGGCCTGACTTCACCGTGCCGCCGGCGTGGCGCGAAGAGTTCTACCGGCGCCTTCAGGCCAAGGGCGTCACAGTCGAACACGCCCAGTACGAGCAAGCCGGTTCAGAGATCGACAGACTCCTGGGCAACACCGTCGCGCGCCTGGCGTTTGGTGACTCAACTGCCAAACGCCGTAGTGTCCCCGAAGACAACCAACTGATGCGCGCGTTGGATGTTCTCAAAGAGAGCACGTCGCAGAAGGATCTCTTCGCCATCGCTCAGCGCGACCAGTCGACTGCCTCCGCTCGGCGATGACTCGCATGTCTTCGCACCACTAACTGGTCGAAGCAACACGTCGGATTGAAGCGCCGCTCTCGCGAGAGCGGCGCTTTCTTCATAATATCCCTGCCGTCTTCAAGGGGGTTCAATGGTCGGATTGGCAGTACTCGGAATACTCGTTCTTCTCGGGATCTTCGTCGCCACCAAATCGTTCAAGGTGGTCGGCCAGGCCGAGGTGATGGTGATAGAGCGTCTCGGGCGGTTTCATCGGTTGGCTCGCTCCGGTTTCAACATTCTCATCCCGTTCATCGAGTTGCCGCGCACCATCGACGTTCGCTACTTCGAGAGCGACGTGACGGGGATCAAGCGAGTTACCGCGGGCCATACCGCCCGCATCGACCTGCGCGAGCAGGTTCTGAACTTCCCAAGTCAGCCAGTCATCACCAAGGACAACGTTACGATCGACATCGATGCCGTCATCTACTACCGTGTAGCCGATCCACAAAAGGCCACCTACGCGGTGCAGAACCTGCCCTACGCACTAGAAACGCTAACGCGGACGACGTTGCGCAATATCGTCGGTGAGATGGAGCTCGACGCGACGCTTGGCAGCCGCGATGTGATCAACAGGCGAATGAGAGAAGTGATCGAGGAGGCATCAATCGGCTGGGGAGTCGATGTCACTCGCGTTGAGTTGCAATCGATCGAGCCGCCGCGGGACATCCAGCAGTCAATGGAACTACAGATGCGTGCGGAGCGTGAGCGTCGCGCCGCAGTTACAAACGCAGAGGCGGGAAAGCGAGCCGCCATTCTGGAAGCTGAGGGGGTGCGCGAGTCGCAGGTTCGACGGGCAGAAGGCGAGCGCGATGCCGCGGTTCTCAGAGCCAAAGGACTCGCGGAAGCACGACTCGCCATGGCTGAAGCCGAGGCGGAAGCCATCCACAAGATTGGTAGCGCGTTACCGGAAGGACAGGCCGCGATGTATCTCCTCGGCATGAAATACCTAGAGGCGCTCCCGACGCTTGCTCAAGGAAAGAACTCGACCATCTTTCTGCCGGCCGAAGCGGCTGGGGTAATGGGCGCGATAGGTGGATTGCGCGAGCTAGTCAATAAAACTGCGCGCTCCACCTTTGAAGGATCGGAGACTTCAGGCTCTCAGCGAAACCCACCGCCGAAAACACAGGGGTGATCTTGGCCGCGATCACACAGAGCCGTGCCGAGCGAGTCGCGCGCGCGCATCCATGTCCGCAGTGCGGTGAGTACAGCTTCAAGAAGCTCAAGGTCACCCGTGCAGGCAAAGAGCATCAAGAGACGCTCGGAGAGTTCTGGCATGTCGTCCGGACCTGTGGAGTATGCGGAGCCCATAGTGAGCTGGGGCTCGACGCCGAGGGTGAGATCGTCTACGGAGGCTAAACACCCACCTATGGCCACTGGTGCTTGTTGGAGTATTTGCTGCCGAATACCTCGAGCAAAACAGTGCGTGGGTCTTCGGTTCGAATAACTGCGTCAATCCGTTCGGCCAGCATGAGCGGGCGCGTGAATTGACGGTACCTCCGATAGCCATGACAGAAACAGAGCGGTCCTTTACGGGTGATGTCACCGAGCAGAATGTCTGGCTCCCCGAAGATCGTCATGGCGTAGAAAAAGTTGAGCGTCCGAGGTCTGGGCAGGTCACTTTGACGGACGTTCCGCGGCATGCTTCCGTGCTTACCCCATTGGACATCGATAGCTACTTGTGCCTTGGGCCACGGGGTGTGAAGGATCCGTCCGTGCCAGTAAGTCCAGACGTCGGTAGGGGCGTAAGTTGTGTCGTAGCCTACCCATAGGACCTCTTCGTCCGTCGGAACCGTGAAGGGAATCCAAGACCCGTGAACGTCATCCCGCCACAGCAAATGGTAGGCGATCACACGCCTCACGGGATGCAGGATTGCCACTACCCGTTCTAGCGGGAACGTTTCATCCCGTTGTAGGTATAAGACCGGTGCCAGGCGCCGTGCCAGGACTGTTCCACTGTCAGTAGAAGCAAGGGCGTCGGGCAGATTGGCCGGTCGGAGTGGGATGTGCGCATGCGGGCCGCACGCTGTAACAAAGATCAGCGTCAACCCGATGTGTATCCGCTCACGAATCTCGATGGCTCTTCTTCTCAATAGATAGCCGTCAACGTCACCAATGCGACGCCCACCGCGCAGCGCCGTGTCGAGCAAATGGAGAGCTCATGCGCAAGCCACGTCCGAATGCGTACAACCCCGCTCAGGCACTTTTTCTCATCAGCAACGATCGCCACGGTTCTCCACTGAGCTGCCCCTCATGCTCTGGATCCATCGAGCGTGATCCGCGTCAGGTCCCTCCGCCGCCCTATACCCACGTGACGCTCCGGTGCAAGAGCTGCGGACGATCAGCTCACTACGTCGCCGGAGCAGCATAGAACCCCAATCTGTTGCACAAAACTTGCCCTCCTCTGCAGCCGCCGGATGGATACTGCGTCACACGGGACGAATATCCGGCGAAGCGAAGCGTATTCTCCGCGATCGCTAGCCTATGGTAGATGCTTTACAGATTGCCCTCGG
>QHVA01000051.1 GCA_003223425.1 Gemmatimonadota bacterium
CCTTATTGAGCTTTTGATCGTGGTCGTCATCATCGGCATTCTTGCCGCGATCGCGATTCCGAAGTTCGCTAATACAAAGGACAAGGCGTACGTCGCCGCGATGAAGTCTGACCTTCGCAACATGGCGACCTACGAAGAGCAGTACGCTGCCGACAACGGTGGTGCGTATTTCGGTGGAACCGCGACCACTGCGGCTCCTCTTCAGGGCTTTAGCCCCTCGCAGAACGTCACGGTTGTCGTGACCAACGTCGCCGGCCCGCCGCCTTCATGGAGCGCGACTGCTACGCACTCGCAGTCTGCGAAAGTTTGCGACATGACCAACGGTGTGATCACCTGCATTTAATTGAGTCGGAAGGGAAATGGGGGAGCGGCTTCGGTCGCTCCCCTTTTCTTTTTGCTGTAGCGCGGTTTTGATGTCGTCCGCAGAGCGGGAATGACATCAATGCAGCCGGCTCGTACATCGTCCGAGCATGCGTCGAGCGCCTGCGGCACGCGGCTATACCCTGATCGAGACGATTGTGGCAGTGCTGCTCTTCACGCTTGGAGGGCTGGCGCTGGCGAGCACGAGTGCGGTGATCGGCCGCGAGCTGAATGCGAACGGGCTTCGAGAGCGGGCGGCACGGATTGCCGCTAGCCGGCTCGAGACCATCAGTGCCGAGTGTCGCGCGTCGTCGAGCGGACGGGAGTCGTTGCAACAGGTCGAATCGAACTGGTCTGTCTCTTTTCCGGATCCTTCTCGCGTCAGCGTTGTCGCATCCGTGAGCTACGTCACATGGAAGGGGCAGCGCACCGATTTCTATCGCGCGATTCTTCCGTGTCCATAGAGCCTGACATTCCAATTCTGGCGCGCGGCAAAACGCGTAAGAACTCCTCTGGATTCACTCTGATCGAGCTCGTCGTTGTGCTTGCGCTCCTAGGCATCATCGGCGGGGCTGTCGCAATTACGCTCGTCCGGCAGCAACGATTCTATCGGGGCGCGAGCGAGATGTTGTACGCCCGGGAAGGCGTCCGCGACGCAATCGAAGTATTAGCGATCGACATTCGAGGAACGGCGATCGCGGACACAGTTCGACTTCTCGCCGACTCCGCGCTCGAGATGTTCGCTAACATTGGCAGCTCCGTGGTCTGCCAAAGCCCCGACGCGATGGAAGTGCGCCTCCCGGAAGCATTTTCGCCGCGTGGAAATACGCTGACGTCGCTGCTTACACAGCCCGACACGGGTGACCTCGCATTGTTCTATCGGGACTCAATGGAGATGGGCGCTGAGTGGGAGCGACACCGGATCGCCGGATTCAGCTCGTTGTTGCTCGGCGCTAACTGTCGGGCGAGCACTGGTTTGATGTTCGGCGGAAGTCCCACGACTGGCAAAGGGTTCGTGCTCTCCCTCGCGGATCCTTTGAGCCGTCATGTCAGACCGGGCGCGCCAGTGCGCTTTATCCGACGCGGCAGGTATAGCCTATATCGCGCCTCCGACGGTGAATGGTATCTCGGTTACCGACGGTGCAATGCTCTGGGAGCGTCAATGTGCGGCGCTGTACAGCCGCTTAGCGGACCGTACCGTGGATACAGCGCCAACCCACGTCTGTCCGGGCTTCTCTTCGAGTACTTCGACACGCGCGGTTCGCGTCTCGACGCAAGCGCTTCGCCTCTTTCACTTGCGCGAGTCAACGTCACAGCGCGCGCCGAGAGTCGGCAAAGGCTCTTCATAGAAGATCGTGGCTGGACGCCGGCTGATTCCGGGACGGTCGCGATTGCGGTCCGCAATCGAACGCCATGACACACGCATCCCGGCGGGGATTCGCGCTGGCCGCGGCGCTACTCGCCCTGACGTTGATCGCGGCCCTGGTGGCAGGCGTCTTCTTCGCAACGATGGAGGAAACTCGCGTTGGCGCTGCTGTTGCGCAGCGCCAACTCGCGCTCTCGGCGGCGGAGTCAGCGATCGAGATGATCATCGCCGATTGGAATGTCCGCGAGCCCGATACGACCGGAATCGCGCAAACGAGATCCTCACCGGTTGTCGGACTCGGTATGCCGGTGACCGTCTACGTGACGCGCTTCGATGCCGACCTTTACTGGATTGTTGCAGACGCTGGTGAAACCGCTATCCGCTCCGAAGCCGGCAGGCGAATCGGCGCTCTCGTCAGAGTGAAAACCGCGCCGGATGGTTCGATAACAGTCGACCGAGTTTCGGAAAGATGGTGGTCGGAGCTTCTCTGAGCTCTTGGTAGCCCATCGTTACTTTCCCGCCAATTGAATCGTGTCTTAGTTCGAACGATTGGTGACGGACCAAAGGAGGCAGCAGTGCCACTGGGTTGGTCTCCATGTAAATGCAAGCAATCAGGGTTCTTAGGTTGTCACGCCTCTAGACGATAACAATGCGGCGCGCGCCCGAGTAAAACCCGCTTCTTTTTCATCCAAGGGCCGCGATGGGGTTATTTGGCCGGAAGAAGACTACTGTAGGGCTCGACATCGGATCCGGCCTCGTGAAGGTCGCTGTTGTCGATCACTCGAAGTCTACGCCAGAACTTGTCAAGGTTGCGATCACTCCGCTGCCCGATGACGCCATCGTGGAAGGCGAAGTCATGGATCCGCACCTCGTCTCGGACGTCATTCGCACAACTATTGAGGCCGTCAACGCCAACACCAAGGCGGTCGTTGCCGCCGTGGGTGGCCGCGACGTAATCATCAAGCGCATCAAGACGGAGCGGGTCAAGGAACAGCAGGCCCGGGAGCTAATGCGATGGGAAGCCGAGCAACACGTCCCAGACGTCGATTCGGTCGAGCTGGATTTCCAGATTCTCGAAGAAAATGGCGGCGGTAACAGGGACGAGATGAGCGTTCTGCTCGTAGCCGCCAAGCGTGACCTGGTGGAAGCAAAGCTCCGCATTCTTTCCGAAGCGGGGATCACGCCGATGGGGATGGACGTGGACGCCTTCGCGCTTCACAACGCCTTCGAGGTGAACTACCCCTCCGCGATGAGCGGCGCCGTTGGGCTGGTGAACATCGGCCACGAAGTCACCAACATCAACATTCTGGACGATGGTGTTCCGATTCTTACCCGTGATCTGCCGGTGGGAACGCGTCGGCTGCGCGAGGATCTTCAGCGTGAGCACGGACTTTCCGCCGCTGACGCCGAAGCTCTGATAAGAGGATATGACCGGTCGCCGCAGCTCGATTCGGTGATCGTTCAGCGCACCGAAGAAATTGCTACCGGCCTCGAGCGCGCGATCGCGTTCTTGTCCACGTCGCTCAAGGGCGACGGACAAATGAAGGCCGTATACACCTGCGGCGGCGGCTCCCGCACGCCGGGTCTTACTGAAGCACTTGGGCAGCGGCTGAAGAAGCCGGTGGAGCTGGCGAACCCTCTCGCGACGATGTCGGTGAGGGAAGGAGCTCTCGAGTCGCTGGTGACCGACGAGGTCGCACCTCTCCTGATGCTATCGATCGGTCTTGCCCTCCGAAAGAACTGATCGGAGAACGATACTATGATTGAGATCAATCTCCTTCCTGGGGACGGCAAGAAGAAGAAGCGGGCGAAGACCGCAGCACCGGCGAAGTTTGAATTCAACCTCAAGCCTCCAGCGTGGCTCGCCGGACTAACCGAAAAGATGACCGACAAGTACATGCTTGGCGCGGTTGCAGCGGCCGGCGCGTCGGGCGCTCTCATTGTTCTGATGTTCATCAGCCAGGCCGCTCGCGGAGCATATCTGGACGCGCGGGAGACGAAGGCGGAAAAGGATTCGGCGCAATACGGTGCCATTCTGAACGCCAAAGCGAGAGCTGAAGCGACACGCGATTCGCTCTATCAGCAGATCGCGATCATCAAGTCGATCGACGATTCGCGCTACCTCTGGTCGCATTTGATGTATGAGATCTCGAGTGCGCTGCCCCAGTACACGTGGCTGAGAGAAATCACCCAGACCAGTCAGCCGCGGAGCGTCGCGATGGCTGATACGACGGTCAAGAAGGCGGGATCGGCCGACAGCACCAGCGGAGCCAAATCTCCCCGTGAGCGGGCAGCCGAGAGAGATCGCGCCAAGAAGGCAAGGTCGGATTCGCTGTTTGCGGCCGCAAAAGAAGTCCGCTTCAAAATCGTTGGACATACGGTCGACATTCAGGCGTTGACGCGCTTCATGAAGTCACTCGAGGCATCGCCGTTCATCCAGAACGTGCAGCTCGCTCGTTCCGACCTCGTTCAGACGGAAGGAAAGGAAGTGACGGAGTTCACTCTCGAGGCAGAAACACAAACTCCGCCGCCGTTCGCAGTCAAGACGGTTCCACTCATAGTCTCGGCGGTACGCTAAGATGGCTATCGGCGCTAACATGACGAAGCGCGAACAGGCGCTCGCTGGAATTGGTGCGGCGGCGCTGGTCCTTCTCGGCGCTTATTGGTATTTCCTGTACAAGCCGAAGGCGGAGGAGCTCTCGGCCGTGCAGATACATGTCGATTCTCTCGACAAGAAGAATCAACAGGCAAAGGCAGACATCGCGCAGGGGAGTCTGCAGAAGCTGAGGGCGCAGTCTGCTGAATACGAGCAGAGCCTCAAGGTGATGCGGCAGCTCGTTCCGCGCAGCAATGAAGTGCCCGCGCTTCTCGAGGACATCTCGACTGCCGCGCGTCGTGTTGGACTCGACCTCGCGACGGTCGAGCCGATGCCCGTGCTTCCCGGCGAGCAGTTCGACACCTATCGCTACAAGCTCGCGGTCATCGGTGGATACCACCCAGTGGGTCAGTTCCTCAGCAATGTGGGATCGCTGAACCGGATCATCGCGCCCGTCACCATGGCGATCAAGCTGCATCCCGTCGCCGACAAGACGAAGGCGCGCGTGAAGAAGGGCGAATCACTCATCGACACCGAATTCCAGGTACAGACGTACGTCGCACGCACAACGCCTTACACCCCGCCTTCAGCGGTGAAATAATGAAACGCTCGATCTCTTTCGCCCTGGTTCTCGTTGCTGCGCTTGCCAGCGGCGCATCAGCACAGGCGCGCGCGCAGGCAACAAGGCGGCCGAATCCAAATACCGCGGCAAAGCCTGCGGCGCCCAAGGCACCTGCGGCGGACCCGAGGAAGGCTGCAACGCCGCCACTTCCAACGCCGGCGGCCGACACCGCGCCCAAGGTGCTGATCAACCGTGAGGTGTTCCAGTACGAGGGCGCCGGACGTCGCGATCCGTTTGTGTCACTGCTGACGACATCCGACCTCAAGCCCATGCTCAACGACCTGAAACTGGTAGGCGTTGCGTACGACCCGCGTGGGCAGAACTCTGTTGCGGTTTTGCGAGATGTCACGTCTAAAGAGCAGTACAAGGTGAGAGTTGGCCAGACGATAGGCAGAATGCGCGTCGCGGCCATCCAGCCGAAAGCAGTGATTTTCACGATCGAAGAGTTCGGTTACAGTCGCCAGGAGCTCCTGCCGATAGCACCGCCCGATTCGAGCAAAATGAGGCTTCGTCAATGAGCTTTTTGAAGGCGCTGCCAGCTGCGGCGCTCCTTTTTCTGCCTTCGGCAGCCGTAACCGTTCACTCACTCAGTGTGGTCCCGTCCTCCGGGAAGACTGAGGTGGTGATCGGCGTCAACGCTGCCGTCGATTTGCAGGATTTCACGCTCGACGCGCCCGCTCGAGTAGTGGTCGATCTGAATGGCGCGACGCTCGACATGTCGCACCGCAGTTACGACAAAGTGTCACGCGGCGGAATCACCAACATTCGCTACTCGCAGTACCGTCCCAACATCGTTCGCGTAGTCATCGAGATGGATGCGAAGCACCCGTACAAGATTACGCGCAGCAATGGCGAGGTTCGGATCTCGGTGACCGGTGGAAAGACCACTGACTACACTGCGTGGTCTTCTTCCAGTTCTCGCAGGTACAGCTATGTCGCGGCGCCAACGCGTCCGCCCGTGCGTCAGGTTGCCGCTAATGCCTACGTAGCGAAGGCGGCAACCGCGCCGACTCCTACGCCGATTGCGGCTACGAGTACCAAGCCTGTCGCAGCTCCCAGCGCGAAGGCCGTCGCCCAGGTGGAGAGCTCGAGTCCGCAGGTCGAAACGCAGGACGATCCGACTCCGCCCGCTGCCGAAATTGCGCCGACGCGAACGACGACTGCGCACGATGTGCCGGTCGGACTCTTCGCAACGGCGCAGCAGTCACAGCAGCCGACGCTCAGCGTGACGTTTCAGGACACCGACATCAATGACGTGATTGCCTCGTTCGCCGCGTTCGCGGGTCGCACGATTGTCGTTGGCAAAGATGTCAAAGGCACCGTCACCGCCGAAGTCAAGAACCAGCCTTGGGACGTGGCGCTGCGCGCGATTCTTCAGGGGCAGGGTCTGGCCGCCGTCGAGGATCCCGTCTCCGGCATCATCACGGTCGACAGCTACGCCAACATCATGAATCGCCAGGCGTCGGAGCCGCTTCAAACCCAGCTCGTCGCGATCAATTACGCGCGCGCTACGGCGCTCGTTCCGACCATCCGGCAGCTGCTACAGAAAGATTGCCTCGCCAACGCTCAGATTCCCTCGAGCCCCAACGTCGTGAGCAATGCGCAGCCGAACTGCGTCGCTCGCGGACTCGTCGCTGCAGATAGCACCACCAATACGCTCATCATCACCGAGACCGCTTCGCGACTCGCCGATGTATTGCAGTACGTGCGCAACCTCGATGTTCGCACGCCGCAGGTCGGAATCAAGGCGAAGATCATATTCGTCAACAGAACGAACATCGAAGACATTGGCCTCTCTTACGATCTCGGCACCGGCACCGACCAGTTCTTCAGCCAGCTCGTAAAGCGTCCTGATCCGGCGACGCTTAAGCCCATCGACACCAACGGTGACGGGGTCCCCGACGCTCTCGGCGGTGGCACGCCGTTCCAGGGCGACAGAATTCTGCTCGGCGGAAACGCGCTGGCGGCGATCGCCAACGCCAACGCGAGAGTCGTCAATCCCGCGTTAAGCGTCGTGTTCTCGACCGCGCTCGGCAAATTCCAGCTAACGAGCTTCCTCGACGCGCTTCAGGAAGTACGTCTCGCTGATCTCCAGGCCGAGCCGAGCATCGTGACGCTCGACAATCGTCAGGCATCGATTCAGGTCGGTCAGGAAATCCCGATCAGAGTTCTCGACGCCAACACCGCGAACCTCAGTGGCGCGACTTCGCCAAACGCGCAACCGCGCGCCACGGTGCAGATGAAGCAGGTCGGTATCATCCTTACCGTCACCCCGCACATCACCAACAACCGGCAGATCCTGCTGTTGTTGCACGCCGAGAACTCCGATGCGCAGCTCGCGGCGTCGGACGTCGGTTTCATCTTCGGCAAGCAGTCGGGCGACACCCAGCTCCTCGTCGGCGACGGCGAGACCGCAGTCATTGGCGGTCTGACCGTCACACAGACCACGCAGTCCAAGTCGGGAATTCCGCTCCTCGTCGATCTGCCGATCATCGGCAGACTCTTCGGCGAGACGCGGACCGACGACGAAAAGCGTGACCTACTCATACTTGTCACGCCTCACATCATCGACGACGGCGCGCCGATTCCTGGCGCTCCGACGAATCCGATCCCACCAGCCACCCGTTAAAGGTGACTCGTATGCATAAAGAACTTTCTGGCGTTCTGCGCCGCGGCTTGGTCGTAGCCGCAGCCGCGGCGTCATTGTCCCTCGTGGTCGCCGCGTGCAACGACAACACGTCGATCGATCCGCAGAGGGACCGCGTTCCGCCTACGATTTCGCTCACCCCGCTTACAGGGCGGGCAGACACGGTAATCGCGTTCACGACGGAGGCCAAGGACAATCTTGGGCTCAAGACCATTCACGTGCAGGCAATCGGTGCCGTCGGTTTTGTTTACGACACCGTGTTCACGTCCGCCGTCACCGACATCCAAATCCCATTTACGCTTTTTGCATCGCGCGCCGTTCCAGCTGGGACGCCTGTGACCATCACCGCGACAGCGTTTGACGGAGCCGGCAATTCCTCCGGCGTCGACACACTGGTGATGGCTACCGGAAACGTTCCGCCGCCGGATGTGAAGGTGATCAGTCCCACCTCTGGAAGCTCGGCGGTGCTCGGAAAATCAATCGTCGTGACTGTGAGCGGAAAGGCTCCGCTCAAGGTCCTCTCGCTCGGTTTGACTTCGACAGGTCCGGTCGCTCGCAACGACTCGGTACTGTTCTCCAGTCCGTTGCGCGACTCGATTACAATGGTGGATACGATTGCGATACCGGCGAACGCCGCGACCGGCACGTTGACCATCACGCCGTTCCTCAGAGATTCGCTGGGACAGCGGGCCACAGGACCCAGCATCACCATCAACGTTCAGACGGCGGCACAGATCAACTCGGTGCCGGTCGTCAACCAGTTCTGCGTCGGTAACTCCGCCTTCGACAACGCGTGCGGTCATAACAAGCGCGTCGAAGTGGGCGACACCGTCCACGTCGAAGCCGATGATCCAAGCGGCATTGCCTCGCTCGGTTACGAGGTGAGAAGCACTGTCGGTGGTCCGATCGACGATTCCGGGACCTACCTCTCCAGCGGAAATCTGACGTTTGAGCCCCACACGTTCGCGATGAGGCTGCCGTATACCAACTTCCCGACGACCGCGTACATCCAGGTATTCGCCACCAACTCGAACGGAGTGCGCGCGTATGCCAAACTCGCGAGCGGGGCTGATCGAATTGATACGGTCACCGTCGTCGCCGGCGTAACTCGCTTCCTTCCTTTCGGCGGACAAGTTGCCGATGCGGTCTACCATCCAGGCAAGGATCGGCTGTATCTGACCAACATCGGCCGCAACCAGGTCGAAGTCTTCAATCTCGCCGACTCATCGTTCAAGGCCGCCGTTATAGTGGGTTCGCGTCCCTGGGGCCTCGCTCTGTGGCCGCGCGATCGTACCGGCGCCGTTGGTGACACGGTTCTCGTGGCGAACTCGGGCGGCACGAACATCAGTTACGTGGATCTCAACGCGGGTGCGAGCGGCAGCGGGCTGGAAGTGTCACGCTACGATCTGCCGAATATCATCGCCTACACGATCACCACGACGACGTCCGGAACCAGCGGTCTGCCGATTCAGGTACGCACGAAGTACGACTTCAGCGATCGTCCGCAGTATCTCGGCGCGACGTGTGTCGCTCCAGCCGGAGCGTGCACCGACGTAATCATAGCTTACTCGACCACTCCGACTTCCGGACAATCGGCCCCATTCTCGAGCCGCAATGGTACGCTCCGGTGGGAGAATCTGACGAATCGCACCTCGCATTTCTTCTTCGAGCAGGCGATCGGCCAGTCGGCCGCGCGCGGTGATACCCTCGAGGTCATCAGATACGATGCGGACGGGGTAACTCAAACCACCCTGCTTCCCTACAAGGATCCGGTGACCGGTCGTTCCACGGTCATAAGCATCGATCGCCTTGCCTTCCGCGATACGACGTTCGTGCGCGGATCGGGCGATTTCCACCGTGCCGTGTTCGGCGAGGGTGGAAGTGTCTTCGGCAGCCGCGCGATGATGTACGATGCGCAACGGGGCTTTGACCCGACCTACCCGTTCATCGATCTCGGCGTCTCTCCGCCGTCTGATGTAACGGACTTCATCGCCAACACGTACGCGGAGGTGAAGGGAGTCGCGATCAACTTCGATGGCTCGCTCGCAGCTATCCGCGCCGACTCGACTTACATTCTCAACCCCGCGCTCAGGCTACAGGGTGTGCTGCAGACGACGATCAGCAATGCGGGTCTCGATTTCCACCCGTTAAATACGGGTGCGAATTCGTTCCCGCTCAACACGCGACTCGCGTTTGCGGCATCCTCCGAGCCACTGATCGAAATCTACGACACGCACTGCTACCAGAGGGTCGGAACGATTCCCATCAAGGATCCGATCATCGGTCCGGTCAAGGCAGCCTACCGCGCGTCCACAGGGCAGCTGGTGCTCGTGGGAGCAACTGCGCGAGGGGTTGTCATCGCAACGCTTCCGAATACGTTTACCACGACCTGCCCGTAGCTTCCCGCAGGACGCGGGTACCAAGCTTGAACGACGAGCCCGGTCAAAAGCCGGGCTCGTTTCTTTTTGGAGACGCATGCTGCGATTCACCACTGCCGGCGAGTCACACGGCCCTGCGCTCGTGTCCATTCTCGAGGGAATGGTCGCGGGGCTGCCACTGGTGGCTGCTGACGTCGACGTAGAGCTCGCACGCAGGCAACAGGGCTATGGACGCGGCAGGCGCATGAAGATCGAATCAGATCGCGTCGAATTCCTGTCTGGAGTAAGGGCGGGCGAGACGATCGGCTCCCCGATCGCGATGCTGCTCCAGAATCGTGACTGGAAGAACTGGCAGGAGATCATGGATCCCGCGCCCAGAGAAGGCGATCCCGAGCGGAAGCGCGCAGTGACGCGTCCGCGTCCCGGTCACGTCGATCTCTCGGGTATGCTGAAGTACGACCGCGACGACGCGCGCGATGTGCTGGAGCGCGCGTCAGCGAGGGAGACAACCGCGCGCGTCGCAGCGGGAGCGATCTGTAAACGATTTCTGCGCGAGTTCGGCATCACCGTCGCGAGTCACGTCGTGCACCTCGGTGGAGTCGACGCCAGGCGCCCTGACAAAATGCCGCCCACCGCGGAGTTAAACGCGGTAGCTGACGCATCGCAGCTTCGCACACTGGACCGCGACGCCGAGCAGAAGATGATCGCGCGTATCGACGCTGCTAAAGCAGAAGGTGATACGCTGGGCGGAATCGCCGAAATAATTTGCGATGGGGCGCCGGTTGGACTGGGCTCTCACGTCGCATGGGACAGAAAACTCGATGGCAGGCTCGCTGCCGCGCTAATGTCGATTCCCGCCGTCAAAGCGGTGGAGATCGGCCTCGGTGTGGAATGCGCGCGCAGAAAGGGATCAGACGTACACGACGAGATAGATCCCGACGAGACTAACGTACGAGCGGGTCGCGTGCGGCGTCGAAGCAACCGTGCCGGCGGGATGGAGGGCGGTATCAGCAATGCCGAGCAGATCGTGCTCCGCGCGGCGATGAAGCCTATAAGCACGCTGATGCGCCCGCTGGGAACGATCGAGATGAAGACCCGTGACCCGGCGCAGGCGGTCGCGGAAAGAAGTGATGTTACGGCGGTTCCAGCGATGGGAGTTATCGCCGAAGGAATGACAGCGTTCGTAGTCGCCCAAGCATTCCTCGAGAAGTTCGGCGGGGATTCGCTGACGGAGACTCGACGCAATTACGAGAATTACATCTCGTCATTGAGTGAAAGACAGGGACGTTAGAACTTCGGCCCCGCACTTGATCCTCGTCGGACTTCCAGGAGTGGGGAAGACGACGATTGGGAAAGCAGCCGCGAAGCAACTGGGAAGGCAGTTCCTGGATTTCGATAAGGAGATCGAGCGTAGGGCCGGAATGGATGTGCGCGAGATCTTTCGCCTCAGGGGCGAGGAGCACTTTCGAGCAATGGAGTTCGCACTGACCGAAGAATTGAGCACCACCAGCGGAATGGTGTTATCTCCTGGGGGGGGTTGGATCACACAAGAGAAATCAGTCGAACTTTTGCGTTCGGCTGGACGTATCATATACCTTAGAGCGTCACCCGAGGCAGTCGCTCGCCGGTTGCGCAGGGTGGAGACTAGACCGCTGCTGGCGGGCAGAGACCCGGTAGTAGCGCTAACGGAGCTCTATCAGAAAAGACGGGCGCTCTACGAGACGGCGGACGCCGTCCTGGACACGGAAAGGCTTGCACGACAACAACTTATAGCTAAGGTGGTCGAGCTCGCCGCGACCATTTAATTCCTTACTAAAATGCCAATGGATGAACGCACTCCTGTACAGACCACGTTCCGAGTGATGGGCCCACACGAGCGGGGGCGCTTTGCCCCCGAAGCCTGGGGTCATCTGCTCTCACTAAGTGGGTCGGGCGCGATCAACGGACCGGAGCTCGAGCACATCATCGAGCGGGCCCTGATGCAGTTCGAGGGGCGGATCGCGCTGGATGATCTGCGCGGAATGCTGGAGGGGACTGGGCTGGAAGATTCGTCCGGTGGCGGCGATAACACCACGGTGCACTAGAGATGGCGAAAGCCAAGACAGCTAAAAGCAGCTCCGCCTCGGCAAAGAGCGTTTCCCGAGGCAAGGCGCCCGCCAAGGCGACTAAGACGAGGAAGAGAGCGATCGAGGACCTCGATGGCGACCATCAGCACGAGCCGGGCTCGACATCGCTCGTAATCGTCGAGTCGCCAGCGAAAGCGAAAACGATCGGAAAATATCTCGGGCGTTCGTACAGAGTGCGCGCGACAATCGGTCACGTCCGCGATCTGCCCGAGAAAAAAATGGGCATCGACATCGACAACGGCTTTGAGCCGGAGTACGTCACGATTCCCGGTAAAGAGAAGACGGTAGCCGAGTTGAAGACCGCAGCCCGGGCTTCACGCGCGATATTTCTGGCGACCGATCCCGACCGCGAAGGTGAAGCGATCGCCTGGCACGTCGCGCAACAAATCAAGTCCAAGAACGGCGCGCCGGTGAGACGCGTGCTGTTCCACGAGATCACTCGCGATGCCGTGCAGTTGGCGATCGCAAATGCCGGAGAGATCGATGAGCGGAAGGTCGACGCGCAACAGGCGCGTCGCGTGCTCGATCGTCTCGTCGGCTACAAGGCGAGCCCTGTCCTCTGGAAAACCGTCAAGAAAGGGATTTCAGCCGGGCGGGTGCAGACTGTGGCACTGCGGCTTCTCGTCGAGCGAGAGCGCGAGATTCGCGCGTTCAAGCCTGTCGAATATTGGACAATCGAAGCCTTGCTCGAGGAGAACGGACAGCAGTTCACGGCCAAGCTGCACCTGCTCGATGGCAAGAAGCCGGTAATCAGCAACGAGAGGGAAGCGAACGCGATTCTCGCTGCGCTCAAGCCGCGGAAGACGTTTCAGGTCACCGAGGTCAAGCGCCGTGAGCGAAGAAAGAATCCGGCTGCGCCGTTTACGACCAGCACTCTCCAGCAGGATGCCGCGAAAAAACTCGGCTTCGGTTCCAAGCGTACGATGCGACTCGCGCAGGACCTGTACGAGGGAATCGAGCTCGGAAAAGAGGGTGGCGTCGGGCTGATCACCTACATGCGCACCGATTCCACCCGTGTCGCCGCCTCCGCCGCGGGACAGGCTCGCGACTACATCAGGATGATGTACGGGCAACAGTATTTGCCCGATGGTCCACGTCTGTACTCCGATGGTAAATCGAAGAATGCGCAGGACGCGCACGAGTCGATACGGCCGACCGATCCGACCCGCCGTCCGGAGCTCATTCGCAAGTACCTCAAAGACGATCAGTATCGGCTGTACGAACTGATCTGGCAGCGCTTCATGGCCTCGCAAATGGTGCCGGCGATCTTCGACACGACCACCGTCGACTTCGATTTCGATCGCTTCCTTTTCCGAGCGACTGGCAGCGTCGTCAAGTTCGACGGATACCAGCGTCTGTACAAAGAAGTGCGCGAAGCCGGCGAGGGCAAAGCGCTCGAAGAAGAGCAGGGACTCCCAGTGGTTCAGAAGGGTGAACAGATTCCCGTTAAAGCCATCACGCCCTCGCAACACTTCACCGAGCCGCCGCCGCGGTACTCCGAGGCCAGCCTCGTCAAGGAGCTCGAGCGACTCGGCATCGGCCGTCCCTCGACGTATGCGTCGATCGTTTCTACGCTGGTCGATCGACGATACGCCATACTCGAGCAGCGCCGCTTCTTCCCGACTCAGCTGGGCGAGCAAGTCGAGAAGGTGATGGTCAAGAGCTTCCCAGACGTATTCAACGTCAGATTCACCTCGCACATGGAGAGCGACCTCGACAAGATCGAGGACGGCGACGTGAACTGGAGGAAAATGCTCAAGGATTTCTACGGACCTTTCGCCGAGTCGGTGAAGAGTGCCGACATCGAGGCGCTGATCGGCGAAGCCCACGACTTGTCGGCAATCGAGACGGAAAGGTGTCCGGACTGCGGCGGCAGGCTCGTGCCGCGCGGCGGATTCTTCGGGCCATTTCTCGCCTGCGAGAATCATCCGAAGGATTGCAAGTACACCCGTCCCCTGCGCGGCGATCGCAAACCCGCGCAGCCGACGGACGAAATCTGCCACGAATGCGGTGCACCTATGGTCATTCGTCACGGACGCTCGGGCGAGTTTCTCGGTTGCAGCAGATTTCCGAAGTGCCGCGGCACTCGCTCCATGCCGACTGGCGTAAAGTGTCCGAAGGATGGCGGCGACATTGCGGTGCGTCGTTCGAAGAAGCGTGGCAAGGCATTCTATGGTTGCTCGAACTATCCAAAATGCGACTTCGTCGTCTGGGACAGGCCGGTAGCCGAGACTTGCCCCGAGTGTGGCTACGTCGGCGCCGAGGTGAAGTTCACGAAGACGCGCGGCGAGTACCGGCGCTGCATCAAATGCGCAAACGAATGGGACGTGGCGCCCTCACCTGAAGCCGTGGCGGTGTGAACCGGCGCGTCACCGTTGTCGGAGGCGGTCTCGCGGGCTCTGAAGCCGCCTGGCAGCTCGCGTCGCGTGGTTTCGAGGTCGTGTTGCACGAGATGCGTCCGCTCACCACGACTCCGGCGCACAAAACCGATAAACTCGCTGAGTTGGTGTGCTCGAACACGTTCAAGAGCACCGAGCTGACGAACGCGCACGGCCTCCTCAAAGCGGAGATGCGCCTGCTCGGCTCGATGATTCTCGACGCGGCGGACAGCGCACGAGTCGCGGCCGGGACCGCGCTGGCAGTGGATCGCGACGTTTTCTCGGCGACCGTGACCGAGCGAATCGAGTCCCAGTCGCGGATCAGTGTGGTTCGCGACGAAGTCACGGAGATTAGTGCTCCCTGCGTGGTCGCAACCGGGCCACTGACGTCCGATAAACTGGCCGAGGCAATTCGAGCGCGGCTCGGTGTCGGCGCGCTGGCATTCTACGACGCGATCGCGCCGATCGTCCCGCGCGAGTCGATCGATGACTCGATCGTCTTTCGCGGGTCGCGTTACGGGAAAGAAACCATGGATGGCGCCGACGACGGAGGCGCTTATCTCAACTGCCCGATGACGCGCCAGCAGTACGACGAGTTCGTCGATGCGCTGATGTCCGCGGATCAGTATCACGGGCACGAATTCGACGAGGTCCCGTACTTCGAGGGATGCATGCCGGTCGAGGTCATGGCAAAGCGCGGACGCGATACGCTGCGCTTCGGTCCACTCAAGCCGGTGGGACTGCGCGATCCCCGCACTGGTCGCGAGGCATACGCGGTCGTGCAGCTTCGTCAGGAGGATCGGGCCGGCCGAATGTGGAATCTGGTGGGGTTTCAGACTCGCTTACGGATTCCCGAGCAGCAACGCGTTCTCAGGATGATTCCAGGTCTCGCTGAGGCGGAGTTCCTGCGCTACGGCTCGATTCACCGCAATTCCTATCTCAACTCGCCGGCGGCACTGAGCGCGCATCTGGCAATTCGTGACGAGCCGACGATCCTGTTCGCTGGGCAGATTACCGGCGTAGAAGGTTACACTGAAAGCTCGGCGACCGGACTGTTGGCGGGCATCAATCTCACGCGGCTGCTCTCGGGCGAGATGCCGGCCGTTCCTCCTCCGACGACGATGATCGGCGCTCTCTACCGACACATGAACGAAGCGGACCCGAGACATTTCCAGCCGATGAACGCCAACTTCGGGTTGCTCGACGAGCTGTCCGAAAAAGTCAGAGACAAGAAGCAGAAGCGCGAGATGTTCGCGGCCCGTGCGCTGCGAGTCATGAACGATTGGATCGAGGCCAACGGCATCTGCGAGCGCGGGGCAGTCGAGGTGACGCGCGCGGGTCGTGGCGCAGTCGAGGACCTATCGAACAAATTCGCTGACTCAGTTTCGCTCTCCGGGCCGACATGAGCGAACCGCAGGCCGTCGACGATTTCCTGACTCATCTCGCCAAGGAACGCGACGTCTCTCCCAATACCATCATCGCCTACCGCCGCGATCTCGAGGAATTCGTGTCTTTCCTCGGGCAATACTATGGAGTGCGCGAATGGACCTGGCAGGGACTGGACCGACTTGCCATTCGTGGATTCCTCGCTCACCTCACTCGGAAAAAGCTGAATAAGCGATCGATCGCACGCAGTCTTTCGGCAGTGAGAAGCTTTTACAAATACCTGCACCGAAATGAGCAGGTAGAAGCCAATCCAGCGCGCGGCGTCAGTACGCCCAAGCAGGACAAATATCTCCCAGGCTATCTGGATCGCGCGCAGATCGAGCTGTTGTTTCAGTCAGCCGAGCTCAGGGCGCAGGAGGGGCGATTCAGCGACGTACGGAACGCGGCGATCCTCGAGCTGTTTTACTCGACGGGAATGCGGCTCTCCGAGCTTCGCGGAATCAATCGGATGGATATCGACCTCCTCTCGCAGCAGGTGAAAGTCCGCGGAAAGGGACGGAAAGAGCGGATCATCCCCATTGGTGACCACGCGCAGCTCGCGCTGAGAAACTACGAATCGAAGCGCGACGAGCTGCTGCGCGCGATCGGTTCTTCGGGCGATCGCACCTCGTTTTTTCTCAGCAGCCGCGGCAAGCGGATCTCGGTGCGGGCGATTCAGAATGCCGTGAAGGGCTTTCTCGACAGGATCGGTGAGAGTTCGGGGCTCTCGACCCATTCGTTGCGGCACACCTTCGCCACGCATCTTCTTGACGCCGGCGCTGATCTCAGGGCTGTGCAGGAGCTACTCGGCCATGCGTCAATATCGACGACGCAGATCTACACTCACACCAGCATCGAGCGTCTCAAGCAGGTCTACGAAAAGGCACACCCCCGCGCATAAAGGCCTTAACCAGTCCGCCACCTGACGCGGGTTAAGCTCATCTAGGCGCCCCAGGCACAGTGGTGTCGCGCGGCTTCAACAGTTTACCAACTGCTGCCACCTCGCCGGAATCGAGCGATAAGGGGGTCGTTCTTCCTAAACCGCGTATCGACAGGCGTTTAGCGCTGCCAATACCTACAGGGTTTTACCGAAAGCGAATCGGCACCCATGCTGCACCCCGGCCCCATGCTATGACTGGAGGTGGGTTCTGAAGCTCAGGTCGCTTGCCTGGCGAGTCACGTCACTGGCCCTCGTGCTCTCGTGCAGAGATGATGTTACCGCTCCATCTACCGGACCGTCCCGCCCGCATGCGCCAGCGATGGCGGAAGCGATTGCGGGGATTTCGCCGCAGGTTAGCGCAGGAGGTCTTCACACCTGCGTGCTAGCCAACGATGCGTCGGTTAGTTGTTGGGGATACAACGAGTACGGACAAACGTCGGTGCCGACGAATTTCGGGACAGCATCGGCGGTGAGTGCTGGAAACTTCCATACCTGTGCGCTCGCAACCACAGGCGCTGTGACCTGCTGGGGTAACAACCACTACGGGCAATCGACCGTTCCGAGTGACCTCGGAGTTGTCACGCAAGTGAGTGCCGCTGATTATGCCACCTGCGCTCTCCACAGCGACGGCACTGTTACCTGCTGGGGCATGCCGGACCTCCAAACCGAAGTGCCTGCCGGGCTTAGCTCGGTCTCACATATAGCGACCTCTACCTTTCACGCGTGCGCTCTGAAAACAGACGCTACGGTCGTCTGTTGGGGACACAACGCCTACGGGCAATTAAACGTCCCGAGCGACTTGGCGCCGGTAACTCAGGTAAGTCTCGGCGATCGTTACACGTGCGTGCTCAAGACGGACACCACTGTGCAATGCTGGGGCTACAACGCGTTCGGTCAAGCGACCGTCCCAACGGGGCTAACGTCTGTGTCGCAGATCAGCGCCGGCTACTACCATGCGTGCGTACTAAGAACCGACGCCACGGTCGTCTGCTGGGGCGCTAATGATATGGGGCAATCGACTGTTCCCAGTGATCTGACATCGGTCTCGCAGGTGACGGCAGGCGCAAACCATACCTGCGCGCTTAAAACAGACGGCACTGTGGTCTGCTGGGGTCTCAACAACTTTGGGCAAAGTACGGTTCCAGCCGCGCTGGACCTGATACCCGAACAACCACAAACCATCACGTTCACCTCGGTGCCAGGCCAGGCAATCGTAGGCGCGACATATACGGTTGCCGCCACGGGCGGCGGCTCTGGCAACAGCGTCACCTTCAGCGTCCCGCCCACGACGGGCGCCGTATGCAGTGTCAGCGGGAACGTGGTGACTCTGCTTAGGATCGGGAGCTGCACGATTGCCGCGGACCAGGCCGCCAGCCCGGGTTATCTCTCTGCCTCACAAGCAACGCAGACTTTCGATGTCGTCGGTAGCCAGACAATCACCTTCACGTCGACGCCTCCGAATCCGGGCGTTGTCAACCAGACGTATTCTGTCGCTGCGACAGGAGGTCCCTCCGGGAGTTCGGTGACGTTCAGTTCGCTCACCACGGATGTGTGCAGTGTTAGCGGAGCCTTAGTGGCACTGAGCCACGCGGGAACCTGCACTGTTGCTGCGGACCAGGCGGCAGGAAATGGATACCTGCCAGCACCACGTCAAAGGCAGGAGTTCACGGTAGTTGAACCGATCGCGCAGTCGATCTCCTTCACTTCAACTCCGCAGAACCCGGTGGTTGGCGGTTCGTACAATCCGATTGCGACAGGTGGCGCATCGGGCAACACAGTTCGATTCAGCTCTCTGACGCCAACAGTGTGCTCTGTTACGGGAAGCAGCGTCAGCTTCATCACGCGCGGGAGTTGCGGTGTTGCCGCCGACCAGTATGGGAGCAGCAACACCTACTACCTGCCCGGGCATCAGGAGCAGGTCTTCGCCGTCTATGATGTCCAGACAATCACCTTCACTTCAACTCCGCAGAACCCGGTGGTTGGCGGTTCGTACAATCCGATTGCGACAGGTGGCGCATCGGGCAACGCAGTTCGATTCAGCTCTCTGACGCCAACCGTGTGCTTTGTGCCGGTGGGCAGCAGTACTGTGAACCTCAATGCGAGAGGGAGTTGCACTGTTGCTGCAGACCAGGACGGCAACACCGACTACCTGCCCGGGCATCAGGAGCAGGTCTTCGCGGTGAACGCCACCCAGACAATCAGCTTTACATCGACGCCGCCGAATCCGCCAATCGTTGGCGGCGCGTACACCGTGACCGCGAGTGGCGGCGCCTCCGGGAATCCAGTGACCTTCGGTTCACTAACGCCTGGCACGTGCGGTGTCAGCGGAGCGATGGTGAGCTTCACTGCACGCGGGACCTGCACGATAGCGGCAAACCAGTCCGGTAACGTCATGTATCTGCCGGCGACTCAGGTTACGCAAACCTTCGTCATCGACACGCGACCGGAGGCGAACGCCGGCAGCGCGCAAATCGGCAACGAGGGATCTGCGGTAACCTTCAACGGTTCCGGTTCAAGCGATGCCGATGGCGATGCGTTGACTTACCGCTGGGATTTTGGCGATGGCACCACGCAGAACACGAGCAGTGCCACCGTGCAGCACATCTACAATGACAACGGATCGTACGTCGTGATGCTGATGGTGACGGACGCTCCGGGTGCGACGAGCGCGCCCGCGACCACTTCCGCGGTCATTGCCAACGTTGCACCAACGGCAACATTCGCTCCGACTAGTCCGGTACCCGAGGGGCCAATCACTCTTTCGCTGACTTCACCGCGCGACGCCGCCGGCGATCTGTCGACGCTGCAATATGCGTTCGACTGCGGCGACGGCTTGGGCTTTAGCGCATTTGCGCCGTCTCCGACAAGCAGCTGTTACGCGTGGGATAATGGCACCCTCACCGTTCGCGCTCAGGTGAGGGACAAGGATGGGGGAACAAGTCCTGTCTATACCGCAGCGATTTCAGTGGTGAACGTCGCTCCCACTGTCACAATGATCAGCGCCCCGGCAACTGGCTCGGTCGGTGTGGACTACACTATCCAGTACCGGTTTACCGATCCTGGTACGCGCGACTCACCCTGGTACTATCAGCCGAACTGGGGCGATGGGAAGAAGCTCTCACTCAGTGTAACATCTACGCAGGGCCAGCCGATCACCCAGAAATACCGCTACACGTCGCCGGGCACCTACACAGTCATCATCAAGGTGATTGACAAGGATGGCTACACCGGATCGACCAGTTTCCAGGTGACGATAAGGTAACTGCCGTACGCTTCCTGCTCGAAAAAAGTCCGTGTGAGCAACACGGACTTTTTTTGTTGCAAAAAAACGCAAAAAAACATAGAAAGGCACGAAGGTTTTTTGCATAGATGGCACACCATTTGACCTCTCAAAATCCACTGGGCATGGAGGGGAAAATGATGTTGCGCGGGGCAGGAATTTCGTTGGGCGCAGTGGTGGTTGTATACGGCTTGGCAGGGTGCAGCAGCATATTTGGACCGGATAAGGACGACGAAAAAGAGGGGCGATTCGGGATCGGGAATAGCAGTAGTTTCGTGACGACAGGAGGCGCTTCAGGAGATATTCCCGATGACATCACGTTCATCGTCGACCTGTTCACGCAGCGAATGTCGTTCAACGCCAAAGGGGGCGGGACAGCGAGCGGAGTATTCAACTTTACTGGCAAAGTCCTCGGCTTCGATACGCATATACACGGCGATATCGTCTGTTACACCATCAATGGCAATCAAGCGCGAGTTGCCGGCCATATCACATCGTCCGACCCTCCGCAGGACAGGGACAACGACGCGGTATGGGTCGTCGAGGATAACGGCGAGGGATCGAGCCCCCTCGGCACCAGCACTCCGGACCGAATCAGCCTCTATGCCACCGTCCCTCACGTCCTGCCGCCCCTCGATCCCAATTACAACTGTCTGACAGCGACGGCTCTCGAGGGCAGTATGTACCCCATAGAAACGGGGAACGTGCAGATACACAATTAGCGTCTGGCGAGAAGATCATTCGCGCGGCCAACACTTGGTCGCGCGGGTGGCGGTGGTGCTTCGCTAAAAAGTGTATCTCGTGCCGAGGTGCGTTTGCCGCCTCACCTGCTGGCTGGGTACAACATTGTCGGTCTGAAACTGAACATGATTCCGATTTCCGGTGCGAAATCGGGCGCTTTCGACGTCACGCCGAGCGCTGTGTTCAGCTTCAAATGCACGTGTTGGGCGAGCCAGTACTGGCCTTCGACAATCCATTCGATCTCGTCCTGATCGCCTTCCATTCCCGTGTAAAATCGGAATTTTGGTGAGAAGCGTTTTAGATACTCGAGCGCGTATTCCCCGAAGACAACCTGCTTGTCTGCTTCGTCGTATTCTCCGGCAACACGCGCCGTCAGCGTCCCGAACGAGAATCCCTTGATCGCCCCAGCGCCAAACTTGTAGGCCCACGTCTGGGTGCCGATGATGCGTCGACTGCGTTGCAAGGGAAAATCGACCTCGAGATAACTGAATAATTCGGGTCGCTTGAGAGTCTCATATGCAAAGCGATAGCGAATCTCGGCCTGAGTGTCGCCGAAGCCGGATTCCTTCAGTTTCGGTGGCAGCACACTCGGATCAGATGGACTCTTGCGCAGAGTCGCCGTGGTAAAAAGCGCGCTCTCCAGCTCCAGCGCGATATGATCGGTCAGTCCATAGCCGAGAAAGAAATTCGCCTCGTGCTCGCGAAACTTGCCGCGAAAATCCTGATCGAGCCCAAATCCGAGCTCGGCCGGCTTGTACTCCAACTCGTTGAATGACGTGAATTCGTAGAACGGGTAGACGAGCAGCTCGCCACTGCGGACATATTCGCCGAACATTGACGTGGCGATGCCCGTTCCTCTGTCGGCGAGATAAGTCGGAAGTCGCTGCGCGCAGGCGGTGATCGGCGTCCAAATTGCGCATGTGGTCGTAACTAGGATTGCGAGGCGGGCTGATGAGCGGACCTTCGACGCACGACCGGGGTTAAAGAGCATTCTTGCCTCCCGCCATATGAAGAGCAGTCGCAAAAAACGCTTCATTGCGTTGAACAGTCATCCAGCGCAATGTAGAGACACGCATGGCCAGGATGCTCCCTCCGCAAGCGCGTCATCTATAGCGTCCGCGTAGCGTTCCTTGAATAAGAAACGTCACCACTGGATCGTCCGCGTCACGCACTGGGTGAACTTCGTTGCCATCGTCATCATGGTCGGCAGCGGTCTGCGCATCTTCAACGCCTACCCGGCGTTCGCCCGGAAAGGCGAGATCTTCTGCTGCTATCCGTTCGAGCACAAACCCATTCCGGCGTGGCTCACGTTTGGCCGCTGGCTCGGCGGAGCGCGGCACTGGCACTTCGCGATGATGTGGGTGCTGGTTGTGAACGGACTCGTTTACCTCGCCTTCGTATACCTGCATGGCGAGTGGCGCGATCTCGTTCCGCGCAAAGGTGACATTCGCGACAGCTGGCAGATGGTCAAGTTCTACGCTTTCCGGCGCAAGGATCATCCGCATCAAGGGAAGCACAATGCGCTGCAGAAAACCGCGTATTTCCTTCTTCCCATAGCGGGAGCGCTTGCGGTTCTCACTGGAATCGCCATCTGGAAGCCGGTGCAGCTTTCCTGGCTCACAGCGATGTTTGGCGGGTACGTATGGGCGCGTTACTGGCACTTCATTGCCATGCTCGCGATCGTGATCCTGAGTGTCGTCCACGTCTTCATGGTATTTGCTGTTGACCCGTACTCGATAACCTCGATGATTACCGGCAACTACGATCCATCGCTCTCGCCCGAGGCGCGGAATGCGCGACCGTTTTACCATCTTTTTCCCAGGCGAGCCACCGTTGCACCTACGCCGCCTCCGCCGGAGACGACGTGAGGATTGTTCGCACTGGGCGCAGCTTCGTTTCGATCAACGGGATGGACCGACGCGACTTTCTCATTCGTGGCGGTAGCCTCGTATCAGCCGCTTTTCTCGCAGCTTGTAACTCTCGCGGTCCCAAGGCCGCTGACAAGCTGCTCAAATACGCCGAGCGAAAGAATATCAGCGTCGAGCGGAAACTTTTCCGTCACACGGCGATTGATGTCGTGCAGTCTGGCGCGCATGACGCGGGCAACAAACTCCCGAGTTACTACATCTCCCCTACGGTGCCGGTGTGGGACGAGAGCGTGAGAGGCAAGTGGGCGCTCGAAGTGAGTGGACTGGTCGCGAATCCGCTCAGACTCACGCTCGACGATCTGCAAAAGCTCCCGCAGGTTTCCAATCGCGTGAATCACTACTGCGTGGAAGGATGGACGGCGGTCGAGACATGGACCGGAGTGCCTTTCAGCGAGCTCGCTCGCGTCGTGCGCGCCGATCCACAGGCGCTCTACGTCGATTTTCAGTCATTCGACGACGACTATCACGAGAGCTGGGACATCGAAAGCGCGATGCACAAGCAGACGGTGGTCGCCTATGGTCTCGACGGAAAAATGCTCGAGCCTGCGCACGGCGCGCCGGCGCGCGTGTACTCGCCGGTCAAGCTTGGCTACAAGAACACGAAGTATCTGACGAAGATCGTGTTCCTGCCGCAGGCGAACGGCGGGTACTGGACCGACATGGGCTATGAATGGTACGGCGGCGTCTAGCGAATTCGCGTCTTTGGAGGCGTCTGATTGAGCCGCGAATTTTTCTCTCCTGTCCCCTCACCCCGCCTCGCTGCACCGCGGAACAGCAGAACTTCCTTGAGATACGCGCGATTCATGATCGCGCCAATCACGAGTAGCGAGCTTCCGGCGAGCACCGATACCGTCCCGTAGCGCCACGTGTCGCGACCGAGCAGCGAAGCCGCCATGCACAAGGTTCCCAAAGCGACCAGCGTTTGTCCTGCCTTGTGCGGCACTGCGCGCGTACGGCGGCGACGCTCGCGCAGCGGCGCCACACCCCCTGCCTGCCACGCATCGAGCAGGATGGTGAGGCCCATCAACGCCACGGCAATGCCGAGTAGAATCGGGAATTGTTCGAGCTTCACAGCGCGTTGAATTGCAAGAAAGGGCGCACCTCAAGCCCTTTCCGGGGCGCCTAAGCCGCAGCGGAAGCGTTATTTTGAATCGATGAGTCGGGAATTTGAGCGCGTCCGGTCGACCACGATCCTCGCCGTCCGACGCGACGGACAGGTCGCACTCGGCGGTGACGGACAAGTCACCGTCGGCCAAACTGTGATGAAATCGAACGCGCAGAAAGTCCGCACGCTGCACGGCGGAAAGCTGCTCGCCGGATTCGCGGGCGCAGCGGCCGATGCTTTCACACTGTTTGAGAAGTTCGAGGAAAAACTGGAGCGGTATCCCGGAAACCTGCAGCGCGCAGCAGTGGAGCTGGCAAAAGATTGGCGGAGCGATCGGGTTTTGCGTCGTCTCGAAGCTCTGCTCGCTGTCACTGATCGTGAGCACGGCTTTATCATCTCGGGAACTGGTGACATCATCGAGCCCGACGATGGAATTCTGGCGATTGGATCGGGTGGATCGTACGCTCTCGCAGCGGCGCGCGCACTGGTCGAGAACACCGATCTCCCAGCGCGGGAGATCGTACGCCGTGGTCTCGAGATCGCGGCAGAGATCTGCGTTTACACCAACGCCAACATCACCGTCCTCGAGCCGAGCTGATGGCATCGCCGCGAACGCAGCAGACACTCGAGCGTCTGGCCGGGCTCACCCCGAAGCAGATTGTCGACGAGTTGGATCGCTACATCGTCGGCCAGGCGGACGCCAAGAAAGCCGTTGCGATCGCGCTCAGAAATCGCTGGAGGCGCCAGCGCGCTCCTGAGCCGATTCGCGAAGAAATCTCGCCCAACAACATCATCCTCGTAGGGCCGACTGGGGTTGGCAAAACGGAGATCGCGCGCAGACTCGCCCGTCTTGCTGGCGCGCCCTTCGTGAAAGTCGAGGCATCCAAGTTCACTGAGGTCGGGTACGTAGGCCGGGATGTCGAGTCGATGGTGCGCGATTTGGTCGAGAGCGCGATCAACATGGTGCGCGGCGAGCGTGAATCCGAGGTGCAGGAGATCGCCAAGCAAAAGGTGGAGGAAAGGCTCCTCGATCTTCTGCTACCGGTGCCGCCCGACATCAAGCAATCGACGCATTCTTCAGCAGCGGCTGGCGGGGGAGCCCACCTATTTGTCGTCTCGCCCGCTGGGTCGGTGTCGAGCGAGACCGATGCGTCTGAAGTCCGGTATAAGAGAACGCGAGAGAAGCTCAAGCAGCTTCTGCTCAATGGAGAACTCGATGAGCGGGAGATCGAGATTGAGGTGACGCAACAGGCCCCGGTGATGTTCGACATGATGGTCCCGCAGGGCGCTCCGGAAGGGATGGACAATCTTTCCGAGATGCTTCAGGACATGCTTCCGAAGCGGAAGAAAAAAAGAACCGTCAAGGTCTCGGAGGCACGCCGTATTCTTCTCGGCGAAGAGCTGGAAAAACTTATCAATAAAGAAGACGTCACCGCCGACGCGCTCGAGAGGGTGCAGACGATGGGAATCATCTTCCTCGACGAGATTGACAAGATTGCTGGGCAGCGCGGACCGAATGTCGGCGGGCCCGATGTCTCACGCGAGGGAGTGCAGAGAGATCTCCTTCCGATCGTCGAAGGATCCAACGTGCAGACCAAACACGGGATGGTGAAAACCGATCACGTTCTTTTCGTCGCTGCCGGCGCGTTTCATGTCGCGAAGCCGAGCGATCTGATTCCCGAGCTACAGGGAAGATTTCCGATTCGCGTGGAGCTCCAATCGCTCACTGAGGCGGACTTCGTGCGAATCATGACCGAGCCCGAGAACGCGCTTACCAAACAATATTCGGCGCTTGTCGAGGCGGACGGCGCGAAGCTGGAGTTTACGGCCGACGGCATCGCCGAGATCGCGAAGATCGCCGCTCACGTGAACGACCGCATGGAGAACATCGGCGCCCGCAGACTTCACACGGTGATGACGACGCTGCTCGAGGACGTGCTTTTCGGTCTTCCTGATAGCGGTACGAAGACCGTGCGCGTGGATCAGAACCTTGTGCGGAGCCGTCTCAAGACGATTGCCGACGACGAAGATCTGCGCCGGTATATCCTCTAATGTCGGCGCTTGCCTGAACGCCTCTTCATAGGCGTCCCGCTCACCGACGATGCGCGGCGAGCGATCGTCAGATCGCTTCCGAAAAGCCTGCCGGGCAAGCCCGTACCGCCGGAAAACTGGCACTTCACCCTCCGCTTCCTCGGCTCGACTTCCACAGAGGCTCGCGATCAGATCGTCGAGCGCCTGGAATCGGCGACGTGTGGCTCGCCTTTCACGATTCGCTTCAGTGAGCTAGGAGCATTCCCCAATCCGAAACGTGCACGCATTCTCTGGCTGGGTATCGATGAAGGCGCTGAGCGATTGATTCAGCTGGCAGCGATTGCGGAGGGCACCGCGAGGAGCGTCGGATTCGCCGCGGAAACCAAACCCTTCAAGCCGCACCTCACTCTGAGCCGGATTGATCCGCCGGTCACGGTGGTGAAGCTGTTAGGCAGCAAGCCGCGGTTTCGAACCCGGATGACCGTTGATTCGGTGATTCTCTATCGCAGTCATCTCGGCGGCGGTCCCGCTCGCTACGAGGAAGTCGTGGAGATCGGACTCAGGCGTTGATCACGCCTCCTTCATCCTCGAGAGCGCTATGGCGTACGCAGTGAGATTCAGGATCAGCAGCAGACTTCCGAGCACGATCTGGGTTGACCGCGTCAGGCCCGACGGATAAAGCACAGGCTGTATGTAATGCTCGATGAATCCGCCGCTATACCCCGCTTCTCCGCCTCGCGTGCGCAATGAATTCTCGAGAGGCGTAAGTGGACAGATCCAGCCGGAGTACTCGATCAGAACACCCCATATCGCAGCAGGGAGATGCAGCCACGCAAGGCGGGGCCACCGCAGCACGAGCAGCCCGCCCAGCACCACGAACAGGACGAAAGCGAAGTGCGCTATTAAAACGACGTCCGCGAGCGCTCGGTAGATCAAGCGGCGGGTACTGGTCTGCTGGGGATCGTCGTGGCGGAGGTGGCAGAAGGGGAAGGCCCCGCTGATGAATCGAATCTCATTCTGTTGATGATTGCCTCGAATCTCGGCTCGCCGCGCAGCGGATCGACTATCGGATGCACTCGAAGGTACGCGGCCCAGCCGCGGCGCTCGTCAACTGTCCGCTCCATCCACGAGAGAGCTTTCTCTTTGTCGCCAAGCGCGATGTACGTGATTGCCAATTCAACCGACGACACGTACTCGGTCTTGATTTTCTCTTCGAGCTGCGCAGCTACCTCTTGGGCGTAGGAAGGATCGCCAGCAGCGGCGAGAGAGTAGCCGAGCGTGACCTTCGTGTAGGTGCCGTAGGCTGGTGCGAGTGCCAGTGCCTCACGAATTACCCTTTCAGCCGCGTCGAACTGCTTCTGGAAGGTCAGAATCAGTCCCTGAATCCGGTAGCTCTCTTCAGCCGTGGGATTCATTGCAATCGCGCGGTCGAGATGATAGTGCGCCTGATCGAACTTGCCTGCATAGAGATAGCAATAACCAAGGCTGCGTCGCACTGAAACCGACGACGGATCGTTCTCCTGCGCGGTGTGCGCTTCGATCAGCGCTTCATCGAACTTGCCCTGCGAGGCAAGCATGAAAGCGTACCACTGATGGGCGGGTGCGTACTGTGGA
>QHVA01000014.1 GCA_003223425.1 Gemmatimonadota bacterium
CCACCCTCGAATCCGCCGTTCTCCTCGTACGGGAGATAATCGTTGATGATGTGGGCGCCGGTGAGATTCAGTCCGAGTCGGAGCTTTCCATCGATCGCCTGGTGAGTGCCATTGATGCGAGCCTGGTAGCGCCGCATCCCGTTGGCAATCACGATTCCGTTCTGGTCGAAGTAATTGACGGACGCGCGATAACTGGTGTTGGCGGAGCCGCCGGCGAACGCGAGGTTGTGATTGATGGTGGCTGAAGTTCGAAGGAGCTCGTCTTCCCAGTTCGTGTTCGCCGTTCCCAGGGAGGCGAGAGAGGCGGCCGGCAGAACGCCGAGGGTAACCTGCTGTTGAATGAAAGCGCGGTACGCATTGCCGCTGAGGACGTTGAGGTGCTTCCGGGGCGACGATCCGCCAACCTGGAGCTCGTATTCCATTGAGGGTCCGGCACCAGAGCCCTTCTTCGTCTCGATAAGAATCACTCCGTTTGCGGCGCGGGCGCCGTAGATCGCCGTCGCCGCGGCGTCCTTGAGAATCGTGATCGACTGAATGTCGGATGGATTGATCGTATTCAGCGGGTTGCGCGGCAACGGCGTCGGGCCGCCGATTGCCATTCCGGCGGGCTCGAGCGACGCATCGCTGCTCATCGGAATTCCATCGATGATGTACAGCGGCTCGTTGCTGGCGCTGATCGATGTTCCACCACGGATGAGGATCTGCGCGCCGGCACCAGGCTCACCGCTGTTCTGTGTGATCTGGACACCAGTCGCGCGGCCCTCGATCAGATTCGTCACGTTGACCGGTACTGCCGTGTGGACGTTGGCGGCATCGATGGTTGCGACCGATCCGGTAATCGCGAGTCGGCGTTGGGTGCCGTACCCGGTGGTGACGACTTCCTGTAGAACTGCCGCCTGGCGGTCGAGAGAAAAGATTACGCTGACCGCTCCGCCGTTGGGTACTGCGACGACCTGCACTGGAGCGCTGAATCCTATTCGTCGTGCTCGCACGGTCTGCGAGCCGGAAGGGACGCCGCCAATGGTGAAGGTACCATCAGGCCCTGATACCGCTCCGCGCCTGGTGCCTTCGACGAAGACACTTACATCGGCGACAGGCTGCTGGGTCGTGGCGTCGACGACTCTGCCTGTAATGGTGCCTGTGGGTGGGACCGGGTTTTGGGCGCTAAGTCGGGCCGTGCACAACAGGCCGACCACGAGCGCGAGAATGAGACGACGAACAGCTGCCATACGGAGGTCCTCCACGGGGTAGTGAGTGGGACTTTGACCGCTCTCTGCTCGATTGGGGGTGAGCGAACATCGCCGATTTATCCGGATAGCCGGAACCGGCGAGGTCGACTAGCCCCGCGATCGAAATGCGTAGCCATTAAATGCTGTCCGGTTAAGCAATTGTCAAGATTGAGTGTCCCGATACGAGTGTCATCCGGGAGTAAGGCGAAGACCGTTCGCGATCAATCTCGAAGTGGCGCCTCCATCGAGATAGCTCTGAGCTTTGAGCTCTCAGTGAGAACTTCTCCGGTACGGCGGAAGGGGTCCTCTTCGTCGGCAGCACTTGGCTCGGGCGGAGCCCCTAACTGCGCTCCCTCGCTCTGCTCGGTCGCGGGTCTCCTTGTCGCCAAGTGGGTGCCTCCTACGAGGACCCCTTCCACCTTTCCTCTGAGTCCAGCTCGAGGCTCGCTATCATTTTCGCGCCTGTAGGCGCGCACTTCGAGTTGGTCGCTCACTTCTCCCACGAACTGCGCGCGCGGGAGCGCGCCGAGCGGAGCTCGGCGTCCCGGTGAAAAAGTGGGGACGGAGCGGCGTGCGGTACCGGCGCGAGACGCGGCGCGAAGCGCCGCTGCAGTTACGGATCTGTGCAGGGAGGCGAGGGTGTCCTCGTAGGCCGCTCAAAGGAGCGCGTGGAGGAGACCCGCGACCGAGCAGAGCGAGGGAGCGCTGTTAGGGGCTCCGACCAAGCGAGTGTGCGGCCGGAGAGGACATCCTGGCCGACCACACGCAGAGATGCGCTCGCAGCGCGCTATTTGACCGATGAGTCAGAAGCTTTGAGCCCGCGCTCCTCTAGCAACGCCTCGACACTCGGATCGCGACCTCGGAAGTTTCGATACAGCGTGGCCGCATCTACAGTACCGCCCTTAGACAGGATTAGATCTCGAAAGCGCAGACCGTTCTCTCGAGTGAGACCGCCGTGCTCGCGGAACCATGCATACGCGTCGTCATCCAGCACTTCGCTCCACGTGTACGCGTAGTAGCCGGCCGAGTAGCCGCCATCCCAGATGTGCGAGAAGTAGGTGCTGTGATAACGTGGCGGAACCTCGGGCATGGCGACGTTGAATCGCTGCAGCGATGCGGTCTCGAATGAATCGACATCGCTCGGCGTACCACCAGCCGAAAGTGTGTGCCAAGCAAAATCCAGCAGCGACGCCCCGAGGATCTCCGTCATCGAGAACCCCTGATTGAAAGTGCGCGACTGCTTGATCTTGTCGACAAGCGCGGCCGGCATCGGGGCGCCTGTCTGATAATGCTTCGCGTAGTTGGCGAACACTGTGGGCTCGAGCGCCCAGTGCTCATTGAACTGCGACGGAAACTCCACGAAGTCTCGCGGTACGTTCGTACCAGAAAGGGTCGGATACTCCACGCGCGAGAACATCCCGTGCAGCCCGTGGCCGAACTCGTGGAACATCGTCGTCACGTCGTCATAGGTAAGCAGGGCAGGCTGTCCGGGCGCCGGCTTGGTAAAGTTCGCGACGTTGAACACCACTGGCTTGGTCCCAATGAGGCCGGACTGATCCACGAACTGATCCATCCATGCGCCGCCCTGCTTGTTGTCCCGCTTGAAGTAGTCAGCGTAAAAGAGCGCTAGCGGCGTCCCGTCCGCGTCGAACACCTCGAACGTGCGCACGTCCGGATGATAGACCGGAATGTCGTGTCTCTCCTTGAACGTGAGCCCGTATAGCTTGTTCGCCGCGAAGAAGACGCCATTCTGCAACACGCTGTTCAACTCGAAGTAGGGCTTGATCTGCGACTCATCCAGATCGTACTTCACCCGCCGTACCTGTTCCGCGTAGTACTGCCAGTCCCATGGCTGCAGCTTGAAACCGCCGCTCTGCGCGTCGATCAGCTTCTGCATATCGGCGGCTTCCGCTCGGGCGCGCGCAGTTGCCGGCGGAACGAGATCGGTCAGCAACTTGATCGCGTTCTCCGGGGTCTTTGCACCCTGAGTCGCCAACGAATACGCCGCCCACGTCGGGTAGCCGAGAAGACGAGCCTTTTCTGCCCGCAGCTCGGCCATGCGGCCAATGGTGTTCTTGGTATCGTTGGTGTCGCCGCGTGAAGTGCGGAGCGTCGCAAGCTCGAAGAGCCTCTGACGAACGGCGCGATTCTTCAGCTCGGCCTGCGCCGGCTGCTGCGTTGTGTTGCGCAGCGGAAGCACCCACTTGCCCGCGAGTCCGCGCTGCTTCGCCGCTTCTGCCGCCGTCTGGATCTCCGCGTCGCTGAGTCCGTCGAGTTGCGAAACATTGTCGACGACCAAAGCGGCGGCCTTCGTTCCGGCGAGAAGCTTGTTCGAGAAATCCGTCGAAAGCTTCGACAAGTCCTGGTTGATCGAGCGCATGCGGACCTTGTCCGCCTCGGAGAGCTGCGCTCCGGCGCGCACAAAATCGCGGTTGTAGCGCTCGATCAGTGCCTTCTGCTCGAGGGTCAGATTGCTCGACTCGCGTCGGTCGTAAACGCTCTTCACGCGCTGATAAAGCTGATCGTTCAGATAGATGGCATCGTTGTGTGCCGCGAGTTTCGGTGCCTCGATATCCTGAATTTTTTGCAGGGTGTCGTTGGTATTGGCTCCAACGACGGCGGAGAAGGTCTTGGATGCGCGCGTGAGCAACGCGCCTGATTTTTCCATTGCGACGATCGTGTTCTCGAAAGTCGGCGGCGCCGTTTGCCTGGCGATCGCATCAATCTCAGCCAGCTGCTCTCGCATTCCCTCCTCGAGTGCGGGCTGATAGTGCTCGTTGCGAATCAGGTCGAAGCGGGGAGCGTGGTATGGAAGCGTGCTCTCGACCAGGAATGGATTCGTTCCCGCAGTTGCCGGTGCGGGAACTGTCGCTGTCGTCGTTGTAGTGCTCGGCGTGCACGCCGCGGCGATTAACGCAGCGGGCAGCAGAGTCGAGACAGTAAGCCGCAGTCTAAGGAGCTGATTCATTGAGTCACCGATTAATGAAAGTGGCTGTCGAAAGTTTGCCGCGAGAACTTGCCGTAGAGCGCCGGATGGTTCCAGAGGCCGGCTGCGCCGGAGCATTGTATGATTACACCATGAAGCTTCGCACGTGCGTACCGCTTTTCGCGTGGCTGGCGGCCATCGCGAGTGTCGGTCCTCTCAGTGCTCAGCCTCCAACTGATTCGACAGCTCGAGACCCGCACGCGGTTCAGCCCGAGCGGCCGACCGTCGCAACTCATGCCGGCACGGTGGCGCCCGGTTGGGTGGAGCTCGAAGAAGGAGGAGAGTGGGACAAGGCTTCGAGCGGCGAGCGAAGCTTCTTCGCTCCGACAAATCTCAAGATTGGTCTGGCGACGCGAGCGCAGCTGAATCTGCTGGTCAACATCATTCACGATCGCGCAATCCCCGGCCGATCGTTCGCGGCGAGCGACATCACCATTGGCATCAAGTACCGCATCGCCGAGAACGATCGGATACTCGGCGATTTCGCGGTGCTGCCAGCCGTCAAATTGCCAACCGCATCACCGGACGCGGCTGGGACAGGCACAACGGATTTTTCGCTGCTACTGATTTCGAGTCACCATCTCGGTCCGGTAGCGATGGATCTGAACGTTGGCCAGACGCGAAGAACCGGTGACGGAACATCTGCTCCCAAGACCGCAGGTGTGTGGACCGTCTCCTTCGGCTTTCCGGTTAGCGGACCGTTCGGCGCAGCGATCGAGGTTTTTGGTTTTCCGCGCACCGCCGGTCCACTCGGCACCGAAGGAATTGCTGCGCTCCTCATCGGGCCAACATTCCTCGCTCGCGAGTGGTTGGCGCTCGACGCAGGAATCATCGCGCCGATAACGGGGCCGCAGCCGAGAGCGTTTTACGCCGGTTTTGTTTGGAACGCCGGGTGTCTGGCGCCGAAAAGGATCTGCAGAGGAAATGGGAAAATCAACTGAAGACTACCCGCTGGGGGCTTTGGGCGGGGCGGCTCGGGGCTTCGGGCTAGGCTCAATTCGCACTGAGGGACAGCCCGCGGCCCTAAGCCGTAAAGCCCACTGCCCCCCGCCGGTAGTCATCAGTTGCAGTTAATTCAAATCTGGCGCCCGAAAAGTGCCGCTCGATCGGCATCAGTCCGCCCCGAGTAGTACTCGTCGATAACGGCCCGCACGACCAGCTCGGCAATTTGTCTCCTCGCTGAGCCATCGGTGCTCGCGTCAGTGTCAGCCGCGAAGGTGATCAGGGGCAATCCGCACTGCCGCTTGATCGTGACGATGACCTTCTCCGGCGGCTGACCTTGCTTTTTGAGCTCGCGCACTCTGGCGCGAACGGCTGCGACCAACTCGTCGCGCGAGCCTGTACCTTCGGTCGCTCGATAGAATGCGGTGCGGACCTCGTCTTCGCGTCGCTTAGCCATCTGAGATCTCGTGCTTGTCATTGGACTTCCGCCCTCGGCCGGTGCTTTCCGGCCACTACAGGTACCGGCTCACCGGCTCGCGTGTTCCAATGGTCGAGGTTGGCCCTAGTGCGACCCCGCTGGCTCGACGACGATCACCATGAACGAGCCCGGCAGCACCGGCGGCCGTCGTCGCGGATTGGTCGCAGTCGATTCCGTGGGAGCAGGACCGAACTTGGCTGAGACGACGTAGATGCGGTGGCTTGCCGCATCGAGTCCCATGTTCCGGCCGCCCTGCGCCGTTTGGACATTCTCGACGACGTGATATTTGTCGGGCGAGTCCTGATGGATGACAGTGAGGGTTCCATCAGCGTTCGAAGCGTACGCATCGCGAAGAACCGGGTCGTACCCTGCGCCATCGACGCCCCGTCCGATTGGCACAGTCGCGACGACTTTGCCATTTCTGTAATCGGATATTGCCATCACGCCGCTGCGGCAGCCGCTGAATAACCTGTGATGCGATATGTCAATTGCCATCGAGACCGGATTTTTGCACGGGTCCGTCGACCAACTTTTTTTCGTGAGTGTCAAAGTCTTCGCATCGATCTCCACGATCCGGCTGCTGTCGACGAGATTCACGTAGATCATTCCGTCGCGCGATGACTGGCCGTACTCCGGTTTGCCCCCGAGCGGAATCTTGGCGACGACTGTTCCCTTGCGCGGGTCGACTACGGTGGCGGAGTTTGCGTCGCCGTTGAACGAGTAGATACGCTTCGACGCGGGGTCGTAGATGATCGCGTCGGCGTCTTCGGCGGCCGGAATTCTGGAGATCGCCTTATAGTTTTTCAGATCGAACATGACGATCGAGCTGTCGTTACCCGATGTCGCGAAGCCGTGTCCCGTGCCCGGCGCGAGCGCGGTCCCATGTGCGCCTTTGATCCCCGTGACTTCGGCGATCAACCGCCCGTTGTTCATGTCGACCACGATTAGTCTGTTCTGCCGGCCGATGAACAGGCGGTGATTCGGGGCATCGGGAATCACGTAATCCCAGCCGCCGTCTCCCCCTACGTTGTACGTATGCGTGATTGTATATGATTGTGCCGCCAGTGATGGTGCGGCGCACAGTGACAGCAGCAGGATCGATCTACTCATCGCTGTTCCTCCTGGAGATTTCGCCAGACCTCTTCGGGAACTGCCGTCGCGTTCGCGTCTCTATCCACTACCGGAAGCGGTCCGAAGTTGCCTTCGATCGTTCGGAACAAGCTACAATGCGTGACACTGGCTGAGTAGCGGCCGGCCTTGGCCAGATCGCCGAGTTTCCTGGTGGCGAGAATGCAGGCGTTCGACCGGTGTAAGCATTAGGACAGCAGGGACGTTTAGACTTCGTCGCACCAAAGCACTGTGCGCCAAGAATGAGCTCGAGTCCAAACCGTGAGTAGCATGCGCGTCGGCGCCGTCATCACAGCGGCCGCGCTTTTGGTTTCTGGGTGCAGACAAGGTGATGCGAAAGGAACGCCGCTCGCTTCCGCTGCGTATCGCACTAGCGCTGGTGCCGTCAACATCTACGCTGAAACGGGCGCGAACAATCTCGCACCGGCCGCGGCGAAAGCTGTGCCGATGGTGTACGTCCCCAACTCGCGCGGCGGCACTGTCACCGAGATTGATCCGCGCACCTACCAGGTTGTGCGTACGTTCCCGACGGGGAGAGTTCCGCAGCACGTGGTCCCCTCATACGATCTCTCCACGCTCTGGGTCGCCAACAATTCATCGAACAGTCTTACCGACATCGACCCGCTTACCGGGAAAGAAGTGAAAACAGTGAGGGTCGATGATCCTTACAACATCTACTTCACGCCGGACGGCAAGTACGCGATGGTGATCGCCGAGGCGCGGCGACGGATCGACTTTCGCGATCCGCACGACATGACGCTCGTGCAGTCGCTGCCCGTCACGTGCAAGGGTCTGGATCACGTCGAGTTTACCGCCGACAACCGGTACGCAATCGCGACCTGCGAATTCTCGGGGCAGTTAGTGAAGATCGATCTCATGACGCGGCAGGCGGTCGGCTACTTGACGCTCGATCCAGACAAGTGGACCAACTACATCCCTCGTCAGATCTCACGTTTGTTGAACAGGCGGAAAAGGCGAAACTCCGCGTTCGCTGCGCTGATGAATGTTCCATCAATGCCGCAGGACATTCGGTCCTCCGCTGACGGCAGCAAGTTCTACGTGGCGGACATGAAAGAGGACGGAGTGTTCGTGATCGACCCGCAGAAGTTCGAGCGCATCGGTTTCGTGAAGACCGGCAAAGGCGCCCACGGCATCTATCCGACCAGAGATGGCAGAGAGCTGTACGTGACGAATCGCGGCTGGAACACGATTGCCGGCGGTCGTCACGGACCCGGTTCGATCAGCGTGCTCGATCCGACGAGCGACACGGTCGTTGCGACGTGGCCGGTTCCTGGCGGCGGAAGTCCGGACATGGGTGACGTCACCGCCGACGGAAAAGAGCTGTGGGTTTCGGGTCGCTACGACGACGAGGTGTACGTGTTCGATACTTCGACCGGAAGGTTGACGCACCGGATTCCGGTGGGGCGGGAGCCGCACGGACTGGCTGTGTGGCCGCAGCCAGGGCGGTACTCGCTCGGGCATACCGGCAATATGAGATGATAAGACAAATGCTCTCCTTCACTTTCGCCGCGTTCGTGTTGGCGGCGACTCCGGCGTTCGCACAACGATCCGTCTACATCGAGGATCTCACCTGGCCGGAGGTGCAGCAGGCAATTAAGTCGGGCAAGACGAGCGCGATCATCTATGCGGGAAGCACCGAGCAGAACGGGCCGCACATGGCGATCGGCAAGCACAACTTCATTGCGCGCTGGGTAGCGGGAGCGATCGCGATAAAGCTTGGCAATGCTCTCGTTTATCCGACGCTGCCATTCGCGCCAACGGGCGACGCAGTGAAGCGGACGGAGCACATGCGGTTCCCTGGGTCAGTGACGCTTACTCCACAGACGTATCGCTCGATCGTTCATGATGTGGCCCTGAGCGCGCTCGACGCCGGGTTCCGCCGCGTTTTCATCATGGGCGATCACGGCGATGGACAAGA
>QHVA01000243.1 GCA_003223425.1 Gemmatimonadota bacterium
ATAGCATAGCTACTTGCATGACGCAAGTGGCCGCCCGACAGCGGGCAAGCAGCATCGGGGAACGGATGTACTTGCGTCATGCAAGCGGCGGCACTATCATCCACTCATGCTTGGCCGAACCTATGACAAGGAAGTGTGCTCGGCGGCGCGCGCGCTCGAGATCGCCGGGGAGCGCTGGAGTCTCCTCATCCTTCGTAACGCCGCGTTCGCCGGCATGACGCGGTTCACCGATTTTCAGAGAAGCCTCGACATCGCACCCAACGTTCTCGCCGCTCGGCTGGAGCACTTCGTCGCGACGGGGATCATGACAACGTCTGGTGGGTCGGAGGGGTATCAGACATACCACCTGACGAAAAAAGGACTCGACTTCAAACCCGTGATCATCGCCCTGACCGAATGGGGCGACCGCTGGGCCGCGCCCGACGGACCGCCCATCGTGTATGAGCATGAGGCGTGCGGCGGTCGGGTCAAACACAACCTGTATTGCAAGCGATGCGCGGAGAGCCCGCGCCCCCAGGATGTTACGCGCTCGTTCCTGTTACCTTCTCTTCCAACGTGACTCGGATCACGCAGGTCCTTTAACAGAGGATGGCCGATGTCTTTGTTTCGCTCTTCCCCCCGCCAGCTAAATCTCGGACTCGCAGCACTTCGTCTCGCCGTTGCGACGATCTTCATCAGACATGGTGCGCAGAAGTTGTTCGTCTTTGGTTTCGCCGGCGTTACTGGCGCGTTCACACACATGGGCGTCCCCTTTCCGGGCTTGATGGGACCGCTCATCGGGCTGCTCGAGTTCTTCGGCGGCCTTGCTCTCGTGATAGGTCTCCTGACTCGTCTGGTCGCGCTCGGCCTCGTGTTCGACATGCTCGGGGCCATCCTTTTGGTGCAGCTGAAGAGAGGGTTTTCGGGCTATGAGCTCGAATTCCTGCTTCTCGGGTCGAGCCTTGCTCTCGTTCTCACGGGGGCCGGCAGGTTCTCCGTCGACTCTCTGATTGCGGCTCGTCGAGAGAGAAACGCGGACGGGGCTTCATCGAGCACTTGAAAGTCCTCGAGGTGGCGAGTCCGCGGTTGCCCAGATCTTTCAGTACGCGACGCCGAAGCGCTTTGACACGTGTCGCGGACGCTCGAGCTCGTCCAGCACCGCTACTGCGTAGTCCTCGAAGGTGATAAAGCTCTTTCCCTTGTCGTCGACAAGGAGCGTGTCGTCGGTTGTGCGGTACTTGCCCGTGCGCTTACCGGGCGCGATCTCAGCGGCGGGACTCAGATAAGTCCAGTCCAACCCTTTGGCCTCCTTGCGCCAAATATCGAGCGCCTCGCGTCCCTCGCGCGCTTCCTCGCGGTAGATCGCGGGGAAGTCCGGCAGGTCGGCGAGTGCTTTGCCGGGCGCGACCTCGAGGCTGCTCGCTCCGCCGACATAGATGACGCGCTTCACCCCCGCCGAGCGTAGTCCCTGGATAATTGCGCGGGAGTTCGCGGCGAGCGATGGTGCGGGGAGACCGCGCGCATTGGGACGCGGCGAGATGGCACTCACCACCGCGTCGCCACCGCGCGCTATCTTCGCGACGCTATCAGCGTTGGTGGCGTCACCCTTGAGCAACTTGACGCGCTTGTCGGGCGACTGGACGGCGTCCGGGTCGCGGACGACCCCAACGACTTCGTGGCCGCGGCGGAGTGCCTCGGCGACCACATGCTGGCCGACGTTTCCGGTGGCGCCAAACACAACGAGCTTCATGATACGATTCCTCAAACCAGAGTGTATGTCTGATATGGTAACGGAATGTCACGATAGGCGATTGTTGGCTAGAGCCGCGGTTACTGCGTCGTGAATAGGCGCTGAAATTCCCGCCTCGTCAGCATACCGGGAAACGGCGCCGCTCAGAATATCGAGCTCGGTCGGACCGCCCGACTCGAGATCGAGGAGGAAACTCGGCTTCGTTCCCGGCGGCAGCGCGTCGATGGCGCCGACGACTTGCGCCGTTTCATCCTCGGCGAGCGGGATGCCACGGGCGCGCGCGACGTCGACCGCTTCCTGCACCGCACGCTGCAACAATCGGCGGCCGAGCGGCCGCTCGCGTAGGACTCCAACCGGAGCACGGGCGAGACCGCAAGCTGCGGCGAATGCGGCAATGAAGACGAACTTCTGCCAGAGATCGACATCGATGCGGTTGGAGACGCGCGCGTCGGCGCCGGCATCGCGGAACGCCGTAGCAATCCGCGTCACGCGATCAGTCGTCTGTCCATCCAGCTCGCCGATAATCACGCTCTGAAAAGCGCCGCGCCGCTCGACGACGCCTGGCTGCATCCTCGCCACGCTGATGCGCGTCACTCCGCCGAGGATCGCTCCGCGTGGCACGCCGAGCGCCATCAACCGGTCGGTAGTCTCAACGCCGTTTAGAAACGGAAGGATCGCCGCTCCCTTCTCAGCGGTTTGTCGGACCACAGGCCCGATCGAGTCGAGCGAATAACTTTTGACGCCGAGGATCGTGAAGTCGGCGGCGCCGAGCTCGTCGGCGCGATCGGTGGCCGCGATCTGCACTGCTGTAGATCCCTCAGGCGTTCGAATCTCCAGGCCACTACGGCGGATCGCGGCGAGATTCTCTCCGCGCGCGTAG
>QHVA01000078.1 GCA_003223425.1 Gemmatimonadota bacterium
CATGCTCCAGCCGGGGCGGCGCCAGGTCGCGGCGGGCTACGTTATCTATGGCTCCAGCACGATGCTGGTTTACACCACCGGGCAGGGCGCTCACGGATTCACGCTGGATCCTTCGCTGGGCGAGTTTCTTCTCTCGCATCCGAACATACGGACGCCCGACGTAGGTAGATATCTCTCGGTCAACGATTCCTATCACAGCCAGTGGGAGTCGAATGTCCAGAATCTGATGCGCTACTATCGCGGCCAGGATGGGAACCGACAGCCGATGAACACCCGCTATGTTGGCTCCCTTGTCGCTGACTTTCATCGCAACCTGCTGGGTGGGGGGCTCTTCGCTTATCCCGCCAATCGCAAGAACAAGCGGGGCAAATTGCGTCTTCTTTACGAGGCCAGTCCGCTCGCCTTCATCGTCGAACAGGCAGGCGGTGCCGCAACTGATGGTCACGAGCGCATCCTCGACATCCAGCCCACCGAGCTCCACCAGCGGACCCCTCTCTTCATCGGCAGTACCAACGACGTCGATGCAGCGCGTACAATGCTGAGCGGCGTAGCGAAGGATGGCAGCGCGCTGTCGGCGGTCGGGTCGGTAGGCGCGTGAGATTGTGCCGGCAATCCGACCGGCGCGCGTGAGCAGGAGCGAGCCCGGCGCTAAGATCTCTCCGTCGGGAATACCGCTAAAAACTGTTTACCGGCCGGAGGATGCGCAGCTCGACTACGCATCGGAGCTCGGCGATCCAGGGCACTGGCCGTATACGCGCGGTGTTCAGTCCACGATGTACCGAGGACGCCTTTGGACGATGCGGCAGTACGCCGGATTCGGCAGCGCGAAAAGCACGAACGAGCGCTTCAAGCTGTTGCTCGATGCCGGACAGACCGGTCTCTCGGTCGCGTTTGATCTCCCGACGCAAATGGGACTTGATTCCGATTCGCCTCGCTCGCTCGGGGAAGTCGGAAGAGCTGGAGTAGCTATCGACAGCGTCGAGGACATGCAGGTCCTCATGCAGGACATTCCACTCGACAAAGTCTCGACCTCGATGACGATCAACGCCACCGCGGCAACTTTGCTCGCGATGTACATCGTCGTCGCGGAAGAGCGAGGCATCAGTCGCGACAAGTTGAGCGGGACAATTCAGAACGATATTCTGAAGGAGTACATCGCGCGCGGAACATATATCTATCCGCCGAAGCCGAGCATGGCTCTGATCGCCGAAGTGTTTCGTTTCTGCGCTGACGAAGTACCGAGCTGGAATCCGATCTCGATCTCCGGATACCACATACGCGAGGCGGGCGCCACCGCCGTTCAGGAGCTGGCCTTCACCCTCGCGAACACGATCGAGTACGTCAGGCGCGCGATCGAAGCCGGTCTCGCCGTCGACTCTTTCGCTCCGCGGCTTTCCTTCTTTTTCGCGGCCCACAGCGATCTGTTCGAGGAAATCGCCAAATTCCGCGCGGCCAGACGACTGTATGCACGCATCATGCGCGATCGATTCGGTGCTGCTGAATCCACCGCGCGTCTCCGATTTCACACGCAGACAGGTGGCGTCACGCTCACCGCCCAGCAGCCCCTCAATAACGTCGTCCGCGTAGCAGTACAATCACTCGCCGCCACTCTCGGCGGGACTCAGTCGCTGCACACGAACGGTTACGACGAAGCACTGGCGCTGCCGACTGCCGAAGCCGCCAGGCTCGCACTGCGCACGCAGCAAATCGTTGCGTACGAGTCTGGAATCGCGAACACGGTGGATCCGCTGGCGGGGAGCTACTACGTCGAGAGCCTTACGACTGAGATCGAGACGCGCGCCTATGAGCTTATTCAGAAGGTGGACGCGCTCGGTGGATCGGAAAAAGCCATTGCCGCTGGATTCTTCCAGGATGAGATCGGCCGCAGCGCTTACGAGCATCAGTTACGAGTCGAGGCTGGAGATACAGTGATAGTGGGCGTAAACCGCTTCGCGGACGAAGAGGAGCCACCTGACCTTCCCGCACCTGACTACACATCACTGGAGAAGGCCCAGGTGAAGAGCGTCAAAGCGGTGCGCAAGAAGAGAAACGGAGCAGACGTTAAGCGAGCACTGGGCTCGCTGCGCGATGCGGCATCACAGTCCGCAGAGCGGCATCTCATGCCGCGCATCATCGATGCGGTGCGCGCACGTGCAACAGTTGGAGAAATCTCTGAAACGCTCGCGGCGACTTGGGGCTTGTATACTCCGTCGGTGTAGTCGCTGCCGCTTCGCTCGGCTTGAGACGATCCCGTCTGCAAACTAGCTTTCACTCAGCAGGACTCTCTCCCAGATCAACATGCCCACCTACGAGTTTCGTTGCCCTAAGGGCCACGAGTTCGAAAAATTTTACCGCTCCATTAGTGCGGCTCCGCGCGAGGTGTTCTGCCCGACGTGCGGCAAGGTGGCGGCGCGCCAACTTTCAGCTGGCGGTGGACTCGTTTTCAAGGGATCGGGCTTCTACATCACCGACTATGGCAAGGACGGAAAAAAACCGGCGAAGTCTCCTGCACCTGCTGGTGAGGGAGCAGCGGCGAGCGGCGCTGCAGAGTCGGGCGCAACGAAGGAAGAGACGAAGCCGGGGGTAGACGCGAAACCTTCCACCGATAAGAAGCCCGGCACCGAGTCGACTCCGCCGAAAACCGCGAAGTCCGCGGCAAAGACAGCGTCATCGGGGCGAGCGAAAAGCAGCGAATGACTGCTGCTGATCAGATCCGCGCCGAGCTCATTCGCGCGGCGCGCGGCCTCGGCGCGCCCGAGGACGTGGATCCGTTCCTCGAACGTCCGCGCGACCCGTCTCACGGCGACTGGGCAACAAACCTCGCCATGGTACTGGCCAAGCCGCTCAAGTCGCGCCCACGCGAAATCGCTGAGCAATTGCGCGAGAGGATGAAATTGGAGAGCGCAGGCGTGTCGAAGATCGACATCGCTGGCCCCGGTTTCATGAATTTCTGGATCGATGCCGGACGGATTGCGTCAGGTTTGCGCGACATCATCGGCGCGGACGAAAACTACGGCGGCAGCAAAATCGGCGCCGGCCGCGTCGTCAACGTCGAGTTCGTTTCCGCGAATCCGACGGGACCCTTGCACGTTGGTCATGGTCGGCAGGCAGCGCTTGGCGACGCCATCTCCACCTTGCTCGAGTTCACGGGCTGGAAGGTCAGTCGCGAGTTCTACTACAACGACGCCGGCGTGCAAATCGATAATCTTGCGGCGAGCGTCGAGGCGAGACTCAACGAGCTGCTCGGCAAGCCATCTCAAGTTCCTGAAGGCGGTTATCACGGCGAGTACATCAAGGAGCTTGCCGAGCGGTACAACGCGAACAGCGAGGGACTCTCGGTCCGCGAGTTTGCGGTGCGCGAACTGCGAAAGGAACAGGACCTCGACCTGCAAGCGTTTGGCGTGCGATTCGACCATTACTTCCTCGAATCCTCGCTCTACACAGATGGGATGGTCGACGATACGGTGAGACTTCTGATCGCGTCAGGAAAGACCTACGAGCACGAAGGCGCCTTGTGGTTGCGCACCACCGAGTTCGGCGACGACAAGGATCGTGTGATGCGCAAACGCGATGGGACGTATACCTACTTTCTGCCCGACGTCGCCTATCACGTCACCAAATGGACGCGCGGCTTTCGGCGCGCCATCGACGTTCAGGGCGCCGATCACCACAGCACAGTTACGCGCGTGCGAGCCGGTCTTCAGGCGCTCAACCTGGGCGTGTCGGGAGAATACCCAGAATACGTGCTCCATCAGATGGTCACGGTGATGAAGCACGGCGAAGAGGTAAAAATCTCCAAACGCGCCGGTAGCTATGTAACTGTTCGCGATCTGGTCAACGAAGTCGGACGCGATGCCGTGCGGTATTTCTTCCTCATGCGAAAGAGCGATTCACAGCTGATCTTCAATGTGGATCTCGCCGCGTCGCAGTCGGAGGAGAATCCGGTCTACTACATACAGATGGCGCACGCACGCATGTGCGGGATCTTCCGCGTCGGCGAAATCGATCCGAAGTCGGTCTCGGCAAATAACGTAAACTTCGACGTGTTGAGAGAGGCGGAGGAGCAAGAGCTGATCAAGGCGCTGCTCGATTTCCCGGCGCTGGTCGAATCAGCGGCCGAGACTCTCGAGCCGCACCGCATCGCAACGTATCTGCTCGATACCGCTCGGCTCACACATCTCTGGTACCACAAGCATCACGTGCTGGAGCAGGCCGAGGATGTAACGCGTGCACGTCTGGTGCTGGCGAGGGGCGCGCAAATCGTGCTTCAGAACGGGATGCGCATCCTTGGTATCACGTCGCCGGAGAGGATGTAGTTGCCGCGGCGATCGGTGCGGTTACCATTAGCAGCCTGACAATTCAACCAATCATATAGCCACGAATGTCGGTCCTCGTTGTCGGCTCGGTTGCGCTCGACTCGGTCGAGACTCCGTTTGGAAAAGCGGACGATGTCCTGGGCGGATCGGCGACTTTCTTTTCGGCATCGGCGAGTCATCTCACGAAAGTCAGCGTAGTCGGCGTGGTAGGATCCGATTATCCGATCGACAAGCTCGGGCCGTTGAAGGAGCGCGGCGTCGACTTCAGCGGCCTCGAGCGGGCTGAGGGAAGCTCCTTTCGATGGCGGGGTCGTTACCGCCACGATCTCAACTCGGCGGAGACTCTCGAGACTCACTTGGGCGTCTTCTCGCGTTTCAGTCCGAAGATTCCGGAAAAGCTTCGCTCGTCGCCCTATCTCTTTCTGGCCAACATTGATCCACGTCTTCAACTCGACGTTCTCAACCAGGTCGACAAGCCGAAGCTCGTCGCCTGTGACACCATGAATTTCTGGATTCAGAGCCGCCGCCCCGATATCCTGGAGCTGTTGGGTCACGTCGACCTCGTGACACTGAATGACGCTGAGGCCCGACAGCTCACTGAAAGGCCGAATCTCGTGCAGGCCGCGCAATGGATCATGTCGCGCGGTCCGCGGCACGTCATTATCAAGAAGGGTGAGCACGGGGCGTTCATGTTCACCGAGAAATCCGTCTTCTTCGCCCCCGCGTTCCCGCTGGAGAACGTTTTTGATCCGACCGGTGCCGGCGATGCGTTTGCGGGTGGCTTCATTGGATACCTCGCGAAGACCGGCGATCTGAGCGAAGCCAACATGAGACGCGCAGTGATCTACGGGTCGGTCATGGGCTCGTTTGCGGTGGAGCAATTCTCGATTGAGCGGCTGATGACGGTTAGTCGCGCCGAGATCGATCAGCGCATGAAAGACATGCGCCGACTCGTAGCGTTCGAGGAGGAGCTACCCGAGTGAGCGACGACGCGCTTCGGTACGGAAGCGCCGGAGTCGATATCGACGCCTCCAACGCGGCAAAATTTCGCATCAGGAAGCTCGTCGAATCGACTTTCACTGATGGCGTTCTCGGTGGCTTCGGCGGTTTTGGTGGAATGGTTCGTGTTCCCCCCGGGGTAGATAAGCCTGTCCTCGTTTCGAGCGCCGACGGTGTTGGCACCAAGGTCAAAGTCGCGATCGAAGCGAGTCGCCATGATACGATCGGGCGCGATCTCGTCAACCATTGCGTCAACGACATCCTCGTTCAGGGTGCGTTGCCCTTGTTTTTTCTCGACTACCTCGCGTTCGGGAAACTCGACGCGACTGTGGTCGAAGCTGTCGTGGCGGGCGTGGCTGCCGGTTGCCGCGAGAATGGTTGCGCGCTAATAGGCGGCGAAACCGCGGAAATGCCGGGTTTGTACACCCCTCCGGATTACGACTTGGCCGGTTTCATCGTCGGATATGTGGAAGAAGATCGCATTCTCGGCCAGCACAGAGTGCGGCCCGACGATGTCTTGATCGGTCTTCCAAGCTCGGGATTGCACACCAACGGATATTCGCTCGCGCGCAAGATCGTGACCGATCGATTGCGGCTACAGATGAAGGATCCGTTTCCCGGCAGTAGCGGAACGGTGGGGGATGTTCTTCTCGCAGAGCATCGATCCTATTTACTGGCGCTCAGGCCTGTGCTCGATCGAGTTCACGCGATGGCGCACATCACCGGGGGCGGATTGCCCGAAAATCTCGATCGAGCGCTGCCACCGACGCTGGACGCGGTAATTGAGGTGTCGAGTTGGAAAGTTCCGAATGTTTTCAGGGTTTTGCAGGACGCGGGCTCAGTGAAGCCCGCGGAGATGTACCGAACGTTCAACATGGGTGTAGGAATGGTTGTCATCTGCGCGCCGTCCGATGTGAAATCGGTGTTGTCGGCGGCTTCCGACGCAGGAGTCGATGGCTGGATGCTTGGATCGCTGAAACCTGGCTCGGGCGCAGTCATACTTTCTTGAGGACTTACCGATGAAAGCTCGCATGTTTGTTTTGCTCGCAGCTTCCGCTCTGGCTACGACGTCGATCGAAGCCCAGGGTATCGACACGCAGCGCTGCCCCGCGACTACGAATACGCAGCGCATCGCCCAGGATGCATGTCAGAAGGCGATCGATCTGTTCCAGTATATGGCACCGCAGCTCGGTACCAGCATAACTGGCGGCAATGCTACGCTCGGCCAAGGGGGAAACCTGGGAGGCCTCGGACACTTTTCGGCTGGCCTCCGGGTGAATGCTGTTCAAGGAAGTCTGCCCCAGATTCAGGGCATTACCCTATCAACTGGCGGCGCGACAAATACGCCCCCGATTGACACCAAGACCCAAATCATTCCTATGCCGACCGCAGATCTGGCGATCGGCATCTTCAAGGGTTTACCACTCGCGATCACAAACGTGGGTGGCGTCGACGTTCTGGTCAGCGCAGCCTATCTGCCGGAGTTCGATGGCAATGGTGTGAAGGTGAAGGTTCCGAACGGTTCGCTCAAGCTGGGTTACGGTGCGCGCGTCGGAATTCTGCAGGAGTCTTTGCTGGTACCTGGCGTGTCTGTGAGTTACCTGCGTCGCGATCTGCCGACCGTGAATATCGCGGCGAATAGCGGTGGTGACTCGCTCTATGTAAACAATCTCAGCCTGAAAACCAAAGCATGGCGAGTCGTGGCGAGCAAGAGCCTAATCCTGTTCGGACTCGCCGCGGGCGTCGGCCAGGATAAATACGAGTCTTCGACTGACGTTAGCGCGCATGTCGCCGCGCGTACAATCCCGCCAACCTCGGCTGCCAATGCTGGCCCGGTTTCACTCACCCAGAATCTGACCCGGACCAATGTTTTTGCAGATGTTTCGATGAACCTTCTGCTTTTCAAGCTCACCGGCGAAATTGGACAGGTATCTGGGGGCACCGTCAACACCTACAACCAATTCAGTGGCAAGCAAGCAGCAGATTCCAGAATCTACGGATCAATCGGAGCTAGATTCGGCTTCTAACGACACGCGCGACGCGGAATACATGCGTCGCGCGCTAGCCCTCGCCCAGCAAGGCTGGGGTCAAACAGCGCCGAACCCGATGGTCGGCGCTGTTGTCGTTCGCGACGGTGTCGTTGTCGGGGAAGGGTACCACGCACGTTATGGAGAGGCGCACGCCGAAATCGTTGCGCTCAAGGCTGCCGGCGATCGCGCTCGCGGGGCGACCATGTACGTAACGCTCGAGCCGTGCAACCACTTCGGAAAGACTGCTCCGTGCACTGAGGCGATTCTCGAGGCGCGGGTCACGCGGGTTGTGATTGCTGCTGCTGACCCAACAGCTCTCGCCGGCGGCGGCGCGCGTCATCTAGCTGATTACGGTGTGCAGGTCGACTTTTCCATTGAGGAAGCCGCGGCGCTGGAGCTTAATGCTCCGTTTTTTTTTGCCGCCACAAACCCGGCCCGACCCTGGGTGACGCTCAAGCTCGCACTCTCGAGCGACGGAAAGATGAACGATCCTTCTGGAGAGAGACGCTGGATCAGCAACGAGCTGTCGCGTAAAGAGGTTCACCGTCTTCGCGCTAATGTTGACGCCATCGCCGTGGGCCTCGGCACCGTTCGCGCCGACGATCCGGAGCTCACGGCGCGCGGCGCCATTCGTCCGCGAGTGCTACCGATGCGCGTCGTGTTCGACAAGAACGCCGACACTCCGCTGACATCGACGCTGGTGCGCAGCGCGAGGGAAACTCCAACCATGGTATTTGCGCATCACCCTCCAGTCCCCCGCCTCGCGGCCCTCCATAACGCCGGAGTTGACGTGTTTGAAGCCGAAGACCTCCCGGCAGCGCTTCAGGCGCTGCAGGGCTTTGGAGTGCAGCATCTGCTGGTCGAGGGCGGAGCGCGCATTGCACAGGAGTTCCTGCGCCAGAACCTGGTGGACCGGCTGATTATCTTTCAATCACCAATCACTCTTGGTACCGGTGCGCTAAGCCCGTTCGATGGGCTTGCCGCCGACTTTCGGGAAACGCTTTCGCGGGTTCCGATTGTCCGGCGCGCGGAGTTTGGCGAGGATGTAATGTCGGTGTACGCGTTGCGTGAGGCCTGATGTTTACGGGACTGATCGAACAAGTAGGTGAGATTGACGGCGTGCGGCAGACCAGCGCGGGGCGCGAGCTTCGAGTTCGCGCTTCGTTCAGTGACCTCACGACCGGCGAAAGCATCGCCGTGAACGGCGCGTGTTTGACGGTTCGCGAATTCGGCACTGGTTGGTTTGATGTCGCTGCTGTCACCACCACGCTCGAGCGCACCACGATTGGCGATTGGAAAAAAGGAACAAGACTGAATCTCGAGCGCGCCTTGAGGCCTGGTGACAGGCTTGGCGGACATATCGTGCAGGGCCATGTCGATTGTGTTGGTATTGTTGCCGCCGTGGAGCGCGCTGGTGATGCAGTCCTTGTCGATCTTTCGTTGCCATCGTCAATCGAGCCGCTCTTTGTGCTGCACGGATCGATTGCCGTTGATGGCGTTAGCCTGACGGTGAACGAGCTCAAGCCGGGCGGTTTGCAACTTTCATTGATTGAGTACACCTTGCGTCACACCACGCTGGGTGACTTGAAGCCGGGAACGAGGGTGCATGTCGAGGCGGATGTCATTGCCAAGCACGTGCGGCGACTCCTCGAACCCTACATGCGCGAAGCATCGGCGCTAGATTGCCTTGCCGATTTTTCGCTGGAGCATTAGAGGAACCATGCAGTTCGGAACAGTTGAGCAG
>QHVA01000052.1 GCA_003223425.1 Gemmatimonadota bacterium
TGTGGCGTCGTATCCACACTACATTATCGTCAAGGACAAGCTGGATCGGCCGAGTGCGCCCCTCGACACCGTGTATGAAGCACTTAAGCGCGCCTTTCCCGACGCCCAGGTTGATACCCAGGACGGTCTGAGGCTTATGTGGCCCGATCGTTGGGTACACATACGCCCTTCGGGGACGGAACCAATCGTGCGTGTAATTGCAGAGGCGCCAAGCGCGGAAGACGCGGCAAACCTCGTCCGCGACTTCCGAAAACCGGTAGAGGCGCTCAATCGGTAGACTCCAGCCAACTAGAGTTCATATATGTGCGGAATTATTGGTTACATCGGAAACCGTGGCGCGACTTCCCTTTTGCTAGAGGGACTCAAGCGCATGGAATACCGCGGTTACGACTCGGCCGGCGTTGCGGTGATGAACGGCAACGGTGTCGAGACCCGTAAAGCCGCCGGGAAAATCTCCAACCTCGAGCGGGCGCTCGCCGCCAGCCCGGTAGAAGGCGACATGGGGATCGGACACACGCGGTGGGCAACGCACGGCGTTCCCAATGAGTCCAACGCGCATCCGCACGTCGACTGCAAGGGCGAGATCGCCGTCGTCCACAATGGAATTATCGAGAATTCAGGCACGCTCAAGCAGGGACTCGAGGCGCGCGGGCACGAGTTCGCCTCGGAGACCGACACCGAAGTCATCGCGCATCTGATCGAGGAAGCGTTCGACGGGAATCTTGAGGACGCGGTTATCGAGGCCCTCTGGCAAATCGAAGGGACTTACGGGATAGCCGTCGTCTCCAGCAGGGACCGAAACAAGATTGTCGCTGCAAGAAAAGGCAGTCCTCTCCTGATTGGGCTCGGCGACGGCGAGTACTACGTCGCGAGTGACGTCTCCGCGATTCTCTCGCATACCCGAGAGGTCGTCTATCTGGATGACGGAGACGTCGCCGTTCTTACGCGCAACGGATACACGGTTTTGAACCAGCGCGCGCAGCAGCTCGAGCGGCGCGTCAGCAAGATCGACTGGGACCTGGATCAGATCGAGCGTGGCGGGTTCGATCACTTCATGCTCAAGGAAATCTTCGAGCAGCCCGCTACAATCGAGAACTGCATGCGCGGACGACTGCTGCCGGATCAGGGCACCTCGAAGCTCGGCGGTCTCAACATGACGGACGAGGAGCTGCTCAGGTTCGACAACATCCTGATCACCGCCTGTGGCACGAGCTGGCATTCGGCGCTTATCGGCGAGCACATGCTCGAGAACCTCGCCCGCGTCCCCGTCGAAGTCGAATATGCTTCCGAGCTTCGCTACCGCAATCCGATCGTCGATGACAGGACGCTCTGCATTGTGATTTCGCAGTCCGGCGAGACTGCCGATACCCTCGCCGCGATGCGCGAAGCCAAAGCGCGAGGCGCGCAAACCTATGGCATAGTCAACGTCGTCGGGTCGACGATCGCGCGCGAGAGCGACGGCGGTATTTACGTCCACGCCGGGCCGGAGATCGGCGTCGCTTCGACGAAGGCGTTTACCAGCCAGATAATCGCGCTGCTTCTCTTCACCCTGAAGCTGGCCAGGCTTCGCACGCTGTCGATGGTCGACGGAAAAGCGATCATCGAAGAGATGCAGGCGCTCCCAACCAAGATTCAGAACATCCTCGACCGCGCCGGCGAAATCGAGAAAATCGCCGAGGAATTCAAGAGCTCGCAGAATTTTCTGTACCTGGGCCGCGGCTACAGCTTTCCGACCGCGTTGGAGGGCGCGCTCAAACTGAAGGAGATCAGCTATATCCACGCTGAGGGCTACCCGGCAGCGGAGATGAAACACGGCCCGATCGCGCTGATCGACGAGAAGATGCCGGTGGTGTTCATCACCCCGCACGACTCTGTCTTCGACAAGGTCGTGTCCAACGTGCAGGAAGTGAAGGCGCGCGGGGGTCGAGTAATCGCCATCACAACGCGCGATGAAGAGGCACTCGAGGGGAAGCTCGATTACGAGTTCCGCATTCCCGAGACGAAGGACATGCTGACTCCTGTGCTGGCGTCGGTTCCACTCCAGCTCCTTGCCTATTACATCGCGGTGAAGCGTGGGACGAACGTGGACCAGCCGCGCAACCTCGCCAAGTCCGTCACGGTGGAGTAGGTACTGAGAGTCCTGCTCCAACGCGTCTCGCGGGCTGAAGTCCGCATCGGAGAGAGAACGGCGGGAAGCATTGGGAAGGGATTCCTCCTTCTGGTGGGCTTCACGCACGCCGATACTCCCGAGAAAGTCGACTGGATGGCGGACAAGACCTCCGGACTTCGACTTTTTGGCGACGCCGAAGGCAAGATGAATCTCGCCCTCGCGGATGTCGGCGGGTCAGTGCTGGTCGTATCGCAGTTCACGCTCTATGGGAATGCGGAAAAAGGAAGACGCCCCAGCTTCATCGACGCCGCGCGCCCCGAATTAGCGATCCCGTTGTATGAGCGCTTCCTTGCCGCGCTCCGTGAACGTGGGCTCAAAGTCGAAAGCGGGGAGTTCGGCGCGATGATGGATGTTGAGCTGGTGAATGACGGACCAGTCACCCTCTGGCTCGAGCGGTGAGCGTGTGTCGTGTAGTCCTTGCGTCGTCTTCACCAAGGCGTCGACAGCTTCTAAACCTGATCGGCATCGCACACGAGGTTCGCCCGGCGAACATCGACGAGTCGCCGCGCCCACGCGAAGCCCCGCGCCGACATGCGGAGCGACTCGCCCGCGAAAAGGCGAGCGCTGTCTCGACGCGTGATCCAGGCCTCATCACGATTGGCGCTGACACGGTGGTAGTCATCAATCGCACTGTACTGGGCAAACCTGCTGATGGAGACGAAGCTGCCCGGATGCTCGGGCTGTTGAGTGGTCGCGAGCACCTCGTGATCACTGCCGTTGCGGTTTCGCGCGGGGAAAAGCTGCGCTCGGCGATCGAGGAGGTTCGGGTGAAATTCCGAAGGCTACGCGACGACGAGATCCAGGCGTACATTGCGACCGGAGAGCCGATGGACAAGGCTGGCGCCTACGGCATTCAAGGATTTGGAGCGACGATCGTCGAAAGAATCGAGGGAGATTATTTCGCCGTCATGGGGCTGCCGCTCGTGCGTCTCGTTGGATTGTTGAGGGACGTCGGGGTCAATTATCGATTCGGCGACCTGATGACGTCAGCCGATTAGCTCGCGCGCTCTCTCCATCACCCGCCGTTCGTTATCGAACGCCAGCTGGCCCGTCGCATCTTCGATCGGCACCCAGCGTGCTTCGTTTACCTCCCAGTCGTGATCCTTCGTGTCGCCTGACACGTAACGAAGCAGGTAGAAGTGCACGCGCTTGTGAAAGCGCACCCTGATGCCGTTGTCGAGGCCCGCATACCAGTATTCGATCGTCTCAATGGGCTGTACGACCTCGCTTGATACGCCGCCCTCCTCGCGCGCCTCTCGCACAGCCGTGATCTCGGGATTCTCGTCTTTATCGACGAGTCCCTTTGGCAATTGCCAGCGGCTATTGCCTCCAACCGAGACGATCACCACTTCGACGTGTCCCTGTTCGCCGCGGAAGACCACGCCACCGGCCGAAGTCTGATTTATTACTGGCGACTTGATTCTTGGCGATTTCTTCGAGGAAGATCCGCTCGACTTGCGCGGCGTCATCGTGCCCTCGTCCCCGCGTATCGATCCTGCCACAACTGCACTTTATCCAGCACATGGCGCGTTTCGATCCGCCTCATTCGACCGGCCCGGTTCTCCATCGTGATCGGATAATCCTCGCCAGGTTCTCCGTAGGCATCGATGATCAGGTCCTGAAATCTCCGGTAGGGACCGGTCCGCTTCGGATTCGTATATCCCATCAGACTGATAACCGGCGTGTCGAGTGCGACACTCATGTGCAACGGGCCCGTGTCCGGCGATAGTACGAGGGCGGAAGCGTCCAAAATCGATACAAGATTTCGCAGGCCACTCCCAAGCTCCGAACGCGGCTTGTGCTTCGCGCGTTCCATTACGACTCGCTCGGCTGCCAGCTCGCGCGCCGAGCGACCACCGACGAGAACGACTCGCATGCCAAACTTTTCATGGAGCGCGTCACATACCACGGCCCAACGCTCGGGAAACCAATCCTTCTCGGGCTTGCTGGTCGCCACCACAATCGATGCAATAGGTCCATCGATCGATGCGACGAAGCGGCGCTGCCACTGGCGCTCCTGAGGCCATGGCCCGAGGTCCCATTCCACCGGCTGTGGCGCGACGCCGAGCACAGTGAGAAACTCGAAGTACTGATCCTGCACATGCTGAATCGGACTCGGCGCAATCTTTCTATTGGTAAAGAGCCAGTTCAGGTCGCGGGCGCGGGCGCGATCGAATCCGAGCTTGATTGGAGCGTGCGTGAACCCCGTTACGATCCCCGCCTTGAAATAGACCTGCAGGTTGATCACGAGGTCGAAGCGCCTTTTTGCGAGTTGGGCGGCGGCATTGGCGAAAGCCATCAGGCCCCTGGAACGATCGAAGATGATTATCTCATCGACCGATCGGTGTCCGCGGACGAGAGCGGCGGGGGCCGGCTGGAGTATCCAGGTGATACGAGTGTTGGGATTCGCGCGTTTGAGCGCGTTGACCACCGGCAGCACGTGCACTGCGTCACCGACTGCGCTCATCATCACGATGCAAATCCTGTTGGGCACTCCCGGCGCCATGACAGCGCTCACTCGACACTCCTCAATCGCAGATACTCCTCGTCTTCAGCGGAGTAGGGAAGACCGTGGAGGTCGCGCCATTTGCGCAGCGAGCGAATGAGACGGTCGAGGTTCGCTTTCGCGACGAGCGGTGATCCCGGCGAGCTGAAGCGAACGCGGTCGACGTCGAGCACGTGTGCGTCTAAGCCGGGGCCTTCCCCAGCGGTGAGCAGGACGTTCTTGAGATTGAGATCCTGGTGATGCGCTCCAGCCTGTGTGAGCGCGCGCAACAGCTTCACTACTGCGTCCAGAACCATGACGCGGTGGTCATGGTCCGTCACCTTGGTGAGCGCGACGGAAAGATCGTGGCCGTTGGGGATCTCGCGCGTTGCGACATCGGATCGCCGCAGAATCAGATTCTTCGGATAAGAGACGTAAGCCAGCACTTCCGGAGTGCTGACGCCGGTTGCGCGCAGACGCAGCGAGGCGATCAACTCCCGAAAACCTCGCGTCGGCAGGACGAAGAGGTCCTTGCTCAACTTTGCCATCCAGCCGCCACGCATGTTATGCCGCACGACAGCTCGCCCACAACTGCCTGGCAGATTCACCGCGAAAACTGGCGCTCGCCCCACGAGCGGAACTGCATCGGGCTGACGCGCTGCGTATTCGTACAAGCTTTCCTTCTCGAGCACTTCGCGGATGCTGGCCGAGCAGGCTTTCGCGGCGACCACACGGGAGCCGGCGACCTCGAAACGCTCGTAGGATGGCGTAGAGACACCAGCCACTTATCCGTCCTTCTTCCGGAATTCTCGCACCGATGCAATTGCGCTGAGGAGGGCTTCGGCTTTGCTGCGTGTCTCCTCCCACTCGCGTTCCGGAACTGAATCGGCGACGATACCGGCTCCGGCCTGCACTGACGCGGTACCGTCCGCGATCACGCATGTTCGGATCGTTATCGCGAGGTCCATTCGTCCTCCGCCCGCTGCGATGTACCCGATCGCGCCCGCGTACGGCCCGCGCGAGACTGGCTCGAGCTCGTCGATTATTTCCATCGCGCGGATCTTTGGCGCACCCGTCATTGTGCCGGCGGGAAAGGTCGCGCGAAATACGTCGAGCGCCGTAAGTCCATCGTTGAGCTCTCCCTCGACCTGACTGACGATGTGCAGCACGTGCGAGTACTTCTCGATTTTCATGAGCTCGGTGACCTGTACCGTGCCGTACTTCGCGACTCGGCCAACGTCGTTTCTTCCGAGATCGACCAGCATCACGTGTTCGGCGCGCTCTTTCTCGTCGGCCAGCAGTTCGGTTGCCAATCGAGCGTCATCTTCCTGAGTCTTTCCGCGCGGTCTCGTCCCGGCAATCGGTCGAAGTGTAATTCGATTCTCCGAGACGCGTACGAGCAATTCGGGTGAGCTGCCGACGATCTCGAGTCCATCAAGGACGAGATGATACATGTACGGCGATGGATTGAGCGCGCGAAGCGCGCGGTAAAGGTCCAGCGGATCGAAATCCAGGGGCACATCGATGCGGCGCGACAGGAGCGCCTGAAAACAGTCACCGGCTCGGATGTATTCCTTGATTCGGTCGACGTGGGTCATGAACTGCGCGCGCTCATAGGTCGACCGGCCGTCGATCGCTCGCGCGCCCGGGTTTGGCGACATTGGTTCGAGGCGCGCCGGCTTTCGCAGACGGTCGAGAATGTCATCGAGCTCGGCGACGGCCCGCTCGTACAACCCCTTGAGTTGCGTTTCGGGTGTTCGCTTTGGAATGGCGACCGATACGACGACTCGCGCGCGGGCGTGAAGATTGTCGAGTATCACGAGGGATCTGGTAAAAACGAAGATCGCATCGGGTAGCCCGAGACCGTTCGCGGGTCGATTGGGAAGCCGTTCGATGAGTCGGACGACGTCGTATCCGAAATACCCTACCACCCCGCCCCAGAACTGCCCGAGTTCAGGCACGTTGGCGGGCTTTGCTTCGTCGATGAGCGTCGCGAGATCAGCGAGCGGATCGGTCGGCCTCCTCGCATTGTGCCAGCCGCGCTCAATCGTCCACTCTTCCACCACGCCGTTGGTGAGCCTCCAGGCAGAGCGCGGCTCAGTGCCCAGGTAGGTGTAGCGTGACCACGTCTCACCGCCCGCTGGCGCTGACTCGAGCAGAAACGCGAACGGACCACGTCGCAGCTTGGCAAAGGCGGACACCGGGGTTTCGGTATCGAGCAGACAATCCTTCCACACGGGCACCAGTGCCGCGGTGGAGGCTCTGCGTTTGAAATCGTTGAAGCTCATCTCATCATCACGCTGAAACCGTTGACAGTCGGTCTCCGTGCCGGTTCACCAGCAACTAATTTTCCTCCATGAGGCTTCGCGTTTCTATCCGAACTCTCGCGCTGATCATCGTCGCCGCGAGCAAAGTCGATGCGCAGCAAACCTGGAACGACCCGCGCACCCGAGCGCTCGTCGAGCACGCCACCGAGCGCAGAGCGAGTCAGCTCGCCGACACGGCCCTCGTCGACTACAAGGCGACGGCGCATGGCTACGTGACGTTCCTCGCACAATTTGGAGAGGGGTTTCCCGAGCCGCCAAAAATCGTGAAGGCGGACGAGCTGGGTTTGGAAGTTTACTGGCGCGCTCCCGATCTGAGCAAGCAGCGCATCATGGGTCGACGCGACACCCTGCTGCTTCCGACGGACATCAACTACCATCGCGATCACCTGGGAATCGTCCAGAACAATTTCAGAAACATCATCAGGATCGGCGAAGGTGATGAAGTGCAGGATGTTCCCCATCCACTCTCACCAGCCGGTCTTCAGGTTTACGATTTCGCCATTCACGACTCACTTCAGATTCGGCTCGGCACTCGGGTACTCGATGTTTATGAGGTCAGAGTGCGGCCGAAGGATGATCGCCAGCCACGCGCTGTGGGAGCAGTGTACATAGACCGCGAAACGGGAGAAGTCGTCCGCATGGCGTTCAGCTTCACCCGTGCTGCGCTGATCGACAAAGATCTGGAGGACGTGTCCGTCGTTCTCGAGAACGCGCTCATCGAAGGCCGCTTCTGGCTCCCGCGTCGGCAGGAGATCGAGATTCGGCGTACCGGCTCGTGGCTCGACTATCCGGCGCGCGGAATCATCCGCGGTCGCTGGGAGATCTGCTGCTATCAGGTAAACACGGGAATTTCGCCGAGCTTTTTCGCGGGGCCCGAGATCGTGATGGCGCCGGTGGCGGAACGAGCGATGAAGCCCTTTCCATTCATCGGCCACGTACTGGATTCGCTGCCTCCGGATGTAAGAGCGGTCACGGACGAAGACGTCAAGAAAGTACAGGAGGAAGCGCGGGCGCTCGTGCGCGCGCAGGCTTTGGCGCGCAGTCGCAGCTTCGCATTCTCGGCGCGGCACATCTCGGACATCGCCCGGTTCAATCGTGTTGAAGGTCTTGCCCTCGGCAGCGGATTCCTTCAAAGAATTGGGGCCGGTTTTGCGGTTGCCGCCTCCGGTCGCTACGGCTTCAGCGACAAGGAACCTAAAGGACGTGGAGCGCTCGAGTATCGCACCGGAGCCGGCTCGTCCCTGATCCTCGCCGCAGAACGTCAATACCGGGATGTGAGCGACGAACAGGAGACGTCGCTGGTTCGCAATACTATTGCGTCCCAGGAATTCGGCAGCGATTACACTGACACTTATGACGTCCGCGCAGTCTCCCTCGCTGGGTCGCTGGCGCGGTTCGGATGGAGGCCGTCGTTCGAGTTTGCTTACGAGCGACACGAGCCGTTGAGCGTTCACGCTCGCCCCGCCAACGGGCGGTTTGAATCAACAGTACCCGCCCTGTCGCTCCACGAGAGCCGCCTGACACTCGGACTCGACAGACCCACGACGCTGACTTTCGGAGGCTTTGAGCTCGGTGCACACCTCGCACTCAGCGCGATCCGGAAAGGGAGCCGGGCGAATTCATTACGCGCAGAATTTCTGCGGCCTTCGCTGATGCTGGACCTGCAGAAGCCCTTCGGCTCGAGCCGTTTGCTCCTTCACACGCTTGCTGCGGGAATAATCAGCAGCGATACTTTGCCCGCTCAGCACCTGGCCTATCTCGGCGGTCCAACTACGGGCCCCGGGTACGAGTTTCATGAATTCGTCGGCCGCGGCGGGGTCAGTCAACGGATCGAGTATCGCTTCCCAGCTCCCTTCATTCCGATCCCTCTTGGCAGGTTCGGCCGCGCACCGGGCACGATCACCCTCGCGCCATTCGCGACCGCGGTGTGGATCGACCGGTCGGCGCCCTTCAAGGCAGCGCGCCAAGGGTGGTATCCGTCAGTCGGACTCGGCGCGCTTACCGTATTCGACGTACTCAGGCTAGACGTCGCCCGCGGCCTTCGGAAAGGGCGGTGGACCTTCTCAGCTGACATCGGACGCGATTTCTGGAGCGTGCTCTAAGGCGCGACAGCCCAGCGGGTAAGGGCCGTTATTGAACGGCGTGTATCGTCGTCTTTCATGGGGGAGATCCCCCGGAAAGCTACGGAGCCGAGCTCCGGTTTCGACCCAACATCAGCAGCAAGGTATTCATGCGCTCATTTCTCGATTTTGGCCGCGCGTCTTTGACGCTCGCGGCTCTCCTTCTTCAGGCAGCCTGCGCGACAGCAACGCGTGCCACCGCGGTCAGCAGAGCCGTCGCAATTCCGCCGTCGGGCGAGCACGCTCAGGCCGTGCTGCCGAAGAACGCCCTTACTCGGGCAGACAGCGCATATCAAGCCGGTGCCTACGCGTTGGCTACCTCGCTCTACGAGGCGATCGTCTCACAGGATCCATCACCAGCGTCGATCGCGATCTTCAGGCTGGCGACGCTTCGCTCGTGGGACAACCGACTCGACGAAGCGATAGCCCTGTATCGGCGCTACATACAGCAGGAGCCGCGTGACGCGGAGGGACGAATCGCCCTTGCTCGGACATTGGCGTGGCAGGGAAACTACGCCTCGGCGATCGCGACTTACGATTCGCTCATTGCCAACAAGCAGCGCACTCGGGATGCCACGCTCGACCGCGCACAAACTCTGGCGTGGGCCGGCCGGTTGGGTGAGGCGCTCAGTGCCTACAAGGTCTGGCTCCGCGACCATTCTCCCGATCGCGATGCTTCGATCGCGTACGCGCGCGCTCTCGCCTGGAATGGTCAGCTCGATGAAGCAGAAGCGATGTACGCGCAGCTGGCAAAAACCGGGAACGCGGCTGCCAAGAAGGGGCTCGCGCGCCTTATTGGATGGAGAGGAGAGTTGGACCGCAGTGAACGTACGTGGCGTCAGGTGCTCGAAACCGATCCGAATGATCCAGAAGCGCTCACTGGGCTGGCCCAGGTTCTCACCTGGCAGGGCCGACAGACGGACGCCGAGACCGCGCTGCAGCACGCACTGCGCGCAAATCCATCTTACGGCGACGCGCGGGCTTTGCTTCGGTTTGTGCAAGCCGATCTGAGACCCAGCGTGACCATAACCGGAACCAGCATAAACGACAGTGACAACAATCGATCTACTGCTGTCTCCGTCGATTATACGGCACGGGCGTGGTGGAACGGAGCTATTGGAGGTCGTTACGAGAAACGGAGTGCAAACTTTGCTGCGATCGATTCCCGCGCTGATGCGGCCAGCGTGTTTGCACGCTGGCAGCCGGCGTCGAGCTCATGGCAGGTACGTGCCGAAGGCGGTGCGACCAGACATTCGTCGACATTCGTGCAGTCGCCCGCGCCTCAACGGACGATTGGCAGCGGTGCCCTGCGCGTTTCCGGAAACGTTGGACGCTCGCTCACGATTGGCGTGAGCGGCGCACGCGCAGCATTTGACGAGACGGCGTTGCTGATCGCCCACGGCGTGGTCAGCTCGGATGTCAGCGGCGAGGCAGCGATAGCGTTGCCCGCGAGGTTGACGCTCTCTGGTGCAGCAAGCCACGCGCGATTGACGGGCGGCACCCGTGAGAACGCGCGCGACGCGTTCTCGACCACCTTGCGCTGGACGCGCAGCCGGAACTGGAGTCTCGCTGTTGGCGGCCGTCAGTTCGGCTACGACACGACATCAGCAGACGGCTACTTCGCTCCCCGGAGGTACACGCTTGTCGAAGCTGGCGGTCGCGGGCGCATCGGCGGCAATCTGGGCTGGAATGCAGAGGCCGACGTGGGAATCGGGAGTCAGAGCATTGAGCTCTTTGGGTCGAGCTCAGGCTCGCGGCTCGCAGAGCGTGTCGCGATGTCGCTGGGATATCGGTTTGATCCGGCTCGTGAAATCAGCGCTTCGGGAGGCTACGCGAACGTAGCTGCTCCCGGCCAAAGCACTGGTAGCGAGTACAAGTGGTACACCTTCTCGCTGCGAGCGCGTCTCGGCTTCTAATCGCGAGACGGCTGGGAAAATCGCTGCGATCGAAGACCGCCATGCTGTTCCAGTGTGGTGGCAGGATTCCGCGAGAGTGAATTAGACCACCGGCGCCGATCGGGTCAGCCTAGTCTTAAGGCATGATTTCCGTCGTCGACTCTGTCGCGACTGATACTTGGCTCTTTCCGATCCTGAAGCAACTCCTCCCAGAGGACTCGCTTCGCGCTCTCGAGCCTGGTGCTGGGAGAAGCCTGTGGCGCGCTGTCGTGGACGGGAGTCTGTTGACGGACGGCGACGTTCTCGAGGCGCTGTCAGCGCGCACCCGTTTCAGAATTGCGACTGACTTACTCGTGAGCTCGCAGGCGTGCGAGGCCGTGTCGGAAAGGCTGGCCCGCAAGTTCGGAATCCTTCCGCTCGCAATTTCGGAATCGACTCTCGATATCGCGACTTCGAACCCATACGACCTCGATTGCGAGAAGACGCTTTCCTTCGCCACCGCGCGGACGGTCCGCATGTGCCTCGCGCCGCCGGACCGAATCCAGCAGCGGATCGAAGAGGTTTACGCTCCCGTTGATCGTGTAAGTAAACTCCTCGACAAAGCTGCCAGGCCTGTCATTCAGCCTGTCATCGAACGACACGATGACACCGACGAACGGGTTGACGAAAAAGAGGTCGAGCGCCCGGTCATCAAGCTTGTCGATCACATCGTCGCCGAGGGGATAGCTGTCGGCGCGAGTGATATCCACCTCGAGGCAGGGGAGAACGGAATAGCAGTTCGCTACCGCATCGACGGAATGCTCAAGGAGGTGATGGTTCTTCCCAAAGCGGTCGGCGTGCCTCTCGTGTCTCGAATCAAGATCATGTCCCAGATGGATATCGCAGACCGATTACGGCCGCAGGGTGGCAGGGCACGCGTCGCTGTCAACGGGGCTCGCGTCGATTTGCGCGTTTCAACGTTGCCCGCGTCCCACGGCGAGAAGGTCGTGATCAGAATCCTCGACTCGCGGGCGGCACTACGCTCCGTTGAAGCCCTTGGCCTCGATCCGGTCGACGGCCCCCGAATGCAGAAACTGCTCGAGGTGCGCGAAGGCTTGATCCTCGTCACTGGGCCAACGGGTTCTGGCAAAACCACTACGCTCTACGCCGCGCTTCGGCTGCTGCAGCACCGCGGGGTGAACATCATCACCGTAGAAGATCCGGTCGAGTATCGGATTCCGGGAATTGTGCAGGTGCAGATCCACGAAAAAGCCGGATTGACATTCGCGTCGGCGCTGAGATCGGTGCTGCGTCAGGATCCGGACGTCGTTCTCATTGGCGAGATTCGCGATCGCGAGACGGCTGCGATCGCCATCCAGGCGTCGCTCACCGGTCACCTGGTGTTCGCGACTCTCCACACCAACGACGCGTGCAGCTCGATCATTCGTCTAACTGACCTTGGAGTCGATTCGGCAAAGCTCGCCGGAGCTCTCAAGGGAGTCGTCGCGCAACGACTGATTCGAAGACTTTGTCCCGCCTGCAAGCTGGTCGCAAACGCCGGAGTCCCCCGTCGTATCGTCGGAGCTATTCCGGAAGACTCTATGATCTACGTTCCACGAGGGTGCAAGGAATGCTCGATGACGGGTTACTCGGGACGCGTGGCGGTGACAGAAGTCCTGGTGACGACCCCAGAGATCGAGCGATCCATCGCCTCGAACGATCCACCGGAAAGACTGCTGGAAGCGGCCAGAGGCTCGGGTACGCGCTCCCTCTGGGGTTGCGGCTGCGCGCAACTCCTCGCTGGGAACACCAGCGCGCAGGAGCTGGTGCGCGTGATCGAGCCCGAGACTTCACGTCAGCATCCTGCCACTCAACGGCCGGCATACAATTCGCCGCAGCGCATCGTCTATGAAAAACTGCCGGAACTGGCCATGACGAAAATCACGCCCGGTGTCATTGAGCTCTTCGTAGTACGGCACAACGGTGGCGACTGGCGCGTCCTCACTCTTCAGCGCGCCCCGGATGGGAAACGGCCGGGATCGTGGGAGACTGTCTACGGAAAAGTCGACGCCCGCGAAAAGCCGGAAAAGGCGGCAGTGCGCGAGCTGCGTGAGGAAACGGGCCTGGATCCCGAATCACTTTACAACGTGACCGTCAGCAGCTTCTACCTGCATGACAGCCACACCATTCAGATGTGCATGACGTTCGCTGCGTTCGTGTCGGACGACGCTGAGATTACTCTCAGCGAAGAGCATCAGCGTTTCGAGTGGTTGTCGGTGGACGACGCTTGCGACCGATTTACCTGGCCGCGCGAGGCGCATGCGCTGCGCGACGCGAAGCATCTACTGGGGCGCGGGGACGCGGGCACCGTGGAGGATGTCCTACGGATTCAGTAATGTTCCGCGCGCCCTCGCTCGCAGCCCCCGGCCGCTCCGCCCACCGCCCCTAGCTGGTAGTCGTCAGTTGCAGTTGCTGTTCTCTACCGTGGTTTGACAGTGGTCAACGCGTCCTGCCCCGATGGCGCGCCCGGCTTCACGCGCACGCTCTTCGCTGGAATCCCGACGTAAACGTGATAAGGCCGCACGTCTTTCGTCGCGACCGCCATGGCGCCGACCATCGCCTGCTCTCCGACATGCACTCCAGCAAGCACAGTTGCGTGGTACGTAATTCGAACTCCGTCCTCGAGCCGAGTGAGAGCATCGGTGACATCGCGCTGATCGACGATGCTGTGGGTGTGGCTGTAGACGTTGGCGAAATCACTGATCGACACGTTGTTCCCCAGTGATATGCCGCCGCGATCGTCCAGCAGGACGTGGCGGTGCACTACGACGTTGTCGCCCACTTCCATGTTGTAGCCGAACGAGAACTCGACGTGCTGGAAAGCTTTGAAGTTCGCGCCGCAGCGCTTGAAAATGTACGGCGCGAGGACACGTCTGAACTGAACTCCAAGCTCGACGTTTTGCCCTCCAAGCGGCGTACGATCGAAAGAATACCACAGCCACAGCAACGGCTTCACCTTCTGGAAGCGGGCGTCATCGCACTCCGCGTAGTATTCCGGCTCGAGCGTCACGTTGTGCGGATCGAGCGCTGAGAGGGCGAGACGAGTCGCAAGCGGAAGATTCGAGTCTTCCACTGCCGTCTCCCAGTTCGACGCGAACTGTGGATAGGCGATCTCACACAGGGTACGCCTGCAGAGGATGGCGCGGTCGGAACCGGATTTGAGCTCTGACGCCAGCTGCTCGAGCCATTGAGATTCTATTCCAGCTATTGGAAGAGCGGGGAGCTTGCGCAGCGGATAGATCGGCATGGCGGGAAAGTTGGTCGTCCCCCGCGCGAAAAACCAGCTATTGCGTTGGACGTGATGCTCTTGCGCGAACGAGCGCTCGCTCGCGCTCCACGCGTGTGAGGACCTGCTCCCAGCTGTCGTCACGCACGTTCTGGAAAGTCACGGTGAGCGGCTGATCGAGATCGATCGCCTCGTCGAAAAGGTAAATTGCGCTCTGCGTTTCGCGCTGCTTCAACCGCTGCTCCCCGAATCCGGAGCTGAGAGGCAGCACCTCGAGCGCTCGAAAATCTCGCCCGCTGCTCGTGATTACGAGCTCCATCGGACTGAAATGCACATCCGGCTCGACCCCATAGAACGACACGTACCACAGATCGGGAGTTCGACCGCCGGTGCGTCGCGTCACTGCTGCAATTGCCTGCTTGTTGCTCTCCTGCAACTCGCGGAGCGCGCGATATGAATCGGGAGTCAGGAGGCGAATGAGATTTTCGTCGAGCGGTATCGCGCGAACGATCAGGCCCTGAAGCTCGATTCTGATCGCGATTTCATCCTGACGGAGCGTGCCGAATCCGACCGGCACGTTTACCCGGCCAGTTGTGTCATCTGTGATGGGCGGAAGGCTTCTCTCTTGTCCCGCCGCAGTCGACGTTCCGCTCGCGCAGGCTGTGACAACCGCGACGGTCGCGATGAGCTCGACGAACGTGCGACGGCAACTCACCGCGTTTCTGCCTCCAGCAGATCGGTGATCGCCTCGAGCAGCTCGACCCGGCCCTCGCCAGAAACAGCGCTGAACGGAATCACCTGATCGCTCTCGAGTGAGAGCGCGCCAGAGATTTCTGCGACTCGCTCGCGCGCGGCCAGTTTGCTCAGCTTGTCAGTCTTCGTCAGCGCGACGATCGTGGGCACTTCCAACTCCGCCAGAAAGTCCAACATTGCTCGATCATCATCGCTCGGCTCGCGTCTGATGTCCAGCAGTAATACTATACCCCGAAGCTGGGTAGTTCGGCGCAGGTACGCTTCGATGAGTGGCTTCCACTCGGCCTTTTGCTCCTTCGAGATGCGGGCGTAACCATAGCCTGGCAGATCTACGAGGACGAAGGCGTTGTTGACGCGAAAGAAGTTGATCTCGCGCGTCCGACCCGGCGTGCGACTCACGCGCGCGAATGATTTTCGTCGCACCAGCACGTTGAGCAACGACGACTTGCCGACGTTCGACCGCCCCGCGAACGCGATCTCCGGAAGCGAGGACTCTGGACGCCAGCCTTGCTTCTCGGACATCCCGCCAATGAACTCCAGATTGCGGATTACCAGACGGTCGGCCGCTGGGTCCTTCGGCATTTCAGTGCGTTACGGAATCGTAGAGCGCTTCGCCTGAAGAAGTCGTCGCCGCTGGCTGTGGACGCAGTGCCATTGCCAGGACTTCGTCCATCGTCTTGACCGGATGGAATCGAACGGACGCACGCACCTCTTCCGGAAGTTCGTCGACGTCCCTGGCGTTGCCATGCGGAATGATCACGTCGCTAACCTTGTTGCGGTGCGCGGCCACCGATTTCTCCTTTAGACCCCCAATAGGCAGGACCCGGCCTCGCAGCGTGATCTCGCCAGTCATAGCGACATCACCGCGAACCGGCACTCCCGTGAGCGCGCTGATGACCGCGGTGGCGATCGCAATCCCGGCTGACGGACCGTCCTTAGGTGTCGCTCCGGCGGGCATGTGAATGTGTATGTCCTTCGTCCGGTAGAACTCGGACTCGATTCCCAGTGCTCGTGCACGCGCGCGTGCGTATGAGAGAGCGGCGCTGGCGGATTCCTTCATCACGTCGCCCAGAGTTCCGGTGAGTTGCACCTTCCCACGGCCCTTCACGACGCTGACCTCGATCTCGAGCACCTCGCCTCCGACGGAGGTATAAGCCAGGCCAGACGCGACTCCGATCTTGTCGTCGAGGGAAGTATCGTCCGGATCGAAAGGCGGGGCGCCGAGTAGCTCCTTCAGATCAGCGACAGAGACGGTTTGCGTCGCCCCGTCTGATGCTACCTCCGCACGCTTGCGTGCCAGCTTCCTCGCCACCCGCGCAATGCGGCGTTCGAGCTCCCGTACGCCCGCCTCGCGCGTGTAACCGCGCATTATCGCCATCAGTACATCCGGCTCTAGAACGACCTCCTCCTTCTTCAGCCCGTTCGATTCGATCTGCCGTGGCAGCAGGTACTGACGCGCGATTGCGAGCTTCTCGTGATCGAGATAGCCGGCGATACGAAGAATCTCCATCCGGTCACGCAGCGCCTCGGGAATCCCCGCCAGCGAGTTCGCGGTCGTGATGAACAACACCTGCGAGAGATCGTAATCCACCTCGAGGTAATTGTCGTTGAACGTTGTGTTCTGTTCGGGATCCAGCACTTCGAGCAGCGCGGCCGCTGGATCACCGCGGAAATCCTGTCCGAGTTTGTCTACCTCGTCGAGCAGAATCACCGGATTGATGACTTCGGCGCGTCTCATCGCCTGGATAATTCGCCCCGGCATTGAGCCGATATAGGTTCGGCGGTGTCCGCGAATCTCCGCTTCGTCGCGCACTCCGCCCAGAGCCATCCGGACGAACTTGCGACCGAGAGCCCGCGCGATCGACCGACCAAGCGACGTCTTGCCTACACCAGGAGGGCCGACCAGGCACAGAATCTGTCCGTCGAGCCGCCCAACGAGTGACATCACCGCGATGAAGTCGAGGATGCGATCCTTGATCTCATCGAGCCCGTAGTGATCAGCATCGAGAATTGCTCCCGCGCGAGACACGTCGAGAACCTCGTCGGTCCGCTCGGTCCATGGAATCGATACGATCCAGTCCACGAAGTTGCGCGCAACTGTGAACTCGGGAGACATGGGCGGCATCCGCCGCAGCTTCCGTAACTCCCTTAACGTTCTTTCTTCAACTACTGATGGCAGTGCCTTCTTCTTTATTTGCGCCTCGAGCTCGGCGAAATCGTCGCTGTCTTCCTCGCCGAGCTCGCGGTGAATTACGCGAAGCTGCTCCTGCAGGTAGAACTCGCGCTGGTTCTGGAACATCGCTCCGCGAACATCGTCGTCGATCTTGCGCTCGAGGCGGAGAAGCTCGATCTCACCGGAGAGGAGCTCAGCCAGCATCTCGAGCAACCCTCGCAGTGTATCGGCCTCGAGCAGCGACTGGCGAAGCTCGAAGCGAACAGCCACGTGTGCCGCAACGCCAAAAGCCTGCCGCTCCAGCGAATCAGTGCTCTGGATTATCGATACAATCTCCGCCGGGATCCGACGGTGGAGGCTGACGTATTCCTCGAACGAGTTGAGGACGCGGCGGCTGAGAGCTTCCGTTTCTGCGGCGTCCTGCGATGCTTTCGCGCCCTCGAAGGGGAAAGGCGATGCCGCTGCTCTGAGCACATTTCCAGATGGGATATAGCGAGTCACCCGCGCGCGAGCGATTCCTTCCACCAGGACGCGAGTGGTGCCGGTCGGAAGGCGCGACACCTGAACCACGCGTCCGATTACGCCGGTCCGATGAAGGTCGGCGGCTGCTGGCTCCTGCTTTTCCCCATCGCGCTGAGCGACGAGCAGAATGATCTTGTCTTCCGCGAGCGCAGCCTCGATCGCGGCGAGCGATGCGGGCCGACCAACCAGCAGGGGAATTACGACGTAGGGGAAAATGACAACATCCCGGAGCGGAAGGACCGGAATCCGGTCCGAAGTCGGGATGCTCTCGTTGTCGCGCTGAAAAGTTTGGGGCAAGGCCTTATTAGAGGGTATTGACGGCGAGAAGTAATAGTAACTGCAACTGAAGACTACCGGCTCGGAGCTTTGTGCGGAGCGGCTGGGAGCTTCGTGCTGATACGAGAGAGAATTCGAGGCCAAGCTCGCAGCCCCTAGCCGCCCCGCCCACCGTCCCTAGCCGGTAGTCTTCAGTTTGTAGTTTCCCTAGCAGGTAGTCTTCAGTTGCAGTTTCGAAGATCTAGGCTTCTTTCTTACGCCTAATCGGCGAGATCTCGAGCAGCGGCTGCGTGCCGTTGCTGATGCACGACTCCGTCACCTTGACCTCGACGACGTCCTCTCTGCTCGGAAGGTCGAACATCACTTCCATGAGAACCTCTTCGAGGATCGCTCGGAGTCCGCGGGCACCGGTCCCACGCTTAAGCGCCTTGCCCGCGATTGCCACCAGCGCCGCTTCGTCGAAGGTAATCTTTACATCCTCGAGCCCGAACAGCTTGCCGTACTGCTTAGTGAGAGCGTTCTTCGGCTCCTTCAGGATCCGCACGAGCGCCTCTTCGTCGAGCCCTTCCAGGGCGACGGTCACGGGCAAGCGTCCCACCAACTCGGGAATCAATCCGTAACGAAGGAGGTCGTCCGGCTCGACCTCACTGAACATCTTCGTCAGCGCCAGCTTCTTGTCCCGGGCGCCGGCGCCGTTGAAACCAATCTGTCGCCGTCCCGTTCGCGACTCGATGATCTTCTCCAGCCCGTCGAAAGCGCCACCACAAATGAAGAGAATGTCCTTGGTATTGAGCTGGATATACTCCTGCTGTGGATGCTTTCTTCCGCCCTGCGGGGGAACTGAAGCGACGGTTCCTTCGATGATCTTGAGCAGGGCCTGCTGAACGCCTTCACCAGATACGTCGCGAGTGATGCTGGGATTTTCCGATTTGCGGGCGATCTTATCGATCTCGTCGATGTAGACAATCCCGCGCTCGCATTCGGCCACGTTGAAATCGCCGGCCTGGAGCAGTCGAACGAGAATGTTTTCCACGTCTTCACCGACGTAGCCCGCTTCGGTGAGCGTTGTAGCATCGGCGATGGTGAAGGGCACGTCCAGAATTCGTGCCAGCGTGCGAGCGAGTAGCGTCTTGCCCACGCCCGTCGGTCCGATCAACAGAATGTTGGATTTGTCGAGCTCTACGTCGTCGTCCTTCAGTGACGTGGAGTTTATGCGCTTGTAGTGATTGTAGACTGATACAGCAAGTGCCTTCTTCGCCTGCTCCTGTCCGATCACATACTGATCGAGAACGTCCTTGATCTCCTGCGGCGATGGGACCTGGGTTATCGCCTCCGCTACCTCGCGTTCCTCATCCTCCGCCAGAATCTCATTGCAGAGAGCAATGCACTCGTTGCAGATGTAAACGGACGGCCCGGAAATGAACTTTCGGACTGAATCCTTCGATTTTCCGCAAAACGAGCAGCGAAGGTGTTTCTCTTGGGACATTGATCAGCTGGGAACGAGTGATGCCGGTCAGCGAAGCCGGAAGCCGAGGTCTGATTAAAGATACCTAACAGCAGGGCCGATAGCGGTCAAGCAAATGCTACGGGAGCAGGACTCGTGAAGATTTTCACAAGTAACAGAAACGCCCTGCATCAGGCCTGCTTGAGCGCTTCCTCCATTTCTCCCCGATAAGAGATGACGTTGTCGATGAGGCCGTACTCCTTGGCCTCGGTTGCCGACATGAAACGATCCCTGTCGGTGTCACGCTCGATCCGCTCGGTGGGTTGGCCGGTGTGCTTCGCCATGAGCTTGTTCATCTCGGAGCGGAGATGCAGGATCTCCTTCGCCTGGATCTCGATATCGGACGCGGTCCCCCCACCGCCACCCTGAGAGGGCTGGTGAATCATGATTCGGGAGTGGGGAAGCGCCGACCGCTTGCCCGGCCGCCCGGCGGCGAGCAGGAAGGCGCCCATGCTTGCCGCGAGCCCCATGCAGTTCGTGTTCACCGGAGATTTGAGGAACTGCATTGTGTCGTAGATCGCCAGCCCCGCCGATACGCTGCCGCCCGGCGAGTTGATGTAGATGTGGATGTCGCGCTCGGGATTATCCGACTCGAGGAAAAGGAGCTGCGCGATCACGATGTTGGCGACATCGTCGTTGATCGATGTGCCAAGGAAAATGATCCTGTCCATCAGCAGCCGGGAGAAAACATCATAGGTGCGCTCTCCGCGGCTAGAGCGCTCGATTACGTACGGCGTGTAGATCGTCGGCATTGGCTCTTCTTCTTCCTCTTTAGGCATTAGTCGAAACATCGTTTCTGTCCAGCAGCCACTTGAAGACCTTGTCTTCGGTGATGCTGCGCTCCATTTCCTTCAACCGCCCGCTCTTCTCGAGCTGGGCGTAGATCTGCCCGGGATTCATGCTCCGCTTTTCAGCTTGCTCGGCAATACGGTCGTCCAGATCTTTTTCCGTCGCTGTCAGTCCTTCTCGCTCGGCGATGGTCTCGATCACGAGATCGCGCCTTATCTGCCGCTCAGCCATCGTGCGGAATTCGCCCGCAAATTGCTCGCGCTGGTCGGCTGGAACCTGGTAGGCTTCGGCGTAGTTCTGGACGAATTGCTGAACCCAGCTCTTGGGCACATCGAAAGCGTTGGCTGAGATGATCTGATCGATCAGCTGCTGCCTGACACCGGCTTCGATCTCGTGCTCGGCATGGCGTTCCATGTCCGCGCGTACGGTTTGCTTCAATGCGTCGAGTGACTCGAAGTCGCCAACTTCGCGCGCCAAAGCGTCATCGAGCGGCGGAACAGCTTTTCGCTTGACCTCGTTGAGCGTTATCCGAACCGCTTTCGACTGACCCCGCTGTGATTCATCCGGAAAATCGTCGGGCCATTTTACGGCGCGCTCGACCGTCCCTCCAGGCGTGAGCTCCATGATCAGCTCTTCGATTCCCGGAATCGCCTGACCCGCACCCAGCACGAGCGGATAGCTCTTGGCCTCACCCGCCTCGGCGCCAGTTGCCGCAGTGGCGATCTGTACGTTGACCATGTCGCCCGGCTTCGGCTTTTCGCTGACTGGCGTCCATGTCGCCTTCTCGTCGCGGACTTGCTCCAGCTGCTGGTTGACCTGCTCCTCGGTGACCTTTGGCGCGGGCCGTTGTATTCGGAACCCGTTTGTCCGCGCGAGCTCGATCGTGGGCCTCACCTCAAGGTGTAGCTCGAAGGTGAGCGGCTGGCCCTCCTCGAACTTCAAGTCGTGCACATGCGGCTGGGCCGCTACCTTGATGCTCTCCTTCTCCACGAACTCTTGGTACGCTTCGCGGACCAGCGACTCGAGCGCCTCCTGTCTGATCGCGTCCCCGAACTTCTTGCGCACCACTGTTGGCGGAGCCTTCCCCGGCCTGAAGCCGGGAAGCCTTACCGTCGAGGCATAACGTCTTGCTGCTTTATCTTCGGCGTCCTTCACGGCCTCCGCCGGCACCGATACCTGAATGTGGCGCTCGACTCCCTCGGACGCGCGAGGCGTGAACTCGATTTTCATGTAAGCAATATAACAGAGGCGGAAGGCTGCATCGGCACGTAGCGCGCGATCGGGTTGGTAAGATTAGAACCAAAACACAAGGGGTGAAAGAAAACTCTGCGCGGCCCCGCTATTGCCGTGAAGCATTGCGAGAAAATCATCCAACGAAAACAGTTCTTGTGCGGAGGACACCATGGAGCTTGATACCCTGAAGGACCTCTATATCGGCGAGATCAAAGACCTTTACAGCGCAGAGAAGATGCTGGTGAAGGCATTGCCGAAGATGGCTAAAGCAGCGAAGGACACTCAGCTCCAGCAAGCATTTCGAACACACCTCAAAGAGACAGGGCAACACGCTGCCCGTCTTGAGCAGATTTGCAAGGAGCTCGGCGTGAGCCCGCGAGGGAAAAAGTGCGTGGGGATGGAAGCGCTGATCGAAGAGGGAAGCGAGCTTATCAAGGAGAACCCGGATCCGGACGTGCTGGACGCCGGACTAATCTCGAAGGCCCAGCACGTTGAGCATTACGAGATCGCGGGTTATGGAACGGTGCGCACCTACGCGCGCCAGCTCGGGTTTGAAAACCACGCCGAGCTGCTCCAGCAAACGCTGGACGAAGAGGGAAGGACTGATCATCTGCTGACCGAGCTGGCGGAATCAGGCATCAACGTGGAAGCCGAGGCTTAATCAGAACAGAGTTTAATCGGCGCCACCGCTGATGCCAAAAACCCCTGCCTAATAAAACTGAGGCAGGGGTTTTGTGTGACCTCGAGGTTGATGGCGAGATCGACCTGACGACGCGATTCACCATCGTCACCAGCGCCTCCCGCTACGATCCTCTCCGTCCGGATTTCATCGAAGTAGCAGGGGGTTTTGCAGCTCTCACCGGCGGCGCGGGAGGCGGCGGCTGCTGGACCTTCGTAATGTCTGGCACGACGTGAGGCTGTGGTCCTTTCTTCTTCTTTGAGAAATCGGGGATCTCGTTTTTTCTTTTCATATAGTTAGTCTCCGCTCAGCAAAAGCTTCGCGCTGAGCGCCCCGCGCGCAGCGATTCGGCTTGACGTTTTCCCTTCCCGGGTACATGCGAAAGGGGGGACTCGAACCCCCACGGATTGCTCCACTGGATCCTAAGTCCAGCGCGTCTACCAATTCCGCCACTTCCGCATTGTCTTGAAAATAGCAACTCCGCCAGAACTCCGGTAAACAGGTTTGAGTCCGCAGTGCGCAGTAGTTAGTCTGCAGTCCGCAGTTAGTTTCCAAATCCGCAGTTAGTCAGCAGTCCGCAATGCCGTTGGTCCGCAGTCCGCAGTCTGCCCACAAAGAAAAAGCCCCTGCAGAATTTCCGCAGGGGCTTCATCAAAAGAAAACCCGATCTACTTGCCTACCTGCAGATTCACGATTCTTGGCGCGTGCGTTGGCTCGGCTAGCGAGTAAACGCTGAGGCTGATGTAGTCGCCGTTCTTGAGTTTGTTCAGCACCTGCTCCAGGTCCGCCGGCGTGTTGATCGCGCGACGAGGTGCGGGATACAGCACTTCGGTGATCACATCATTGCGGGCGAGCTTCTCGTCCGCCGGCCCACCCGGAGTGACGTCGGACACCATCACGCCACGCACGGGTGTGCTCATCCTCGCCTGCGCCGCGATTTCCGGACTCACCGGCGCGACCGATATTCCGAGCGCGGGATGAACCGTTCCTCCGTCATTCGATCTGACCGGAGAAGACGCATCCGCGACCTGCTGATCGGTCTTGGCCTCCATAAGCGTCACGCGGAACGTCTTGCGCTGTCCGTAGCGCATCGCCTCGATCTCGATCGTCTCACCAGGATTGTGGTTGCGAACGATTCTTTGAAGTGTGCTGACGCGATCGACCGGCTGACCATCGGCTGTGATGATCACATCCCCCGGCTGCAGGCCAGCTTTCTTTGCCGGAGTGTCCTCGGTCGGGAAATTGCGCACGAGTACGCCGCGAATGTCCTTAACGCCCGCGACCGCTGCGTCTTCCGGACTCACGTCGTCGATGCCGATTCCAAGCGCCGGAACGCGTACGCGCCCGTTGGCGATCAACTGATCCATTACTCGCTTGGCGAGCGTGATTGGAATCGCGAAGCCATAGCCGGCGTTGTAGCCGGTCGGGCTCGCAATCGCGCTGTTGATGCCGATCACTTCGCCACGAGAGTTTACGAGCGGACCACCAGAGTTACCTGGGTTGATTGCCGCGTCGGTCTGAATGAGATCGCTGATTGCGTACTGGTTCGTCCCGTTCGGGTTCATCAGCTCGGCGAGACTGCGTCCCTTGGCGCTGATGATCCCCGCGGTGACGGTGTTCTCCAGTCCGAGCGGATTCCCGATAGCGAGTACCCACTCGCCGATTCGAGAGGTCACATCGTTGCCGAGCGAAACCGTCGGGAAGTTACTGCCATCGATCTTGATCACCGCCACGTCGGTCGTGCGATCGTGACCGACCACTTTCGCCGTGAATACGCGGTGGTCGAGCATCTTCACCGTCACCTTGTCAGCGATCGTTTCGCGATCGGAGTTGGTGATCACGTGATTGTTGGTGAGGATGTACCCGTTCGAGGTCACAATGAAGCCCGATCCCTGACCGCGCGTTGGAAGTGAGCGCTGCGGAATGTCGAACTGACGGAAGAAATCTTCCATGCCGGGCGGAACGCCGGGCGGAACCTGCACGCGTCCGCGCTGCGAGGTACCACTGCTTCTTGGCGTGCTGAGAACCTCAATCGAGACAACCGCTGGCGTGACGTTGTTAGCGATCGCCACAAAGGCGTTGCTTGCTTCGGCAATTGGCTGGACGACTGCCGGAGCTGGACGAGTTTGCGCGAATCCGAGCTTTGTCCAGTTAAGCCCGGAAGCGATGATCAATCCGCCAACAAAAGCGGTAATAACGGCTACGAAGAGCCGCGCTTTCTGAGTTCCGAATGACATGCGACTATGTGGCTAAAGGGTGTAACTAGGCTAAAGGTGTAACCAGGTTGAAGCGTGCAACCGTGCTAACGCCTTAATTATAAGACACGACGAGCGAGCTACAGGTTTCACGCCAGTCCGGCCGACCTGCCCGTTTGGAGCGGGAAAAAGCTCCGACCCTCTTTATACGCGCGAAAGGCCCAACTTGCTCCAAAAAAAAATCGCGCAGACGTGAGATTGGGTTAGCCGAGCTAGTGTCAACATCCGGTCTTCAGCGCTCCAAGCCGCGATTTCCGGAACACGGTTTGTTGGGCATCGGACGATGATGTCCATGGCTCAGCAACTGGTCTGCGCCCCGCCAATCGCCTGTAATGAAACGATGTGGGTGTAAAAAAACGTTGCACCGTTATTGATGAGCTTCGGCAAGGCGATTATCGCAAACCCAAGCCTGACAAGGACTTCCCAGCCGGCACAGCCGTTGCTTTAGGGTGACCGTCCAATTCCGCCACCTCTGCCCGAAGACGGTCACATGAATCGTTTGCGCCTGTTGCTCGCAGTCAGCCTGGTTCTCGGCGGGCTGATCATAACGTCCTGCTCCGACTCAGGGCTACCGGGGCCGACAGGCCCGATCGCAGCTGCGTCGGACCACGGTTCGGACGGCGGCTCGAGCAGCCTCCAGCTCAAGGCGCTGTGGTGGAAGGACACCTATGACCGCCAAATCAGTGTTTCTAAGACGATTGATGCGTCTGGTGGAACCATCTCGCTTCCTCAGACTGGGCTTACGGTCTCCTTCCCGCGAGGCGCACTGCAAAGTGCTCTCAAGATCACAATAACGGCGGACAAGGACTATGTCGCCTACAAATTCGACCCGGCCGGCACCCAGTTCCTGAAGGACGTAACAGTCACTCAGCTTCTCGACAACACGACGGTTTTCGGCGAGCCACTGCGAAATCAGCTGTACGCGGCCTACATCGCCGACGACAACCTGAAGCTGAGTGGAACACTGCCGGTGCTGGAGATCGAGCCTTCGACCACCATCTTCTCAGCGCTCAATCCGCTCCTTCCGCAAGCGCAGGTCTGGGTCATCAGACACTTCTCTCGCTACATGCTCGCTTCAGGCTGATCACCGCATAAACCGCTATCACGCGCTCACTTCAACCAACCCGGCCCTCATCCATGATCCGCTCCCGATTCGTTCGATCGCTCACGCTCGTCCTGGCGACTTTCGTAGCGCTCTCCTGTTCTGACGTCACTGCGACCGGGCCTCTCGCACCGACCGCGGCCCAAGACGGCCTTCTCTCCGGTCTCGTGGGCACGGTAACCGGGTTGCTCGGCACGGTTCTCAAGGTCATCGGGTTTCAGAGCGACCCGAACGGAATCGACGTCCGGGCCATCAAGTGGGCCCCGTCGCACGTCAACCAGGTTCGCGTTGTCTCGGCGACCATCGGTTACGATGGCGGCACGCTAGCGATACCTGGCTCAGACTTCAGTATCACTTTCCCCAGGGGCGCCCTCTCTGCGCCAACGACGATCTCGATCACGTCAGACGGCAGCAGCTACGTGTCATATGACATGAAGCCACACGGGCTCGTGTTTCACAAACCGGTGATCGTAACGCAGCGTCTGAAAAACACCTCCGTGTACGGGACACCGGGGGCCCTCAACGCAGCCTGCGCCTATTTCGCAACCGACCCACTGGATCTGACCGGTATCTTGAAGGCGCTCGAAATCGAAACGACCACGATTTTCTCCGGCTCGTCCGGCCAGGCCGAGGTCGAGACGTGGCAACTGAACCACTTCTCACGGTACATGCTAGCGTCGGGCTAATACCAATTTGAATCAGGAAAGCGTAAGTTAGCGCATGACTTTCCCTGAACCGGCAGGTGCGCATGCCAAAATCCGATGATTTAAAGCGGGCGCGCCTGCTGGTTGAAATGGCGCGCGTCGCCGAGCAACAGGAGGAAACCGCCAAGGCGC
>QHVA01000079.1 GCA_003223425.1 Gemmatimonadota bacterium
CCATCAGTGCGTGAACCGCGATCGAAATCGGCGCCTTGTGTTCCGCATCAGCAGGAGTTGCAGCATCAATCGCCATCACAGTATCGAGCGCAATTCTCGCGTTGCCGAAGTCTCCCTTAGCTGCGTACGCAACTCCCCTGGCGTAATAGGCCAGCGCTGACGGGAACCGCATCTCCGCCGGTGGCAGCGGCTCAGCGAGAACATCATCCCAATGCCCGAAGGTCGTTAGCGTCAGGACATAGTACGGAACCATCTCCTGCAGCATGCCGACGTTCTTGGCGACATCCATATTCACCTTCGATTTCAGCGTTTTCGCGGCATCGATCGCCTGGGCGCTTCTGCCCGCCATACTCGACACGAAAGCGAGGAAGTGGATGTTGTGCGGGTAGTAGGCGAGCGAATACACAGTGGGCTGCGGCTGCCCTTCGATGAACGTTTCGTCCATGTGGATCGCGTGTACGTTGCTCATCGCCGCATCCTTATACCGGCCCACCCGGACGTAGATGTGCGCGGGCATGTGGACCATGTGGCCTTCGCCAGGCATCAGGCGCGCGAGACGCTCAGCGCACGGAACCGCCAGTTGCGGTTTGACCGCTTCCACCGCGTGGATGTAATAGTGGCAGGCGCCCGGGTGATTGGGATTGCGCGCGATCACATACTCGAGCTGCCGTACGATTTCGTCGGTGCCGGGATAGGGCTTCCCTTCCGGGGTCCAATAATTCCACGGCCGTAGATCCATCATCGACTCGGCGGAGAGCGCTACTGCGTCCAGATCGTTCGGATACTTTTTGGCGGCGTCGCGCATCGCTCGCGAGTACGCGGAATCCAGATTTGCTCGATTCGCTGGCGGAACCTGGGCGTAACGCGCGACAACTGCGTTGATGTAACCACGCTGCCAGGCAGGCGCGGTCTTGCTCAGTGACAGCGCCTTCTGCGCCGCCTGGTACGCCTTTACTCCGCTCGCGGAATCCATTCCCGCGTTCACGTGCGGGCCGTAGGCGTATGCGATTCCCCAATAACACATCGCGCACGTCGGATCGAGCTCCGCAGCTCGCGCAAAAGATCTGATCGCCTCAGCGTGATTGAAGCCGTAGACCAGGCGCAGGCCTTGATCGAAGTACTGTTGCGCGGCGGGAACTTTGGTCCCGATGTCTTTGTGGTACGTTCCGAGATCGGTGTACAGTCGGACCGTGCTTTGCGCGGGGAGACTCGCGGCGGCGGCGAGTAGCAAAGCAGGGGTGAGGCGGCGAAGCATGGAAGCTCCTTTTTTTCTCGTAGCCCACACATTATGAGCAAACGAGAAAGCCGCAAGAGGGACTGTTTGCTTAACGCCGAAACAGCGATCCCAGCACGCCTCCGGAAACGCCTCGGGCACGGTTAACCCGTTGCAGTTGCTCGAGCTCACCCTTGTCGAGCCACAAGCCGCCGCACTCCGGACAAGTGTCGACCCTCACTTGCTCCGCATGATGCTCCTTCAGATCGCAACCACAGCGCGGGCATTTGTTGTGGTGCGCCTTCCGCTCCGCCTTCCTGCGCTCGGCATCGAGTTTTACCCGCATCTCGTGGATGATCTCGAGGTTCTGCTTGGCGAAATACTCGTCCTCGTTCTTGCTCGGTTTTTCATCCATCGGCATGGCGGACTCCGGCTGAACCTATAAAAAATATACTTATCGAGTTGCGGTCGAGTGCCGAGGAATATGGTATACAGAACCTATGGGGCATTTGCTCAATCGAGCGCGGTCGCACCGACCTCGTCGATGTGAAAAGGCCCCGACGATCTCGTCGGGGCCTCTGTGTTTCGTGCAGTCATTGCGGCGTTATGGCGTCACGCTTCCGAAGTAGATATCGAGATTGATCGGCGGGTTCCCGGGATTTTTTCCTACTCCGGTCCATGCAAACGCCGCGGTGGTTGGAAGCGACACTATGCCGTTGTAGTCGCCGATGAAGGGCCTGAAGCCGGAGCCACTCGGCACTCCATACAATCCTGGATCGAAGCCGCTCCGCGTAACCCTCTGGGTAGTGAAGGTAGCGCCAGCGTCAAAGCTCCTGCCGTAAGTTATATCGACCAGTGTGTTGTTGCTGTAGCTGCGGTCTTGCGAGATGAAGTCGATTCGGCCGCTGCCGCGCTCGATGCTCATTTCGACATTGAGTCGGTCGCCCGCAGCACCCGGCGCCATTGGGACGACCTTCCATTGAGAAGCATCCGTTACGCGGCTCTCCGGCGCAGAGGCGAGAAATAGCTGCGCCCGGCCTCCTACGATGTCCGCATAGGCGACATACAGTCTGTGCGTGACCGGATCGAAAGCCGGCACCGGATACGATCCTGGTCCTCTGAATGGGGTGCCCGATACGTTGAAGCAGTAGGGCGGAAAGAGGCAAACTGGATTGATGAACGAGGCGAAACGTACAGGGGCACTCCACGACATTCCGCGGTCAGACGATTCGCTGACGTACATCACAGCGCCTTTGCCACCCTGGACGCCGTTGTCGAAGGTCAAATACGCGTGGCTTCCATCGCCGTTCGTCACGACTCGCGCATCCTGATTGCTTCGAACCGTGGTGGCGGTGATTTGGGCAGGTGTCGAGAACGTCTTCCCACCATCGGCGGACACAGCAACATAAATCGGCGAATTGGAGCCGTTCCCATGGAACTGCGCCCACGTGATGTAGATGCACCCGTCAGTCGGATCGACCCACATCGAGTCGTGGTCCTGAAATTGGCCTGTCGACCCTTTCGTGATGCCAGACGCGTCCCATTGAGCCACGACAGTCAATGGCTCGTCCCGTCCGCCCTTGCGCCAAGTTTTGCCACCATCCTTCGATGTGCTGAGTAGCAATTGGGCCTTATAGCTGCCGTAGCCCGAGACTCGATAGCTATAGCAAGCGTAATAAGCAGTCCCCCCGTCGTTACTAAACGCTACGTACGGATCGCCTCCGAAATCCCCTGTCCCAGTACCAGCCACTGCAGGATCATTCGTGTAACGGGTAATGCCGGGCACGAAACCGTCGGGCACTGTAGGCGTCCACGTCCTGCCGCCATCAAAGGTTGCGTTGACGGCGCAGCCATCATTGTAGTTCCAGTCATTCGCGCCGACTATGAAATTCTGTGGATTGGTAGGGTTGACGGCAATCGGGGTTTCGTTCTGCGCAGTCGTGTCGTTTCCAATGTCGACCACCGTTGCTCCCGATGCAGAGAGCTGCACGGCCCGCGCGAGGTTTGGAGCGGTGGGACGATTTGACTGGCTGTCGTCGCAAGCCGCGAGGACAAAAACGGCCAGCAGTGCTGAGGCTGTGACGCAGAAGCGCATACGTGAGATCTCCGCAATCCGGGTCAACAAATAACTCACCCGGTTTTACGTTCCGCAATGGCTACTCTCGCGGACTTGTTAGGTACGGTTTCTAACCGTCACCGCGCAAACCAATAAGTCGCCTTCACCAGGAAGACGTTGCTCGGATGCCCAAAGATCATTCTTGTCTCGCGACCAGTGCGGAAATCTCCCTCGAACGGCAGGAAATCACTCCGCTGCTGCTGCCACACGAAAAAGAGCGCTGACCCTGGCCGGTACTCCCAACGAACGACGGCATTCCCACGCAGAGAGTGGGTGCGGAAGTCAGGATTATTGATCGAGAAGGACGGAGCGATACCCGGACCGTCCGGATCGACTGTGTACGATAGCGTGTTTCCTGTAGTCGGATCGCTCACTGGCGTGATCGTGCTGCCGTTGTCCTGTCCGTATACGGCGTAGTCCTGCGTAGCCGGAGTAAGCAGCTCCTTGAAGCTCCTGAAGCGACCCGCTGACGCAAACGGCTGCGCGTACAACTGGAAGGAGAGCAGTGGCGTCAGAGTCCATTCGACGCGTGTGGTCGCGGACAACGTCGTCTGGAAAAGGTTTCCGAAGACGTAGCGTCGACCATATGTCGATGTTGCGAGAGGGTCGGTCGCACCGCGCACGAACTGAATCGTGTTGTGATAGAGGGACACGTCGGGTGAAACCGTAACATGCACCGACGAGCTCGGTCTCACGTCGACGCCAATCGAAAGCTCCCTGGCGTACCCCTGGGCTTCGTCTGCGTAATAGTCGGCGAAGAGGTTATACGACACCGTCTTTCGCTGATCGGTGTTGATTTGCGTCCACCCGCCGTACTGCGTCGGTTGACGGCCGCGGGGCCCACCGCGAGTGAGCCGATCATCGACCGCGCTTGGATCGTATTCACCACCTGCATAAAAATTCCACAGATTCGTGAAGTTGAGCGTCACCTGATTGAAGAAGCTCGTCCAGATCTTGTCGCCGCCGTAGTTCCAGGCGTGATTCGTCCCCGAAAAAAGGTTGTAGCTGCGCAGCAGCTTTCCAGGCTTCGAATTGTTGTATGAGCTGCCCGCGCCAAGATTGCGATAGTCAACGCGCCCCATGAATCCAAGGTCGTTCACCTCGAATCCTGGGCTGATCGACTTCGCCGTGGCCGAGAACGACCAGTCTCCGGCTTTGTTGAGACCCAGCTTTGCCGAGTAGCCGCTCAGCGAATTTGCCGTCGTGTCGAGGCTCAGGTAATCGGCGTCGGGACGCTGATAGTACCGGGCACTCGATTGCTGCGCGTTTCGTATCACCGGCCGGGATCCCTCGATCAGCGATCTGGAAAGCGCGCCGCTCAACATCCACTGACGGTTGGCCCATCGATGCTCAAAATCGAAGCTGCCAACGTCCGCACTCGAGCGGAGTAGGTTCTTGAACACGGTGTCGCTGAGGTCGCGATTTGCCGCCGTACCTCCGAGTCCGAGAATCGTATTCCCGCCGCGAAAATCTCGGCGAACCCTGCCTACGAAATAGTTCGTCAAAGGCTCAACCGGCGTTCTGGATTCGACGTTCGACGCGTCGATCACCCTTGCCTTCTCCTCGGCGGTAAGCGCGTTGAGAATGCCGACCGTCCAGGGTCCGACCTTACCAGTCAGCTTGCCGGCACCGATGATCGTGGTTGCGTCCGGCGCATCGACAAATTGTCCCCTCGCGAAGCGTTGTGGAGGCCTGCCGATTCTTCGAGAGTAAAAGATCTGCTGACTGCCGTATGAAGGCCCACCAGTTATAGAGCCGATGTTGAAGATGTTCGCCCCCTCGACGAAGAACGGGCGCTTCTCGGGAAAAAAGGTCTCGTAAGCGGATAGATTCACCACTGCTGGATCGACTTCAACCTGACCGAAATCGGGATTGACCGTGGCCGTGAGTGTAAGCCCCAGCGGCAGACCGTATTTGAGATCTGCTCCCACCGAGGGTTTCGTGTCGTTAGAGCGATAGAAAGGATTCGCGGGATCGCCCGGAGCCCGCGTAAGCTTCGCGCTCAGGTAAGGCATTAGCTCGAGACGACGTGGAGTCGGGATGTCGACGATTCCGGCGAGATCGCCCTCGAACGACACGAAGCCCGGGTCGGTCTGCTTCCACGGCGACCAGCTGTCACGTTCATTCCGCCTCGCCACGTCGCGCATCACCTGAAAGCCCCAGACCCGCTCCACCCCGGAAGGCACGCTGCCGAATCGAAGTTGCGAGAACGGAATGCGGTACTCCGCCGTCCAGCCAATCGAATCGACCGACGTCGCGACCTCCCACACTGCGTCCCAGTTCAGGTCCTCGCCCTTGTTGTCATCGTACTCGAGCACGTCCTTCTGCACGCCACGCGGATTCACTGAGAATCGGAAAGAGGTGCGACGATCGCGGTAGGAGTCGACCATCACGTGCAACCAGTCCGAGTAGATGCCGGTGACATCACGTCGCGCGAGCTGCGCGGCGATTGAATCCGGACGCGCGTCGAACATCCGCACGCCAACGTAGAGCGCGTCGTCGTCGTAGAGAACTCGCACTTCGGTCGGGTCAGTTGGCTTCGCTCCCACCTTGGGGTAGCTCTGAGTGAAATCGCCCGATGGAACAGCCGCCGCCCACGATGGCTCGTTCAGCTTTCCATCGATGTTGATGGGACCAGTCGCGCGGCTCGCTCGCATGACCCGACCTGACGGTGGCGCGCCGGGGGCCGATGGAGCCGAAGTCGGGACCGTCGGTTGCGGCGGATAAGATGGATTCTGGGCGCCAACGTTTGACGCGCCAATAACCATCAGCCCGCCCAAGCACCAGCATGAACGAACCAGGATCATTACAAGGAGAACGGGTTAGAGGGCCGGGCGATGCTATTGCCGTCGCGAGATTTAGACAGCGCTCGGGGCCTAAGGGTTGGATAAATCAGAAGGTGGAAAGAACCGCACGCCTATTTCCTCGGCGCGCCTCCGATAGGCCCACTTCCGGGGGGCGCGCGACCCGCAGGACCATTGGCGGTCACCCCCTCCACCTCGGAAGGCTTGTCGCGCGCTTTCTGGGGCGTCATCGCCCGCGAGTTGTGACACGCCGCATGGGGATCGTTCTCGAAGTCCCGGATGAGATGTCTGGACCTCACCAACTCGGCGGCTGTCCCTCTTACAGTGATGGCCGAAATTCCCGAGCTCGGAAGCCAGTATGTGCTCCCGCCCCCGCGCACGTAGGGATTGATGATGTCCGCGGCCTGCTGCGGGGAGAGGCACGAAAGAGGAATCGTCTCGGTGCGCAACGCCGAGCGACTATCCTTCTCGGCGTCGTTCATCATTGGGATGATCGTTGTCGCCGCAGCGATCCAGATCGTAACGACGAGGGCCGCGCCACTCAGCATCACGACGAGACTACCGACGCGGCGGCGCCGAGACAGGCGCCCGGCCGTCTCCGCTACAGTGATTGGATTGCTCAGCGGCGGGAGGGTGTTGAGCGCGCTCGCAGCGTTGTACTCCCTGTCGCGGAGAAGCGTCGTGAGACGCGCGCAATCCGGACACCTCGCGCAGTGCAACATGACCGCGGAATCCGGGGGCAGCTCCCGCAGCGAGCCCGTCGCCAGCTCTGCAAGGCATTGCGCGCAGGTCATCGCGACAGCTCGCTATAGCTCGGATGGCTCGCGAGCAGATTCTCGCGGATGGTCTTGCGCGCCTTGAAGAGATTGGCTCTCACCGACACGGGCTTCATGCCTGTTCGCTCGGCGACCTCGGCAGGCGAGAGTCCTTGCAGGTCGACGAGGTCGAATATTTCCCGCTGGCGCTGAGGAAGATTGGAGAACAGCTCGCGAATAATGCTCGCCGCACGCTCGCGATCTACACGCCCGCCAGGATCGGTCGTATAGACGTCGCGCAGGGGCTGAGCCGCCGGAGAAAGCGCCAGACGCCCGCGACGCTTGCTTTTTCGACGCATCTGCGTTGCGGCCCTGCGCGTGATCCTGTACAGCCACGCCTCGAGCGGTCCATCCGAGCGATATTGATCGAGCTGGCGATGCGTCCGAACGAACACTTCCTGGGTAATATCTTCCGCGTCGTCGGGATCCGCCGCGAAGATCAGCGCCCAGCGAAACACTGCCGGCTGATACCGCGTCACAATCGTCGTGAATGCCGAATCGTCGCCGGCGGCGGCAAGCGAAGCCAATTGGGCATCGAGTGCATATGCCGCCCGATCGCGGTACGATACGCTCTCGGATTGACTCGCCTCGCGGTTCCTGCGTTTGCGAAATCGGTAGCGGCTCATCGGCAGGCTAATATATGCTGCAGGAGCATGGCGCCCGATTGCACGAACACGTGAGATCTCCATAGTGCTTCCTTGCGAGGATGTCACGACTTGCCGGCGCGTTTACTAGAGGAGAGAGCGGATCCAACCTCCATCAACAGCAATCGAGCTGCCGGTGATGTAGCTCGCGCGCTCAGAGGCGAGAAAAGCGGCGAGCGCGGCGAACTCGCGCGGCTCTCCCAATCGTCCCATCGGAATCTCCTTCTCCCACTTCGCGAAAGCATCCTCGGCAGAACCGCCTGATTTTGCTCCGCTGGCGCGCGCGAGCTGCTCCACCCGATCGGTACGGGTATAACCGGGCATCAGATTGTTCACAGTGACGTTGAATGGCGCCATCTCGTTCGCGAGCGTGCGCGCAAAACCGGTGACAGCGGCGCGCAGACTGTTAGACAGCATCAGCCCTTCGATCGGCTGCTTCACTGCTATCGAAGTGACGTTGAGAATCCTACCCCAACGCCGCTCCTTCATTCCGGGGAGAACCGCGCGCGTGAGCCCCACAACGCTGAAGAGAAGCAGTCGCGTCGCCGATTCCCACATCTCGGGAGTGTAACTGTCAAACGAACCGCTGGGTGGACCGCCGGAGTTCGTCACGAGGATATCGACCTTGCCGAATTTGTCGAGCGCGGTTTTCGCGACCCGATCGACTCCCGATTGCTCGGAGACATCCGCCGCGACGTCCACAACTGTGACTCCGGAGGCTTGGCGAATCGATTCCGCGGTCTTACGGAGAGTGTCCTCCCCTCTCGCGCACACGACCAGGTTCGCTCCTTCCGCCGCCAACTCCTCGGCGATTGCCCTGCCGAGTCCTTTGCTGCTGGCCGATACCAATGCGACCTTGTCGCGAAGACCGAGATCCAAGATCAGCGTCTCAGATAGTCGTCTTTCTTATCCAGCCAATCCTGCCTCGGTGGACTGAAGACATCGACGTCGAGTGTCTCCTCGAGTGCTTCGGCCTTGTGCGGCACCTGCGACGGAATCAGCAATACTTCGCCGGCGCGCACAGTGATCTCCTCTGATTCATCGTCGCCGATCCAGAACTTGAGCGCACCCTCCAGGATGTAGGTCAGTTGCTCGTTCTCGTGCGAGTGCTTGGGCACGATACATCCCTTTTTGAGGTAAACGTGCGCGAGCATCATTCGATCGCCCGTTATCAGCCGGCGCTCGAGCATGTCGGAGACGCGCTCTTTCTTCATCGAGTCCCAGCGGTAGAAAGTGCATTCGTTCTTTCGGGTCATCAGAGCTCCTGCGTCTCCGTCATCGAGTCGCGTGAGGGGCGTTGCGATCGTACACGATCCGACCACCGACGATCGTGTACTCGACCTTGGCGTCACGAATCGTCTGCGGCGGAATTTTAGTCAAGTCGCGATCGATGATGACTAAATCAGCGAGCTTGCCCGCCGCGAGCGACCCCTTCTCGTTTTCCTCGAAGGATGCGTACGCTCCTCCAGTGGTGTAAGCGCGCAGCGCATTCTCGACCGTGATCTTCTGCTCCGGAATCCAGCCGTCAGGATGCTTGTCGTCCAAGGTTCTTCTGGTGACCGCTGCATAAATCCCTTCCAGCGGCGTTGCCGGCGCGACTGGCCAGTCGCTGCCAAACGCCAATCGCGCACGGGTGTCTCTCAACGAGCGAAATGCGTAAGTCGTTTTGGCGCGCTCCGGACCAATCACCTTTTCCGCCCAGCGACCGTCGTCGATCGCATGGTACGGTTGCATGCTCGGGATGACCTGCAGCTGGGCGAAGCGCGAAATGTCGGCGGGAGCGATGTGCTGGGCGTGCTCGATTCTGAACCGCCGATCACGGGGACCATTCTCACGCTCCACTCGCTCGAAGATATTGAGCTGCAGGTTGATGGCGCGGTCTCCGATCGCGTGAACGATAACGTGCAGGTGTGCCTTATCAGCGCTCGAGGTCCAGGAGTAAAGGTTCTCGGGTGTGTTGACCAGCAGCCCCGTGTCGTTCGGCGCATCGGTGAATGGCTGAAGCATCGCCGCGGTATGCGAGCCGAGCGATCCGTCGACGAATCCCTTTAGTCCGCCGATGCGAAGCCACGAGTCACCGCGTCCGCGCGCTGCAACCGTGTCTCGCAACTGCGCCCAGGTCGAGAGCGGCACTGCGGCGTAGATTCGAGTGCGCAGGGTTCCGGCGCGATGTGCGCGCTCGAAAACCGCGAGATCCGCCCACGTACCCATGTGATCGACCGACGTCACGCCGTTCGCGTTCGCGTATGTCATCGCCGCGTCAAGAGCGCGATCGAGCTCCGCCGGCGCCGGATCCGGAACCGCCCGATCGATCAGGTCCTGCGCATTGTCCTTGAAGATTCCGGTCGGCTTTCCGGACGCGTCGCGAACAATGGTGCCGCCCGCAACGTCTCCACCCGACATCGGGACTTTGGCGGCGCGCAACGCAGCGGTGTTGGCGAGCGCCATGTGTCCATCCAGGCGGCTGATCCACACCGGATTATCCGGCGTAACGGAATCAATCCATGAGCGCTGCGGCAACTCGCCGCCCCAGTTCTGGTGGTCCCATTCTCCGCCGGTGATCCACCTGCCGGGCGCGACGGTCGCCGCAAATGCCTTGATCCTCGAGATGAATTCTGCCGGGGAGTGCGCGTCACGAAGGCGTACGGAAGTGAGATTCAACCCCCCGGCGAGAAAGTGCACGTGCGAGTCGATGAATCCGGGGACAACCATGCCACCAAGCGCATCGATTACTCGGGTTTGCAGTGAGATGCGGGCTCGAATCTCCGACGTCGATCCAACCGCCGCGATCCGATCGCCGCTCACCGCGACAGCTTCTGCCCACGGCTTATCGGGCTCACCGGTCCAGACGACGCCGTTTACTATCGCGATGGTGAGGGGCTGCTGGTTGGTCGTCATCGACGTCGCGCAGGTGAGGAAGAGGGCGCAGATCGAGAGAGGCAGGTAGAAACGCACCGCCAAAAGCTAGCGAAATTCTTGGCTACGGGGCTTGAGTTTCCGCGGTTGGATTGGCGCGTCTATAAATAAGGTGGGAGGAAGTCATCGCCCAGGAAGATCCGATAAGCCGGAAAGATTACAAATTGGGAGAGGTACAATGAAACTGAACAGTCATCGGAATACGGTTCTCGCTTTGGCGGCGGTTGCAGCGCTGACGACAATCGGGCACACCGCGGAAGCGCAGAGGTTATCGCAGATCCATCCGTCCTTTTACAGTGGTGCCGAAGCTGATACAAGAAATCAGCAGTTCTATCTCCTCGGCATGTATGTAGGCACAGGCGGGCTTGGCTGGTCTCCATTCTTCAACGTCAACGGCTACACCCTTCGATATCGTGTGCCGAACAGCCTTTCCAATCGTGGGCCGAGCAGCCTTTCCAGCAACAGCAGCACGCTCAGCGCGGTGTTGCCGACGATTGGGATAGCGTACGCTGGCCGCAGGGGCGGCGTTTCGTTCGGTGGCGGCTATGCCTTCGTGAACAAGGAGAACCCCGGCGCGCCGGGAGCCGAGGCCGGTGGAAGCAGTGGTGCGACCGCGAGTGTCAGCGCCTACCAGAATGGAAGTGGCAGGAGATCGCTGCGCACCCAGCTGCTCTCGAACTACAACTTCGACAGCCGGTACGTCTGGGGACGTGGTCGCGCGTCCGTTCCATTCGGTCACTCGAACAGACACCCGGCACGCATTGGCGCGGAAGTAGTAGGCCAGGGTGGCGGCACTGATACGCGGAAGAGCAATTCCTTCGAGGTCGGCCCCACACTCGAATACGCGTGGACCCCTCGGCTCAGAACTACCGGCGTCGTTGGCTATAAGTCTGTCGGCGGTCCGAGCTTTCCAAGCAGAGAGAATGCGGGCTATTTCAAGCTTGAGTTTTCGTTCTCGCCGTGATCGCCTGATCGAACGACTCCGCTAGCGCAAAACCCCTGGGGAAATTTCTCCAGGGGTTTTGTTTTTTACATTGGATAAAACTTGGCCAAGCAGGCTGGAAGGACTCAATCGCTGGCTCTGATGGGACCCGGTCGACGCACCAGCATTTTCTCTAGTTGCTGCTTCACCTGTGGCCACTCTTCGTCGAGTACGCTGTAGTAGATACTGTCGCGGTAGCGGCCGTTCCACATCAGCGTGTGTTTGCGAAGGATTCCTTCTTCCTTCGCTCCAATGCGCAGCATTGCTTTGCGCGACGGCGCGTTAAGCACGTCCGTCTTGAGCTCGACTCTGACGCAATGCAGCTTCTCAAAAGCGTGAGTCAGCATCAGGTATTTCGCTTCCGTATTGATCGCAGTTCGTTGCCACGGCCGCGCCAGCCAGGTCCAGCCAATCTCGATGCGCCGATTATCGGAATCGTAATTGCCGAAGCGAGTGCTTCCGACGACTCGCCCCGATGATCGCTCGATGGTGACAAAAGGCAGACTCGTTCCCTCGCGTTGAGCCTTGAGCGCCGATTCCATGTAGTTGCGCATCTCTTCCGGCGTGCGAACGACGGAGACGGTGTAACGCCAGATCTCCGGATCAAAACCGATTTCCGTAAGCTGCGCATGGTGCTCGAGTGTCATCGGCTCGAGACGCACGAAACTTCCCTCGAGCACTACTGGCTCAAGAGTGCGACCCGCCTTCGCCACGTCAGCCCGCCGCCGGTGTCGGCGCCGGCGGAGTAAGCGGGACTATCGGATGCTTGAGATGAAATCCCGTTGCTTCCTGATAGGCGCGCGCCACAGCCAGAGCTTTAGCTTCCTCAAAGAGTCCGCCGAGGAAAGTGAGTGACACCGGCGTGCCGTCATCGCGGAAGCCGTTCGGAAGGATTACAGCAGGATGGCCCGTGAGATTCGTAGCCACGAGCTGCGAAAGATTCGCGGCGCCGGTCGGTGTCACGATCACATCGATGGTTCGCATCAGATCGTCCCACTTTTGAATTGCGATCGATCGAACTCGATTTGCGTTCACATAGTCGACAGCGGGAATGAAGCGCGACGTTCGGAACGAATTCGGCCAATCGAATTTCCCTTGTTGCACCAACTCCTTGTCCCGATCCGATCTAGTCAGCTCGTCGAACGACGCTGCTGCCTCCGCGCTCAGAATCAGACGCATCGCATCGTAGGGAAGGTCCGGTAGCTCGACCGGTATCAGGTTGATCCCGAGTCGCCGGAAAACATCGAGCGCGGCATCGTCGAATTTTTTCGTCGCGTGCAGCGTACGCTTGGCGTCGCTCGGATCTATCTGAGGTGTATCGAATGCCGATTTCACGTATCCGATGCGGAGCTTCTTCGGCGAGAGAGCGGCGTTCCAGTGATAGGTAGCCGGGATCACGCTCTTGTCCTGCCCGTCGGGTCCATAGATCGCATCGAGCACGATCGCGCAGTCTTCGACACTTCTGCAGATGGGTCCCAGCTTGTCCATCGTCCAGGAGAGCGCCATGGCACCGGTGCGGGGGACTCGGCCGAATGTTGGACGCAAGCCGGTAGTTCCGCAGCGCGTCGAAGGTGATGAGATCGATCCCAGAGTCTCGCTTCCGATCGAGAATCCGACCAATCCCGCAGCGGTCGCTGATGCTGGACCAGCTGAAGATCCGCTCGAGCCCTGATCTACCTTCCACGGATTTTTCGTGGTGGCGCCAAACCAGATGTCACCCTGCGCCAGCTCGCCGAGTGCGAGCTTTGCCACGAGGACGGCGCCGGCAGCGTCGAGCCGCTGCACTACGGTTGCATCGGTATCGATCACCTGATTCCGGAATGGGCCCGCACCCCAAGTGGTCTTGTAGCCACGGACCGCGAGAAGGTCCTTGGCGCCCCAGGGGATGCCGTGCAGGGGTCCGCGATAGTGGCCACGTCTGATTTCCGCGTCGGCGGCGTGCGCCTGCGTGAACGCGCGATCCTCGGTGAGCGTGATGACGCATCGGAGAACCGGATCGTATTTCTTGAGCCGCGCGAGGTACATCTGAGTGAGCTGCACCGACGTCACGCGCTTGCGACGTACGAGCTCCGACAATTCAGTCACCGGCAGAAACGCGAGCTCGTCGAGTTCGGTGGGCGCGGGACGGCGAGCGATCTTGCTTCGCACCATCGGTCGCCGGGGTTCGATTTTCACCTGCTTTCCGGGCGGCAGGGGATCGAACACGATTGCCGGACTCACCGAATTCGCCAGTGAAACTTTGTGCAGCGCCTCGATCCTCTGCTCCTGCTGCTTCAGGCCGTCGAGCATCAGCTCGCGCTCGGCTGGATCGAAGTGAATACCCGCGACCTCTTCCGCGCTGGCGATGGTGTCGACCGTGATCTCCGCGCCGGTAGCGAGCTTCGCCCACAAAACGCCCGGAAAGAGCGTCGAGCTGAGGCCGACGCCGGCGAAGTATCCCATAAAAGCGCGACGATCCAATTCCATGCACTCTCCTATCTACAGCCTTAACTGCAACTGAACGGGTGCGAGGACTGGCTGCTACAAACCCCCGACTGAAAACTGCAACTGAACGGGTGCGAGTCGTCAGTAGCGTAGTTGCCAGCGAATCAGTTCA
>QHVA01000080.1 GCA_003223425.1 Gemmatimonadota bacterium
TTGGAGCAGGCAGTTGCAAATCGCGCATTGGCCGCGAGAAATCTGCAGGTTGCGCGAGTAAAGCTGGCACTCCTTCCGAATCTTCCGCTACAGACAACCGGCTTCACGCAGACGGGGGCTCAGGCGCAAACACAGTCGGCGGCGACACAGCAATCGCAGACACAACAGACCACTCCGTCTACGCAGGCGGCGCAACAGCAGGCGCAAGGACAACAGCAACAGACCGGCATTCCACCACAGTAATAGCAACGACGAGAATCATATGAAGAAAATCAGTTCCAGGACTTACAAAATCGGCGGCGGGATAGCGGTCGTTCTTCTTGCGCTCTTTGCGATTCTTGCCCGCAGCAAGAGTGACAACGCTTCCGCGGCCGAGACGACAAAAACGGAAACCATGGTAGTGGGACCGGAGAACATCACTGTCGCAACGACCGGATCGATTATGGCGGGTCCCTCGATCTCGGGGACGCTCGAGCCCGAGCGTGAAGCAGTTCTTCGTGCTCAGGTCCAGGGCAGTGTTCTTCAGACTTATGCCGATCAGGGTCAGGCAGTCAGCGCTGGAACCGTGTTGGCTCGCATCGATGCGACGGGGATTCAGGACGCGTACAACTCAGCACGTGTGGGCGTAGTTGCCGCGCGTAACGCCGCGGACATCGCGGCGCGTGACCTCGCGCGGAACGAGAAGCTGCTCGCCGCCGGCGCCATCGCCGAGCGTGACATCGAGCAGTCCCGTCGCGCATCGATCGCTGCGCAGGCCGCGCTCGAAGATGCCAACTCGAGACTCGCAACCGCCCAGAAACAATTCCGCAGCACGACTGTTACAGCGCCGTTTGGCGGAATCGTTAGCGAACGGCCGGTGTCACCTGGTGACATCGTGCAGCCGGGCGCTGCGCTGTTCACCGTCGTCGATCCGTCTAGCATGAGACTCGAGGCATCAGTCCCGGCAGAGCAGCTGTCGCTGATTCGCGTCGGTGTGCCGGTGGTGTTCACGGTCAGTGGTTATCCCGGCCGCGAGTTTGTCGGGCACATCACCAGGATCAACCCGACTGCCGATCCAACTACGCGTCAGGTGCGCATTTACGTATCGATTCCGAACGCGGGACGTGCACTCGTCGGCGGACTGTTCGCGAATGGCAGGATGTCGAGCGCGACCAAGACCGGGCTCGTAGTCCCGGTGTCGGCTGTGGATGTGCGGGGAACGGCACCGTATGTGATGCGCGTGAAAGGTGGCAAGGCGGAAAAAGTAGAGGTGCAGGTTGGTCTGACCGACAAGGCCGCTGAGACGATCGAAGTCTTGTCCGGTCTACAGTCCGGCGACACGTTGCTTCTCGGAGCGGCACAGGGAATTACTCCGGGAACGCTGGTGCGGATCTCGGCGCCAGCAGCGGGTTCGACACCAGCAGCGACTAGCAGCGCGGGCCGGGGGAGCTGATTTATGGTCATTTCAGATTTTGCAATCAAGCGTCCGATGATCACCATCGTCTCGATGGTGGCATTGGTCGTATTCGGACTGTTTGCGCTGTGGCGTCTACAGGTCGACGAGTTCCCCGACATTCAGCAGCCGGTGGTGCTGACTTTCATTCCTTACCCAGGTGCGTCGCCGGAAGGGGTTGAGCGGGAAGTTCTCAAGCCGGTTGAAGACGCGATCAAGGGAATCTCCGGCGTCGACAAGATTTACGGCACCGCGGGAGATGGGTACGCGCAGATCATCACGCTCTTCCTGTTCGAAAAAGATCCACAGATAGCGACGCAGGATATTCGCGACGCGATCTCCGGAATTCGCGAGGATCTGCCGCCCGAAATGAAGGAGCCGGTTTTACAGCGATTCGATCCGGCGGACCAGCCGATCGTCTCGATGACGATTGCTTCGCCGACGATGTCTCCGGCGCAACTGACGCGACTGACCGACCCCGACATCACCAGCAAGCTGCGCGGAATTCCTGGCATCGCGCAGGTTCAGCTCGTCGGCGGCGTGAAGCGCGAGATGACGATTCAGCTCAGACCGCAAGCGTTGGAAGCGGCGGGGATCGGCGTCGGCCAGGTAGTGCAGGCGCTGCAGTCACAAAACCTTGCTGCGCCGGTCGGACGTCTCAACGGAAATCTCGACGAGCGCACGATTCGTCTGCAGGGACGCCTCGAGGGTCCGCAGGATTTCATGAACCTCGTCGTAGCAGAGCGCGGTGGTCAGATCGTGCGACTCGGACAGGTCGCTGACGCAATCGACGGAACACAGGAACAGCGCTCGCTTGCGCTCTACAACGGAGTCGAGGCAGTCGGAATCAACATCGTCAAAGCGAAGGGCTACAGCACGACGGATGTCAGCGCCAAGGTTCGAAAAAAAGTTGACGAAATCCAGAAGACGCTGCCGCCCGGAGTGAAGATCGACATCGTGAAGGACGCCGGTCAGAGAGTGAGCGCTTCGGTGCGTAACGTCGAGGAGGCGCTTCTGATCGGAGCGATGCTCACGGTTCTAGTCGTGTTCGTATTCCTGAATTCGTGGCGATCGACAGTCATTACCGGACTTGCGCTGCCGGTATCGGTACTTGCGTCCTTTATCGCGGTGTGGGCATTCGGATTTACGCTCAACACGATGTCGCTGCTCGGTCTCTCGCTGGCGATCGGAATTCTGATCGATGACGCGATCGTGGTGCGCGAGAACATCGTGCGCCACATCGAGATGGGCAAAGATCACATGACGGCGTCGCACGAAGGCACCGACGAGATCGGACTTGCTGTTGCCGCGACGACGTTCTCGATCGTGGCCGTGTTCGTTCCCGTCGCTTTCATGTATGGAGTGGCAGGACAGTGGTTCAAGCCGTTCGCTCTCACGATCGCCGCAGCTGTCCTTGTGTCTCTGCTGGTCTCTTTCTCGCTCGACCCAATGCTCTCGGCGTACTGGGCCGACCCGCAGGTCGAGGCGGGTGAGCGACGGAATCCAATCGCGCACGCGCTCGAGAAGTTCAACAAGTGGTTCAACGGGATGGCGATCCGTTACAAGGGATTGATTGCCTGGGCACTCGATCACAGGGTCGCGATGGTGTTGATCGCCATTGGCTCCTTCATCGGCGCGCTCGCGCTGCCGGCAGTCGGGCTCGTTGGTGCCAGCTTCTTCGGCTCTGAGGATCAGTCCGAGGTCAACATCTCACTGGAGACGCCGCCCGGTTCGAACCTCGCGTACACTCGTATCAAAGCAGAAGAGGCCGCGCGGATGGCGCGCACACACAAGGAAGTCCGTTTCACGTACACAACGCTCGGCGGCACAACCGGGGACGTGAACGTCGGCAACATCTACGTGCGAATGATCCCTAAAGCCGATCGCAGCATCGGCGCCGAAGATTTCGGCCGACAGTTGCGTCAGGAGGTCGGACACATCGGCGGCGCGACGATGTCGGTGTTCACCAATGATTTCCAGGGCGCGCAGAAGCAGATCCAGATCGAGCTACGCGGTGGCTCGGCGCAGCAACTGACCAGTGCGGCCGAAGCAATCGCCGAGCAGGTTAAGCAGGTCAAGGGAGCGGTGGACGTGGGCTTGTCGACGAAGGGACAGAAGCCCGAGCTCAACGTCGAGCTGAATCGTGGACTCGCCGGGACGATTGGCGTGACCGTTGGTCAGGTTGCGCAAGCACTGCGTCCTGCGTTCGCTGGCATCAAGGCGGGAGACTGGGTCGACCCAAGCGACGAGACGCGTGAAGTGAATGTGCGTCTCGCGCCGGAAGCGAGACAGCGCGCCGCTGATCTCGAGCAGTTGCCTCTCGTCGTCACCGGACCTGATGGCCAGCCGCGCACTTTGCCTCTCGGGCAGATCGCGACGATTACACAAGGACTTGGTCCGGCGCAGATCACACATCTCGATGGCGATCTGGTCGTGACAGTCCAGGCGAACACGTCCAATCGTCCGTTAACCGAAGTGATGAGGGACATCAACGCGCGCATCGCGAAGCTCACGCTGCCGCCGGCGGTTCACATCACGGAGGGCGGCGAAACAGAGTCTCAGGCAGAGGTCTTTGGTCGCATCTTCGCGGCGCTCGGCATCGCAGTGGTACTGATGTATCTGATCCTGGTGATGCAGTTCGGATCCTTCCTCGAGCCGCTGGCGATCATGATCTCGCTGCCGCTCTCGCTCATTGGCGTCATGCTCGCGCTCATGTTCACCGGCACGACGATCAACATCATGAGCCTGATCGGAGTGATTCTGTTGATGGGTATCGTTGCGAAGAATGCGATTCTGCTCATCGACTTCGCAAAGTGGGCACGCGAGAAGGAAGGCCTGCCGCGGCGTGAAGCGCTGATTCAGGCAGGCGCGATTCGTCTGCGTCCGATTCTGATGACGACGCTGGCATTGATCGCGGGCATGATTCCAGTTGCGCTGGGAATTGGTGAGGGCGCAGAGTTCCGTGCGCCGCTCGGCCGCGCGGTGATCGGTGGTGTCATCACTTCCACGTTGCTGACGCTGGTGGTGATCCCGACGTTCTACGAGATCCTCGACGAGTGGAGAGAATGGGTATTCAGGAAGTTCGGGGTGTACAAGCGTCGCACCGCTGAACACCCGATACCAAGGGCGGCCCAATCTGTGACGAGTGGAGAGAGGCTGGAGAAGCTGGCGTGACAGCGCGCCTGTGGTACTCGGCGAAGGGCGGACGATGTTCGACGGTATGAAAGAGAAGCTCGCGTTGCGGCGAACCAAGTCACGAACCTTCGGAAACGGGAACGCCGTGCTAAGTTACGAGCCGACAACTGCTGGAGCGTAGAATCATGCCACTGACCAATGAACAGCAGCGCCGCATTGAACGTCGACTGCGTGACGAGCGCGAGCGGGCGATTCAGTTATTGAACGACATCGTCGCCGACCGTTCGGCCGAGAGTCAGCAGGAAGAGACGGGTGATCTGACGCTCATGCCGTATCATCCAGCGGACCTCGGGACTGACACGATGGATGAGGAGCTCGATGCGTCGAATGCCACGCGCGTGTCGCGCGAGCTGACGGAAATCGACGCCGCCCTCGACCGGCTGTACAAACACCCCGAGCAATTCGGCGTCTGTGAGGATACCGGACAAGAGATCCCGGTCGAGCGGCTCGACATCATACCGTGGGCGCGGACCTGCGATCAGGCGGAGCGGACCGGAGGGAGATAGCCGAGGACTCGCTATACAAACTCAAGGCGGGAAACTGCAACTGAACAGGTGCGAGTTGTCAGTGGCAGAGATCCCAGTTTGTCAGTTCACTACGTCGGGACTTCACTGGCGCGAGTCAAGGCACAATCAACTGCCTGTGGTCTGAATGCCACTTAGGAAAGTCCGGGCGTCGTGAACTGATTAGCTGGCAACTACGCTTCTCACACCTCGCACCCGTTCAGTTGCAGTTTTCAGCCTGAAGCTTGTAGTTGCCAGTAGTCAGTATTCCGCGAAGTTGTCGTCGGGGTAGCAGAACAACCACCGCTCACCAACTTCCGCCGACGCAATTACCGGATGACCGGTTGCCCGCGCATGCTTGGTTGCGTGCTTGTTGGGGGAATCATCGCAGCACAGTGTCACACCGCATTCCTGGCAGGTGCGCAAATGGACCCACCGGGCGCCGATCTTGATGCACTCTGCGCATTCGCGGCGCTTTGGTTTTTTGACATCAGTGATCGCTCGGATGTGAGCGCACGCGCCATCAGAAGCCATGACGAATAATCATCAGCGGAACCGGAGATTGATACCCTTTCTTTCATTACGCGGGAGCGAGGAAAGCTGAAAGCGAGAGATCAAGCCGGCAAGGAAATGACGATGGAGTCAGCGCCCGTAGCGTCGAGCCAAACGTGCGTCGGGGTGCGCGCAATACGCATAATCACGCCGTTGCATTCAGGGCAGCGCATCACCGTTCCCATACCATGGGCGTAGACGAGCAACACGCCAATCGTGCGCGTTACTCCGCAGCTCGCGCACTTTGCTCGACCCGCGGTCAGATCCGGGACGAATAGCTCGCTCAGAATCCCGGCCGCGGCATTTCCATCGACGCGTAGTGCGTCGACAAGACGCTCTCCGGCAGCGCCCTGCGGCCAAGATTTCAAAGATTTTCTCGGTGGACGCTTCGTCTTTTGCGGCGAAGATTTCCTGGGTCCCTGTTTCATTGTTGTCTCCTTGTTGTCTCTCACCAGAAATCGGGCACGCTAGGTCGACCCTCCCGTAGGACCGAATCGCTCGGTCTTCACCAGCGCCGGCTGGTGCCCGATCTCGACGAGCGCACTGGCAACTGATTCGACCAGAGGCGTCGGACCGCAGACGAATACCCGCGGTTGCTCACTCGGTGGCCAGCCTATCTTCTCGAGCATCGCCCGATCGATTCGGCGTCGAAATCCTGTCCATCCGTCGGGCGGATTGCGGGTAATCGTATGCACTACTTCGAGCGTCGGGTCGCTTTCCGCCAAATGTGCGAGCTCCTCGCGATAAATCACATTGTCCCATCGGCGCGAGGAATACAACAGTCGCGCCGGCAATCCTGAGCGAACGTCGGCATCAGCACTTGCAAGTACTGCGTTACGATGCCTCAGCATCGCCATCAAAGGTACGATCCCCGATCCGCCGCCGACGAGGAAAAGTGGTCCTCCGTTCGCAACATCCCAGACGAAGTATCCTCCGATAGGACCGCGAAGCTCGAGCGTGTCACCTGCATGCAGCTCGTCGGAGAGATAAGGCGAGACCTCGCCGTCATCTAGTCGCTCGACTGTCAGCGCGAGGTGAGATTCTTCGGGTGGCGACGCGATCGAATAGCTTCGCTCCGCCTGATAGCCATCCTCCGCAGTCAGTCGCACATCGACGTGTTGTCCCGCTCGATGACCGGGCCATTCCGGAACATCGAGCACGAGCGTCCGTGTCTCGGACGTCTCGGGCAAAACCTCAATGACGGTGGCGAGTCGCCAGGCTATTCGCGGCGCGGTCGCGGCAGGATTCACTCGTCACCGGCGTAACGCTGCTCGCGCCAGGGGTCACCGTAGTTGTGATAACCCAGCGATTCCCAGAAACCCGGCATATCCCTTTCCATGAGTAGCAGCTCGCGCACCCACTTCGCGCTCTTCCAGAAGTAGAGATGCGGCACGAGCAAACGTGCTGGTCCGCCGTGCTCCGGCGGGAGAGGCTTGCCGTCGTACATGAAAGCGATCCACGCCTTGCCACCGGTCACGTCCGCCAACGGGAGATTGGTGGTGTAACCGCCATCGCACCGCGCGATGACGTGCGGTGACGAGGTCACGCCCTTCGCGGCCGCTTCCGAGAGAAGCGTGTCGATCGAGATGCCTTCCCAGACCGTGTCGAACTTGGACCACTTCGTTACGCAATGGATGTCCTTCGTGGTCGTCTGATGTGGCAGCGCCGTGAACTCGTCCCATGTCCATCGCGCGCTGCGGCCATCAGCAGCTCGCACGGTAAAGTCCCAGGCGGCGAGTGGAGTCCGCGGCGTCGGACCGGCGGAGAGAACGGGAAAGTCCCGCGTCGCATACTGGCCGGGAGGAAGTCGGCCCGCGGTCTCAGCAGACTGTCGTCTTCCCCGAAATCCTCGAGAGATCAATGCCATTGGCGTAATGTGTTTAAGTGAACGCCAAAATCAGTCATATGATAGGTTCGTCAATGTTGCGAACTTCGTCCAGGTCGAGGTCGCTGATTACTCTTCTAAAAGCTGCATCGCCAATAACCTCGTCATCACGAAGACGCGCGACTGCTTCGCGCGATGCTTCGCGTAGCTGCTGCTCCGCATCTCTGATCGAGTCCTCGAGAGTAAGGCCGGTATGGCCGCCGGCGTGGTCGGTGTCATCAAGATCCAGTTTGGTGCGCTGACCGATAGCCGCTCGCATTTGCGCCAGAGCGTTCGCGGGGATGTGTCCCAGGCCGCCAATTTCCTCGAGCTTCTTCACTGCAGCTTGCTCAGCCTCGAGCCGTGCATGTCGCTCCTCCACCTCCACTACATCTCCACGCGGAAGTGCGAACAGCTTTATGAGAGGACGGAGCGTGAAGCCCTGGACAAGGAGGGTTACCAGAATCACACCAAATGCGATGGGCAGAACAAGCTCCCGTGCCGGAAATGGTGCGCCCGAAGCGGTCACGAGAGGAACTGCGAGTGCCATCACCAGCGTGTCACCGCCTCGAAGGCCTGCCCACCCCAGAATTACCAGCGCTCGCCATGATGGCATCGGGTCGCGAGCGCGAAGACGGCGACTAACGAGTCTCGGCACGTACGCAGCCGGAAAGATCCACAACACTCGCGTAGCAACCACTGTGAGGCTTATCACGAGGACTGCGACACTCAACGCGAGTGCGCCCCGTTGTAAGAATTCAGGAACAAGGCGGCCGATCTGCAGTCCGATGAGCGTAAAGACCAGCGCTCCGATCGCAAACGTCGCCGTGTCCCATACCACGTTGGTTCGCACTCTCGTGCGCGCAGACGTGGTGCGCAGCGGAGTACGCGATGAGACAGCGCCTGCCGCTACTACTGCCAGCACCCCGGACGCTCCGAATTGTTCGGCGAGGAGATACGCCGCAAACGGGGTCATCAGTGACAGGGTGCTCACCGCGATGGAGTCGGTGAAGAGAGGACGGACCTTCCTGAAGACCCAGCCTACGGCGAGCCCGACTGCGAGGCCACCGATAGTGATGGCGACGAAGGCACCAGCCGCCCAGGCTAGTGAGAACGAACCCAAAGCGGCGGCTCGAACCGCCATTCGGTAGGACACAAACGCAGTCGTGTCGTTGAGAAGAGTTTCGCCCTCGAGTATCGTGACCAGGCGGGTAGGCAAACCCAGTCGGCGGACGATCGCAGTGGTAACGTCCGCGTCCGAAGGCGCGACGATGGCGCCAAGGACGAAGGCCGCCGCCCAGGGAATCCGCGGAGCAAGTGAATGGGCCACTGCCGCAACCGCCGCTATCGTCACTAGCACCAGCGCCACGGCGAGGAGAAAAATGGGGCGCGCGTTTTTTCTCGTGTCCCGGAGCGAGCTGGTCGAGGCCGCTCGATAAAGAAGAGGAGGGACGAACAGTACGAACGTCAGCTCCGGATCGAACGGGACTGTGGGAAAGAGGGGCAGCGTCGATAGCAGTATTCCACCGAACACCTGAGCGATTGCCAGCGGAACATCAAAGCGGCGCGCGACGGGCTGTAGCAGAGCAGCTACGAAAACCAACCCCAGAATGATCTCGAATTCGGGCACTCTTCAGGTTGTCCCTATCTCACTCCTGCAATGCCTGATGCACGAACGAAACCGCTATGGATCCTTCTCCGACCGCTGACGCCACGCGTTTTATGTTACCGGCCCTGACATCCCCCACGGCGAAGACTCCCGGCTTGCTCGTCTCAAGAAGATGCGGAGCACGAGCCAATGACCAATGTGCAGTAGCCAAATCATCTGGCGACAGCTCGGATCCCGTCTTGATGAATCCGTGATCGTCGAGGATGACACAACCGTCGAGCCATCGGGTGCTAGGAGCAGCACCGGTCATGACGAACACGTGACGAACGTCCTTTTGTTCCGTCGCGCCGTCGTGCCGTCGCAAGTGGACGCTCTCTAGGTGATCTTCGCCCTTGAGCGCGGCGATTTCCGTCCGTGTGTGCACAGTGATCCTCGGATCCTCTTCAATGCGTCGGATCAGGTATCGCGACATGGTGTCGGCCAAACCATCGGATCGTATGAGCATGTGGACGTGTCTTGCCGACTGGGCGAGGGACACGGCAGCCTGCCCAGCTGCGTTGCCGCCACCAACGACGCAAACCTCTTCACCGGCGCACAATTGCGACTCGATGAACGTGGCGCTGTAGTACACGCCGGCACCTTCGAACTGTGAGATATTCTCCAACGGAAGCTTCCGGTATTCCGCGCCGGTCGCGATGATGACGGTTCGCGCGAGTATTTGCGCACCATCGTCGGTTTCGATGACGTACTGCCTCGTATTACACCTGAGGCGCATGGCAGCCTTTGTGATCATCAGGTGTGCGCCGAATTTCTGTGTTTGAGCGTAGGCGCGCGCCGTTAGCTCCTGGCCGGTGATCCCGGAGGGAAAGCCGAGGTAGTTTTCTATTCTCGAGCTCGATCCAGCCTGTCCGCCTGGAGCACCGGATTCCAGCACCATCACATCGAGTCCTTCGGAAGCCGCATACACCGCTGCCGCGAGACCTGACGGTCCAGCGCCGACGACCACTGTGTCGTGCATCTGCGCCTGGTCGATCGGATCGTTGAAGCCGAGACAATCAGCGATATCGTGATTGCTTGGATTCCGCAGCACCACCTCGCCGCGGCAGATCAATACAGGGATATCAGTGACCGCGACTCGGAATCGATCCAGAAGCTCCTGGACGCCGGTGTCTCGATCGAGGTCGATGTACTGGTATGGATGGCTGTTACGCGTCAGAAATTCCTGAATGCGAAGCGTCTCCTGCGAGTGTCTGGATCCGATCAGCAGGACGTCGCCAATGCCGCTCGCGATCAGCCTCGCCCGCCGCAAGAGGAACGCGCGCATGAAGATCTCGCTCAAATCGGCGTCCGTCTGGACGATCTCCAGCAGGTGCTGGTGATCGACCTCGACGACTTCACCTGCTTCGCCGGCACGGACGGAAAAGACTGCTCGCCGACCTGAGAGAAGGTTGAGCTCGCCCGAGATCTGACCGGGTTTGTGTACCACGACGCGCGTCTCGACGCCGTCAGACAACTGGATAATGTCCAAGCGCCCGGAAACAACCACAAAAAAGCTCGCGTTTCTGGCGCCTGCTTTTACAAGGACCTCGCCGCGCTCCACCTTGCGCCGGCGGCCGTGTGCGGCGATGCGCGCGATTTGCGCTTCGGTGAGCGTGGGGAAAGCCTGATCGCCTGCCGTCGCTGTCGACGGCAGGGCGACCTCGGGATCCGCCGCCGACGACTGCAGTGCAGGTATCATCGTCGCATCAGTACTCGACAAGCGCGTTATCCCCACTCAGGCACGAAGTTCCGGACTCGTCGAGCTCGTGTACGTCGTATCAGGCGCGAAAGCGGCTTTGACATCGGCAAGACTGACCTGTCCGCGTGCATTCGCATTTGCCCACTGAAGCGCAAAATCTGCAACTTCTTCCCATCCTTTCTGGCCAACTGTGTGATGCGTGCGGTTGGGGAACTCCCTGTAATCAGTAACCGCGGAAGAGTTCTTGACGTACTTGCGCATGTTTGCTTTGTTGATGGCCGGCGGCACCAGGTGATCGTTGCCACCCGCGATGAAGAGGAGCGGCGCTCGATTGTTGTTGGCGTAGTTCACCTTCGACGAAGCGTTCGGATTCAACAGCGAGAGTGCGCCGTCCCAGAGAATCCGGTTAGATCCCGG
>QHVA01000044.1 GCA_003223425.1 Gemmatimonadota bacterium
ACACTTGAACGTCTCAGTGGACAGCTCGCGGATGTACCTCACGCGCGAAGGAGCACTTTTGCGCGAGATGTCGGTGCAGTTCGGACCGGAGCGAATGCCGTCCGAATCAGCGAGCGCTCCTCCAGCTGCGATCCCTCGTGGAGAGCGGACGGTAGCCGACCTATCGGAGACCAGCATCACGCTCGACGGCGGCACCCAGATTCTTTCGTCGAATACCCCCGAGCTCGTCAGCGACTCAACGCCGATTCCACCGGGATCGTTGCGCATCAGCCGCGACGACATGAAGGCGATCATGCCGAACCTTAGCGCCGGTATGAAGGTATACTTTTACTGAACGCCTGTTTTCGGTGAATCGGAGATAAACGAGGTAGCAAATGGCAGCGGGCAGAATTTTTTCATACGGCGGCAAGACCGTCTGGATGCTGATCTCCGGATTCATCATTGCGGCGATCCTCAGCGTCACGCTGCTCACGAAAACCGCGGAGCTGCGCTATCAGCGCGACGTCAATCGGATGGTCTACAACGACAACCTTGGCGTACTCAACGAGGTCAAAGCTAAGCTCGGCATGACCGGCGACAGCCTCAGAGCGCTACTCAACGAGACAGCCGCAGAAGCCACGAACCAACCATACATAGTTGTCAGCATGGCCGACCATCGGCTGTGGTTCAAGCAGGGCAAGGAAATCATGTTCGAGGCTCCTGTTGCTACGGGAAGTGGCAAGGAGCTGGTCGGCGGGTCAAACGGGCAGTGGCGTTTCGAGACGCCGCGCGGTCGCCTCACTGTTAAAGGCAAGGACGAGGATCCCGCCTGGGTTCCGCCTGACTGGCATTACGTCGAGCAGGCACACAAGAAAGGGCTTGGCATCGTGCACCTCGACCCCGGGGAGGCGATTCCCATCGGTGATGGAGTCCTCACCACCCAGAATGGCGAGGTCGTAAAGCGTTACAACAACGGCTCTACGGTGTCTTTAGGTGGAGGCGTCGAAGGAAAGGAGATCGTCGTGAATGGCAACATCGTCGTTCCACCTTACGGCACTACCGCCAGGCGATACATGGGCGTGTTGGGAACGCGCCGTCTCGAGCTTGGCGATGGCTACGGCATCCACGGCACGGATCACCCCGAGACAGTCGGGCAGTCCGTGAGCCACGGCTGCGTCCGCATGCGCAACGAGGACATCGAGCGCCTCTATCCGATGGTCGCGATCGGAACTCCGGTTTACATCTATTAAATCAGACAGGCGCTTGGAGTCTGCAGTCGTAAGCGAAAGACGGGATCGTCCCACTGGCGAGGAGCTCCTGCTCCCCGACGATCTGCCTGTCCGAAAGCGCCACACCACTCGGGTCGTGTGGATTACTGTCGGCGCGATCGCGTTTGTCGGAGCGTTCCAGTTCCTGCAAGCCGCCAGCGACGCCACGGACAGACCGCTTGGGACATACCTCGCGCGCTCCGTCGTACCGCTCGCCGAGCCATCGGTGAGCGCCTTCGGGGCGAGCGGAGAAGTGAAGCTCGCCTTCGCGATGCCGGCCCAGGAGATCTCGTACCCACTCGATGTACACGGTGATCCGACGGCGCTGCAATACGCGTGGATCAGAGTCGGCGATACGACGCTCACCACAGCCGCGCAGCCGCTCACCGGCGACAAGGTCTCGGCGCCGCCGACCGCCGGATTTTACCGGCTTGCGCTGCTCAAGAGCGGCCAGCGCCGGTCAGTCGAAGGGCTGACCCTGGCTGTCCTCGTTCCCTTCGGCGAGAAAGAGCGCGGAATGTTGCGCGGCTACCGAATTGGGACGTATCTCGCCGAGCGAGTGCGGGGAAAGACACCGCCTCCGGAAGGATTTCTCGAGATCAGTCCGGCCGACGTCGACCTCCCGATTACCAAGCACCTCAAGGTCGGCGATTTTCTCAACCATGATCAACGGGGAGTGTGGCCGAGTTACGCGGCGGTGAATCCAAAGCTGCTCGACAAGCTGGAGCTTGTGATTCAGGAGATTGCTCGCTGGCATGGTGACAAAGCCGTCGCCGCCATCGATATCGATGTGCATTCCGGATTTCGTGCCCCGGCTCACAATCGGACGGTTCGGCGCGCGGCGAGCGACAGCCAGCACCAGTACGGCGACGCCGCCGACGTGGCCATAGACGCGAACGGCGACGGGAAAATCACCGCGATCGACATCCGTATGATAGGTTTGGCGGTGGAGATCGTCGAGCTCAAGCACCCGGATCTGATTGGGGGTCTTGGCATCTACACCAGTGGTCACTCCAGCTCGAATTACGTGCATATTGATGTACGCGGACGTAGAGCCCGTTGGCGGGGAGGGGGATGAACGACATTCTGCGTGAGAGACTCATTCGCAAGCTCGATACGCTTCCCGAGGAAAAGATCTACCAGATCCTCGATTACATCGATTTCCTGGAATCGAAGTACGCTCCCAAGCCTTCGGCGGCGCCCAACCCTCTTAAGCGCTTCGCCGAGGGCGTCGAAGACACGCTGCGTGCGGGCAGAGTGTCCGCCGGCGTAATTGGCGGCACGATGAGCGTGATGCACAAAGCGGTCGGGGTCGTGACTGATGTTGCAAACGCTGGCAAGTCAGTTGCAACGGAGATTGCCGGGGTCGTGTCGTCGGTCGCGTCTTCGAAACCGTCTGCGTCATCGCAAACGGGCCCGGGACCGGTTGCGGCGAACGCACCTCCGGCATCACCTCCGGCCGAGGCTCCGCCACCACCGCCACCAGGAGATCAGCGCAAGTGAGAGCTCAATCGGCGCGTTCGAGCGCATCATCGAGAAAGCGACAGGCCACCGGCGACGGGAAGTCAGCGGGTACGACGCGCACTCACGGAGAGGGGGAGGGGGAGGGGGAGCGGGAGGCGCGCTCACGCGACGCGCGCTATTCAGAACCGCCTACGACTGCGTCGCCGAGGACCGGCGCGAAGCGCACTGTAATGTCGACTCTGAAAGATCTGCCGAACTTCCTGCGACTTCTCGGTGGATTGTTGACCGACCGCCGTGTCTCGAACACCGACAAGCTGCTGGTGGCCGGGGCGATCGCGTACATCCTGCTGCCGATGGACTTCATTCCGGATTACATCCCCTTTCTCGGCGAAGTCGACGATCTGTTCGTCCTAGTCTTGGCGCTGCAGCGATTGATTGCGAATGCCGGAAGGGCGGTGCTGCTGGATCACTGGATGGGCGACCCGAGACAACTGCGTTCGTTGGATCTCGAGCGCGTCCTGGTGGCGGCTGCGTTCTTCCTGCCACGCAGGCTCAGACGGCGGTTGCGCACGATTGGGCGGGATTTTTAAAGCGATAGTGTTGCTCGCGGCGTTCCTCATGACGAACGCCTGCCACCGCGGCACTTCCGAGGAGACAAGTCTGTTGCTGGGCCACTGCACCACGCGTGTGCGAACGAAAGGCCCAGTGCCTCGACTACCCGACACGCCGTCTCTCAGACTTGGATTTGGGGCGATTGTTGGCACTCTCGCGGATTCCGGCGGAGCGTTGCCACACTATCCGATTCTCGCCACCATCCCCGGCGGCGCTGCGAATTCGCCGCACGCCACAGCAACTGCGGATAGCGTCGGAGGATTCGTTTTTGCCGCGCTTCCTCCGGGGCACTACCGGCTCCATGTGCACGCGTTTGCTCATCGCCCCGACTCAACGGACATCGACGTTGCGGCCGGACGGGTTGATACGGTCCGGATCATGACTCGGTTATTCGAGTGTGTACGCTAACCCTGACGGCGCCCTTAATTAGCGTGCATATCCAACGGTCGCCCGAAGAAGGGGAATGAACTGGTGATCAAGGAAGGTGATGCAGCGCCGAAATTCTCGCTCCAGGCGGACGATGGAACGACGGTCACGCTCGACTCGCTCGCCGGCAAGAATGTCGTCCTTTTCTTTTATCCGAAGGACAACACCTCGGGCTGAACGAAAGAAGCGTGCGATTTTCGCGACGCCTTTCCCCGGTTCGGGGAGATTGATGCGGTAGTGATCGGCGTTAGCCCTGACAGCGTCGAGTCACACCAGCAGTTCAAGAAGAAAAACGCACTGCCGTATCGACTTCTCGCCGACGAAGGCCATCGGCTGGCAGACGCCTTCGGAATCTGGAAGGAGAAATCATTGTACGGGCAAAAGTACATGGGTGTCGAGCGGACGACGGTAATCATCGACCAAAAAGGCAGGGTTGCCCGAATCTTTCCCAAAGTCCAGATTCCCGGCCACGTGCAGGAAGTCGAGCAATCAGTTCGCGACCTAGGGCTGTAATTGGCAGTAGCAACGCAATCGCGCAGGGACGCCGCGCTCAGTTGAATCGCGTGGTTTTCCAGAGTGCGAAGCCCGCTCCGCCCAGCATTCCGAGCGTGACGATCACCAGCGTTGCCGCCCATTGCGCGCGGAGCGCGATCTGTGGCGCGCGCGCCGCTAGGGCAAAGACGATGATCGTTGCTGTCGCAATCGTAACCACTGACCAATCGACCCAGGTGCGGCCGCGTCTTACCGAAACATCTTTGCCGGCGAGTCGCGATCGCGTGTACTGCGGATCCACCCCATAACGCGAGCCCTCACGTGCGGCTGCCACTTCCCAGCGCAAGTGTTCGCTGCGGCTCACCGACGAAAGCGCGATGACCACTGCGCCCAGCGCCATGACGATCGAGCCGCCAATAACCTGAGCGAACACTGAATGCGGTGCACCGCGCAGCTCGCCGAAAACGAGAATCCCCCACATCAGTCCCCATAACTGATTCGTGTTCGACAGTGGAATTCCGCGTGTGATTCCGGCGTACTTGACTGCGTATTGCTGAAAGAGATCGCCGACCACCCAGACGAATCCCCCCGCGAGAAGCCAGAACAGAACGTGGCGTGCGCCCGAGAGTTGGCTCAATAGCGGAGCGAAGCCTCCGGAATACGTAACAGCGAGCGCCGTCATCATCCCAAGCTCTCCGACCGTGAAGAAGGTGATGAACGACAGTGGACTCATTCCGGTCAGATAGGCTTTGCGGTATGGGATGTACATCGTCCCCCAAAGCACTCCCGCAGAGAGCGCTGCAGCCACGCCGCGGAGCGCATCACGCGATGGTGCCTGCGTCGCTGATGCAATGGCTAGCGCAGTCGCTCCCGCGAACATCAGCGCCGCTCCACCGAGCACTCCAACCCACCGCCGCCAATCAGCGCCCCTCAGCTCCTGAAAAAAAACAATGCCCCAGAAGATTCCGAGGAGACTGTTGCTGTTCCACAGCGGGAACGCGATGCTGAGCCCGACGTCGCGCACTGCGAAAATCGTCAGCGTGTTTGCCACCGCCCACAGACAGCCAGCGAGTATTGCCCAGACGATCAGATGCGGGGCTTGTCGGAGATCGGCCGCGACGTACGAGGTCCCCTGAATCAGCGCTGGCAGCGTCCACCGCGCCAGAAAAACGCCGATCACCATGCTCAGAGAGATCACGACCGGTGACAGACCAAGCGTCACCAGCTTGGTGGGAGCTTCGGCCGCGCCGAGCCAAGCGCCGGCGGTGAGCCCGCAGAGCATTCCAACGCTCTGAAGGGCGCGCAGCCGACGCGCGTCCAACTCGCCGGCCTGTGTGGCGGGCTGTGATTCGCCGGTTCGGAGCGCCGTCAAGAAATCCAGCGCAGCACGAGAAGTCCAGCGACCAACACCCCCACCGGCACCCAGAACTGCGCGTCGCGCAATACGAGACTTGCCCAGCTGGCAGAGTGTCGGTCCCGGCGATCGTCGCTCATTGCTCTCTCTCTCGGTGGTTGGCGGGCAATACTGACCAGGACTGGCGGCATCGCGCAAGAGCGACATCATTGAGTCACACTTTAGCCCGGGAGCCCATGACGAAGAAAGAAGCTTGGCGCGCCATCGTCGCCTCATCGCTGGATTGGGAGCAAGCGCATTCGTCCTTGGAGAACGCGCTCAAAGGTTTGCCCTCCGAGTTGCGTGCAAAAAGGCCGACCGGTTTCCCCCACTCGGTGTGGGATCTCCTCGAGCATATCCGAATTACTCAGCGGGACTTGCTGCATTTCGTTCAGGATCCTGACTACGAGGAAAAGCTGCAGTGGCCCAGGGACTACTGGCCTACGAGCCCTGCGCCCGCGAGCGACAAGCAATGGAACGAGAGCATCGCGGCCTGGAAGAAAGATCGCCAGGCGTTGGAGCGCTTCACGACCGATAGTGATCTCGATCTGACGACAAGAATTCCTCGGGGGACCGGACAGACTTACCTGCGAACTATTCTCGTTGCCGTCGATCACGCGTCCTACCATCTCGCGCAAATCATCACTGTCAGACTGCTGCTCGGAGCGTGGCCACCCGCGAAGGGCAAGTAGATGCCAAGGAAGGCGAGAGGACGTCCTGCGCCAATGGCACGAGGCAAGGTTCCTCAACTGGTTGTGTTGTCGCGCGAAGACGCAGAGCTTTACGAGCCAAGTCTGAGAGAGATCTGCATCTCCATCTCGGATCCCGAAGCCGAGCCGGCTAGAGTTTCGTCGCAGTTCGCAGCCGTATTGCGGCTCCAGTTCCACGACGTCACCCAGCGTGGCGAGCCATCGGACATTCTCTTTGCGCCTGAGCACGCGCAAGCCGTCCACGACTTCCTCGAAAAGTGGCCGGACCCGGACCGAATCGTACTGCATTGCAACATGGGGGTCAGCCGGTCGCCGGGTGTTGCGCTCGGACTTTGTGACGTGCGTGGCTGGGCGACTGGGGAGCTCGAGCGAGCCCATCCCGGCTGGAACCGTCTGGTGCGGGAGGTGATGAACCAGGCGGAGACAATGACCAAGATTGCGGCGCCGCGGCGATTTCTGTAGCGTCAGCGCTTAACGCCTCGAAACAGAGGAGATCAGCCGTGCCCCGAGCCAGCGGACCATTCGAAGTCTCGCTCAAGCCACTACCGATGGACAACGATCCGGGCAGTGACCTGCTCGGTAGAATGTCGATCGACAAGCAGTTCCGCGGTGACCTCGAAGGAAAGAGCAAGGGTCAGATGCTTACTGGCGGCACCGCCATCAAGACCTCAGCGGGTTACGTCGCCATCGAGAGGGTCACAGGATCGCTGAAGGGCCGCAAAGGGTCGTTCATCCTGCAACACACCGGGCTGATGACTCGGGGTGCGCCCTCGCTGGTGATAACGGTCGTCCCCGATTCCGGCACCGATCAATTGGAGGGACTGAAGGGTACGATGACGATCAACATCGAGGCCGGCAAACATTTGTACCAGCTCGACTACACGTTCGCCGATCAAGCGTAATGCGATAAGTTTTACCGGCGGCGCCAACCTTTTGAAACCTCCCGGCGTCAAAACCGTAGTGCGGGAATGATTAGGGGTTTTTCCTCCCCGCTTTTCTATATTGGCTACCCCCCTTTTGCTAGAGAGCTGGCACCATGAAGCGCATCCTGTTCGTACTAATCGCTCTCGTCCTCAACCTCGCGGCAGTCTCGCTCCGTGCACAGAATCCAGGCGGCCCGCCACAGGCGGGACAACAGCCTCCAGCACCCGGAGAAGTCACTGGAATCATCGTAGCTGCCGACAGCAGTGGACCGGTGGCACGACCGGCAGTTGCTCTGCGCAACAAGTCCGATTCCAAGATGGTAACCGGCACGATGGGATCTGCGGACGGGACTTTCCGAATTCAGGGGCTACGGCCCGGCGCCTATTACCTCCGCGTTTCAGGGATCGGATTCACTCCGCTGAACACTCCTGAATTCACAATCTCTCCCGATGCTCCGGTGGCGAACGTGGGCAGCATCAAGCTGTCGCGCATCTCGGTCACGCTGCAGGCGGTGGAGATTACCGGCGAGAAGCCGACAGTAATAATCGAGCCGGATCGCAACAGTTACAAAGCAAAGGATGTCGCGCCAGCTGCTGCCAACGCCAGTGACGTGCTGCAGGCCACCCCTTCGGTGGAAGTCGATGCTGACGGAAAGGTGAGTCTGCGCGGCAATGAGAACGTCGCCATCCAGATCAACGGCCGCCCGACTCCGATTAAAGGCACCGCGCTCGCCGCTTATCTCAAGCAGATCCCGGCCAACATCGTCGAGCGCATCGAGGTCATCCCGAATCCTTCGGCGAAGTATGACCCCGAAGGAATGGCGGGCATCATCAACATCGTTCTCAAGGCCAACACCGATCTCGGATTGAGCGGCGGCGTCAACACCGGATTTGCTACGCCAAGTCGCTTCAACAGCGGTGGGAACGTTGGCTACCAGCGCGGAGCGGTCACGCTCTTCGGTACCTACGGATTCAACGCTGACGATCGCAACATTGTCGGTATCAACGACCGCCAGCGCTTCGATCCGAACGGCTCGACGCTGGATTTCCAGAATCAGGACATCGACGGAGCGAACAAG
>QHVA01000045.1 GCA_003223425.1 Gemmatimonadota bacterium
GCCGTTCATAGCACCAAGCTCGGACCAGCACTGGGCGGAACCAGATTCTGGCGGTATGCAACGGACGAGGAAGCGATTACAGATGCTCTCCGACTTTCGCGCGGCATGACCTACAAGAACGCCGTCGCGGGACTTCATCTCGGCGGTGGCAAGTCGATCATTATCGGGGACAACAAGACAAAAGACCGTGAGAAGATTTTTCGAGCTCACGGTCGTTTTGTTGAGAGCCTCGGCGGACGCTACATCACCGCCGAGGATGTCGGAACGACCACGAAGGACATGGATTACGTGCACATGGAGACAGGACACGTCGCTGGATTAGCCGGAAAATCTGGCGATCCTTCGCCGGTGACTGCGCACGGTGTCTTCCGCGCCGTTCAGGCATCGGCGAATCGAATGTGGGGCTCGGATGGTCTCGAGGGCAAAACAGTTGCGATTCAGGGATGCGGGAGCGTGGGTACGCACCTCGCGAGGGAGCTCCACCAGGCCGGCGCCAAACTAATCGTCTCCGACATCGATTCTGGCAAAGCTGCCAGAGTTTCACAGATGACAGGAGCCAAAATCGTAGAAGGCGATGCAATCTTCTCCGCCGACGCCGACATATTCTCCCCATGCGCCCTCGGCGGAATCATTAACAACACCACGATTCCGAAACTCAAGGTGCAGATCGTAGCTGGCGGCGCGAACAACCAGCTGCTCGAGGAGCGTCACGGCGACGAGCTCCAGAAGCGCGGCATTCTCTACGCGCCCGATTACGTCGCCAATGCCGGCGGTGTGATTAACGTTTATGGTGAGATTGCCGGCTGGGATGCCCAGCGCGCGCTCGACAAGGCGGATGATATTTACGACACGGTATTGAAAGTCTTCGATATTGCCGAGACCAAGAACATTCCAACATATGAGGCCGCCGATCGTCTGGCCGAGCAGCGACTGGCGGAGGCAACATGACCGAGACGATTCCAATTGCTTCAGATCACGCCGGAATCGAGATGAAGAACCGTCTCGTGTCCGAGCTGAAGAAGATGGGGTACCAGCCGGACGACATCGGCGGAAAGGACCCGCAGGTTCCCGACGACTATCCCGATTACGCACACCCACTTGCCAAGGAAGTGTCGAAGGGACAGGCGAAGCGCGGAATACTGCTCTGTGGCAGTGGAGTCGGCATGGATATCGTTGCCAATCGGTATCCAGGAGTCCGTGCCGCACTCGCTTGGGAGCCGGAAATTGGCGAGCTCTCGCGCAAGCACAACAACTCGAACGTTCTCGTGCTTCCGGCGCGCTTCATGTCTGACGAGCAGGCCGTCGAGACAATGAAGGCCTGGCTTAATGCTAAATTCGAAGGCGGCCGCCACGAGCGGCGCGTTGAGAAGATCGAGCCAAAGGACATCTAATGCCGCAAATTCAAGCAGCTCCGCCGAAGTCCACTCCGAAGATTGCCATGCCGGAGGGAACCCTGGCGCAATCCGATCCGGAGATCGCGCGTTTCATCGACCTCGAAGTCGATCGCCAGCGCACCGGACTCGAGCTCATAGCGAGCGAGAACTTCGTGTCAGCGGCGGTGCTCGAGGCGATGGGCACACCGCTCACCAACAAATACGCGGAAGGATTGCCCGGAAAACGGTACTACGGCGGCTGCGAGTTCGTGGACATGGTGGAGCAGTGCGCGATCGATCGGGTGAAAAAACTGTTCGCCGCCGACCACGCCAACGTTCAGGCTCACTCCGGCGCTCAAGCCAATGCCGCGGTCTATCTCGCGTTTCTCAAGCCTGGCGACGTCGTTTTGGGTCTCGATCTATCGCAGGGCGGGCACCTGACGCACGGATCACCGGTGAATTTTTCGGGTCTGCTCTACCACGCGATTCATTACGGCGTCGGTGACGATGGGCGCATCGACTACAGGCGCATGCAGCAGATCGCCAGAGAGCAGAAGCCCAAGATGATCATCGCCGGCGCCAGCGCCTACGCGCGAATCATCGAGTTCGAGCCCTTTGCGGAGGTCGCGCGCGAGATCGGAGCGAAATTCGTCGTTGACATGGCGCACTTCGCCGGGCTGGTCGCGACGGGATATCATCCGTCACCCATTCCGCACGCCGATGCAGTGACGAGCACGACCCACAAGACACTCCGCGGCCCCCGCGGCGGGTTGATCCTCTGCAAGGAGGAGCACGCCAAAACCGTCGACAAAGCGATGTTCCCCGGTACTCAGGGCGGACCGCTCGAGCACATCATCGCCGCCAAAGCAGTGGCGTTCAAGGAAGCGTTGGAGCCTTCGTTCAAGGAGTACTGCGGTCAAATCGTACGAAACGCCCAGACGCTTGCGAGCGCGCTGATGGATCGCGGCTTCGACGTCGTCTCCGGTGGCACCGACACCCACCTAATGCTCGTCGATCTAAGGAACAAGAACATCACCGGAAAGGTCGCTGAGAAAGCTCTCGATACGGCTGGCATCACCGTTAACAAGAACACGGTGCCGAAGGAGACCCAGTCTCCTTTCGTCACGAGCGGAATCCGCATCGGAACGCCGGCGATCACCACCCGAGGGATGAGAGAGCCGGAGATGGAGCGAATAGCGGCGCTCATCGACCAGGTTATCACTAATGCTGGTGACGTGGCGGTCGCGTCGTCAGTCAAAGAGGAAGTGCTCGACTTGACGAATCGCTTTCCCCTCTACAAATCCTTCCCGTCAATGGCGGAAAAAAAGTAACAAATGGCTGAGCTGGCTTTTCGCGAAGGCATCATGGACCGGATTCGCATCCGCGAGCCGCGGTTCGACGAGCAGGCGTACCTGTTTGTCCTCTCGGCGCTGGAGATGTGTCAGGCGCAGCTGACTGTCCGGCGCCACATCACCGGAATCGAGCTTGCGCATTCATGCCGACACCTCGCGCTCGAGCGCTACGGAGTGATGGCTCGCGTGGTGCTCGAGCACTGGGGACTCTCTTCCACCGCCGATATCGGCGACATCGTGTTCACGCTCGTCGACCTGGGATTCCTTCTCAGCCAGCCCCAGGACACCCGCGACGAGTTCGTGGACGTATTCGACTTCGACCTGGCATTCGAGCGCGATTACCCCTGGAACTGCGCGCAACAGGCGTAGCGTCCCAACTTCAGACCAATGCCCGTCTGGGTGGTCAGCGCCAGGGAATCAGCGGAGCGCGATCGGGCAGCCATTGAAAGCGGAACTCCTTCGCGCCATTTGATGGAGCGCGCAGGCACCGCGGCGGCCCGAGAGATATCGCGACGCTACACTGACAGACTCAGGGACGGTGCGGTCGTCTTTACAGGTCCGGGCAATAATGGCGGCGACGGTTGGGTTGTAGCGCGGGCTCTGGCCGACACCGGCGTCGAAGTCACCGTCGTCGAAGTTGCTAAGCCGACGGGGAAGGCGCCCGACGCGGTTGCCGAGAGGGAAGCGGCAATGCCTTTGGTGAAGTTAGCCGAGTCTGTCGATGACAACGCTACGGTCGTCGTGGACGCGGTCCTCGGTACCGGTTTCGAGGGAGAGCCGCGCGGGAAGATTGGAGAAGCGATCGCAACTATCAACGAGCTACGCGGGCGCGGGGCACGCGTCGCCTCGCTCGATGTGCCGAGCGGGCTCGATGCTACAACTGGGCAGCACTCCGCGTGTGTCATTGCCGACATCACTCTTAGCTTCGGCGGCTTGAAGCGAGGAACGCTGCTGGCGAGAGATTGCTGCGGTGAGATCGTTATCCTGGATATTGGACTCGATATGTCCCCGAACGCAAAAAATCCCGGAGCGGGTGGGCAATCATTGCCGATGCTCGTTGACGGCGAATGGGTCCGCACGCGAATTCCATCGATTCGCTTCGACGCGCACAAAGGCATTCGAAAGCATCTGGCGATGGTAGGAGCGGGGAAGGGCATGCCTGGCGCCGTCGTGCTCGCTGCGCGTGCAGCGCTGCGAAGCGGCATCGGCATGGTACGTCTTCTCGTCGCACCGGAAAACGTGAGCGCAGTCCTCACCGCTGTACCTTCGGCCCTAATCTCCGAATGGCCGTCGAACGAAAATCAGATAAGCGCCGAGATCTCGAACTGGGCCAATGCCGCGGTGATCGGACCCGGACTCGGCAACTCGGACGACACGCGAGCGCTCGTCGAACAAATTGTTGGCAACTCGAAGATTCCCATTCTGCTCGACGCCGACGCACTCAACGTTTTCGAGGGCGACTCAAAATCCCTGGCAACGTTGTTGGCGGGAAGGCCGGCGTTAATAACCCCTCACGTCGCTGAGTTCGCGCGGCTCACCGGGATCGACGTGAAAACAGTTCTCACAAATCGCTTCGACGTGGGTCTCGATCTCGCGCGTCAGCTGGTTGCCACGGTGCTGCTCAAGGGCTCTCCGACTGTGATCTTCACTCCCGGGGGAGATCGCTATGTCGTCCCTCGGGGAACCGCCGCTCTTGGAACTGGGGGGAGCGGCGACCTTCTGGATGGCATTGCCGGAACAATGGTCGCACAGACGCAAGACGCTACGATAGCTGCTTGCTGCGCTGCTTGGGTGCACGGTCGCGCCGCCGAATTCTGCCAATATGTCCGCGGAACAACACTCGACGACGTGCTATACTCGCTTCCGCGCGCCTGGAACGAACTCGAGCCGTTACCAGAGCACCCCGTGCTCTCGGAATTGCCGGCAGTCGCCCGATGACGGCTGGCAATTCTGGCGATGGGGCGGGCCGCAACAACATCGATCTCGGGCCCGGCACTGAGTTCGATCTCGTTCGCACCCTGCTTGCCGAATGGGGAAAGGCTGCGCAAAGAATCGGCGACGATGCAGCCGTCCTCGATGTTCCGAAAGGTGAACGGCTCCTCGTGAGTACCGACACCTCAGTAGAGGGCGTCCATTTTCAGCGCGACTGGCTCAGTAGCTTCGAGATTGGTTACCGGGCGACGGCGGCATCGCTCAGCGATCTCGCAGCGATGGCAGCACGTCCGCTCGGGATTCTGATCGCGCTGACACTTCCGAAAGAGGACTTGGACGAGGCGCGCGAGTTCGCAACTGGTATCCGCGAAGGCGCGTCCGCAGTGATGTGCCCGATTGTCGGCGGAGATCTCTCCTCGGGAAGAGATCTCTCGCTCACAATCACCGCGCTGGGAAGCTCCGCGCGCCCGCTTACAAGATCCGGAGCGAAAACAGGTCAGCGCGTTTACGTCACAGGCCGACTCGGCGGTCCTGCATCGGCCATTCGCGCGTGGCGCGCAGGTAAGGATCCCAGGGAGAGTGATCGCGCGCGCTTCGCGAATCCGGTCCCCCGCATCGAGCCCGCGATCGGGCTCGCTCAACGCGGGGCCACATCGGGGATTGACATCTCCGATGGCCTCATCGCCGATCTCGGCCACGTTGCCGCGGCAAGCAAAGTCAGTATCGAGATCGACGCTGACCGAATCCCGCGAGTCGAAGGTGTCTCTCCAACTCAGGCGGCGAGCTCGGGGGAGGAATACGAGATCGTGGTTACCGCGCCGGAAATCGACACACGTCAGTTTTCGGAGGAATTCGGCTTGGAGCTTACCGAGGTCGGGCGGGTTGTTGCTGGCCGTCCCGGTGTTACGCTTCTGCAAGCTGGAAAGCCCATCAGCGCTCAACCCGGCTTCGACCACTTTCGCGACAAATGATCTCTTTTCTTCGAACGATTTTTCTCTTTAGCATTGCCGGGATAGTCACGCTGGTCCTTGGCACGACGGTGATCGTCGCCGCGCTCCTCGGCGTCCAGGACAAACCGGGTGGACTGTTCGAGAAGGTGCCGCGCTGGTGGTCGTCGGCCGTACTATGGGCGGCCGGCATCAAGGTACACGTCCATGGTATGGGAAACGCCGCGACCGGAGAGCCGCACATCTTCGCATCAAACCACGTCAGCTGGTTCGACGTTCCTGCACTCGCCAAGATCCTGCCGCGCTACAAGTTCGTGGCGAAGGCCGAGCTGTTCAAAGTCCCGATTTTCGGGCGAGGAATGCGCATCATCGGCATGATCGAAATCCAGCGTGAGAACAGAAAGGCCGCCTTCGGCGCGTACGATGTAGCGGCGGAGAAAATCCGTAGCGGGAGCTCCGTCGTCGTGTTTCCCGAAGGAACCCGCGGGCATGCGTACCCTCTGCGTTCGTTCAAGAAAGGACCGTTCGTGCTCGCCGTCGCGGCGGGTGTACCGATCGTTCCAGTGATCGTACACGGCACCATCGAGATCATGCCGAAAGGATCATTCTGGGTTCAGCCGGGCACGATTGATGTACATTTGCTCGAGCCGGTCAGCACCACCGGGGTCGACTACGAGCATCGCGAGGCGCTGATGCAGGCGGTGAGAACGAGAATGGCCGACGCGATGCGCGACCTTTACGGCGTCGAACCGCTGCCGATCCCAGCCTCACGACTTCCATCATCGGTCGAGATACTTTCCTCCGACACCCAGCCGACCGAGACACGTTAGCACAACTACCAACAGGAAATGTCAGGCATAATCGAGATCAAGGCGCGCGAGATTCTGGACAGCCGCGGCAATCCGACAGTCGAAGCTGACGTAACGCTCGACAGCGGTGCTTTTGGCCGTGCCGCTGTTCCGAGCGGCGCATCGACCGGCGAGCACGAAGCGCTCGAGCTGAGAGATGGTGACGCCGAGCGGTATCTCGGGAAGGGCGTGGAGCAGGCGGTACAGAGCGTGGAGGAACGCATCGCTCCGGCACTGAACGGACTCCCCGCAGGGGATCAGATGGCGATCGACCGCACCATGATCGAGCTCGATGGGACCGACAACAAAGGGAAGTTGGGCGCCAACGCAATACTCGCGGTGTCTATGGCGACGGCACGCGCGGCGGCGATGGATGTCGGACTGCCGCTATACCGATATCTCGGCGGTCCAATGGCGCGGACGCTCCCCGTCCCGATGATGAACATCCTGAATGGCGGAGCGCATTCGACGAACACGGTCGACTTCCAGGAGTACATGGTTGTCCCCATTGGTGCGACGAGTTTTCGCGAAGCGCTGCGGATGGGGGCAGAAGTGTTTCACGCCCTCAAGAAAGTGCTCGTTAAGCGAAAGCTGTCGACGGGAGTGGGTGACGAGGGCGGCTTTGCTCCGGATCTCAAGAATGATGAGGAGGCATTGCGCGTTGTCGTTGAAGCGATCGAGGCGGCTGGATACGCACCCGGTCGCGAGATAGCGATCGCGCTGGATCCGGCAGCATCGGAGATCTTCAAGAACGGAACGTACACGTTCAAGAAGAGCGGAGCCGGGAGTCTCGACTCCGATGGAATGATTGAGCTCTATCGCAAGTGGCTCGACGAATATCCGATCGTCTCGATCGAAGACGGGCTTGCTGAAGACGATTGGGACGGCTGGGCGAAGCTCACTGCCGCTCTTGGCGACAGAGTTCAGCTCGTAGGCGACGACATCTTCGTCACCAATACGGAACGGCTCGCGCGCGGGATCGAGTCGGACGTCGCGAACGCGATCCTCATCAAGCTCAATCAGATCGGCACGCTGACGGAGACACTCGAGTCGATCGAAATGGCGAGAGCGAACGGGTATCAGTCGATCATCTCTCACCGGTCGGGCGAAACCGAAGACACCTTCATTGCTGATCTTGCTGTTGCCACGGGGGCGGGACAAATCAAAACGGGCTCGGCCAGTCGCACCGATCGCGTAGCGAAATACAATCAGCTGCTGCGAATCGAGGAACAACTGGGCGCAGTTGCCGAATATCCGGGCGGTTCCATTTACGGTCTGTAGTCGCTTTCGGTTGCACCTTGAGCGCCGCGGAAGTCTGTAACTGTGATGAAACGGATTATTTGGTGGGCTTTGATCGTGCTCGGGGTCTTTTTCGCGGTGCAGGGCGGCGAGTACAGCACCCGCGACCTTTTCGTGCTGGATCGTCGCACGCGGGCGCTGACACGAGAGGTGGATTCGCTGCAACATCAGGTCGATTCCCTGGCGCGCTTTCTCAAGCTCGTTAAGAGCGACAGCGCCACGCAGGAGCGCATCGCTCGCGAGGAATTCGGGATGGTGCGCGGCGATAAAGAGATTCTGTATCGCTTTGGCGATGCTCCCGGCACTTCCGGCGACAAATCGCGATGATTAAATTGAAATTCTTATCGCGGGGTGGAGCAGCCTGGTAGCTCGTCGGGCTCATAACCCGAAGGTCGCGGGTTCAAATCCCGCCCCCGCCACTGATTTGATCATGCGCGGCCGGTCCGAGAGGGCCGGCCGTTTTGCTGTGATCTCGACGTTTAAATACCCACCTTAGTTCGCAATCCGCAGTATT
>QHVA01000244.1 GCA_003223425.1 Gemmatimonadota bacterium
CCTGGCGGTAACCTGAACATAGCCCGCGCCGGCGCGGGGGCTTATGCCGTGTCGAATCGCGTTCTCCACAAGCGGTTGCAGTAGCAGGCTCGGAACGAGTGCCGCGCGCACCCCATCTTCAATGTTGCAGCTGACAGTGAGTCTGTCCTGGAAGCGCACTCGCTGAATGGCAACGTACCGGTCGAGCAGCCCCAGCTCTCGCTCCAGCGGCACTTCCTGCTCGCTCGAGGTCGACAGCACCCGTCGCAGAAAGTCGCTCAGCTCAGACACCATCCGCTCAGCCGCCGCTGGGTCCGTTGCAATCAGCGCCATCGCGCTGTTGAGAGCATTAAAAATGAAATGGGGATTGAGCTGAAGCTTCAGCGTGTCGAGCTCGGACTGAACGAGTCTCGTTACCACTCGCTGGCGCTCAGCAGACTCCTTGCTCGCTTCGCGTACCAGGTGTTCGACCCACGACGTCGCGTACGTCGACACGATCCCAAAGACGCCGAGCAAAATGAGTTTCGCAGCTTCGTCGAGCGGCGTAATTCGGGCGAGCACGACCGCATCGATCGGATTGATCACCAGTGGAACTCGATTCGTAGCCCACAGCCAAGCGAGAAGGGCCGTGTATTCGACAAACGCCAGTGCCGAGATAAACGCAGCCTTGCGAACTGACGACGCAACGGGACGACCCGCGAGAACCACGAAATACATCAGGAAGATTGGAGACCTCAGCGCGAGCACACCCGACTGCGCGACCGCGTAGCCGCCGATGATGGCCGTCACCGCAGTGACGTCGACAACTGGATTGACAGCCGATAGCCAGTTCGGTAGCTCGGTCCGGCGATACCAGATCAGATACTGCGCGACCGTCCACAGCAGTGTCGGCGCGAGCACCAGCACATTCGCCGTGTTGAGCGCCCGCGAAAGGTGCGGCGCGTACATGAGCGCCGCCGCGGTGAGCAGAAAGACCACGGCTGCCCTGAGTCCGTTGAGGATTCTCTCCGCGCGGTCGCGTCTGATGCGGAGACTTTCGGGGGGCGCGAACGCTGAGGTTGCAAATAGCTGCATCAATTGAATCTGTGCGGGGCGAAGTGGCTGGGGTAGCAGGCCGACGAGGTACCTGCTACCCCCGACGCCGGCTTAGTCGTGCTCGCCGTCGTCGTGCCGTTATGAACCTCGTAACGATTCGCGATGGGTAGAAAGTACGCCGTTCACAGGTTGAGACGAGCCATTCGCGGGCGAAGGAACACGTGCTCAGGGTGGGCGACTTATTGCGCGCGGTGAAGGACGTTTTATGACGGCTCGCGGTTTGCCGAGTCGCGAACAGCGTGCATGAAATCAGCGAGCTTTGTTTCGTCGAGCTTGCCGTTCGTGCGCAGTCCGCTGCAGACATCCACTCCAAACGGCGCCACCTGAGCGATCGCCTTTCTCACGTTCTCCGGATTGAGGCCGCCCGCCAAAAAGACCGGAACGTCCACCGAATCGCGAATTTTCCTGCTCACGGCCCAGTCGTGGGCGCGGCCGGTGCCGCCGAGGATTTTGGTAGAGAGCGACGGGTTTCCGGAGTCCAGCAGGATTGCGTCAACGACCCCCGAGACGGCGATGGACTGTCGGAGTGCGTCTTCGTCACGGACGTGAATCACCTGAACGATCGAAATCCCTGGCAGCGCTTCGCGCAAACGCTCGTGCACGCCGGGCTCGACCTCGTCGACGAGCTGCAGCGTGTTCGTCCGACAGAGTCTTTGTTGCGCGATTATCGGTTTGGCCGTCGTCTCACAAGTCAGAAGAAATGTCGCGACACCCGGCGGAACCGTAGCCGCGATATCGCGGATGCGCTGTTCCGGAATGGGTCCGGGACCGCTCGGCATCGTCGAGACCAAGCCAATGGCGGCCGCGCCCATTTGCACGGCGAGGGCAGCCTCCGCTTCCGATGCGATGCAACAGACTTTAACCCGTGGTGGAACAGGGAACATATCCAGGCCGTTGGTGGATACTATGTACGGTAATTGCATACAATTTTATTGTCGGGCCGCGCGCGTTCAGCGGCTCCGCTCTTCAACCCGTAATGCGCGAGGTCCCATGCTCATGAGACAATCGAAGCAACTCCTGAGCGTCATTGCTGTCCTTCTCATTGCTGCGTGCACGGATAACAGCATAACCAATCCACTGGCAGATGCTGCTGGCACTTATCAGCTGACCGTTTACGCGGGTAGAAGCATTCCAGCAACGTACATCATCCAGGCCGGCGATCCGAACTACCCGCAGTATCCGAACGGCGCCACCTTCCAGGTCACTGGTGGAACTATGGTTCTCAACAGCAACGGCACTTTCATTGAGACCAACAACTACGTTACGACACCAACTGGTGGTGCCTCCCAGAACACTTCGTTCGTGAGTAGCGGCACCTGGACGTTGAACGGCGTTGATCTGACTTTTACGGCTCCCGCGCAAAACGGAAACGCCGCCCGCAGCGTTGCCGGCACGTTGAGTATCGACACCATCAACTACCAGGAAGACGACGGTACCGGAGTTATCCAGTCTTACGAATACAAGCGGTAAGCTGGGCGACAGGTAGGACTTGGTGAAGGGAGCGCTCTCGTCCGAGCGCTCCCTTTTTGTTATCCTTTGAGGCCTGGAACCGTTTCCCGTACCGCACCGTAAGGCTAAAAACTCTTTCGAGGACGGACACAATGGGGATAGTGGCCTGGATTGTAGTTGGTCTCGTCGCTGGAGTTCTTGCATCTCTCGTGATGGGTGGCACCGGATACGGCATTATTGGTGACATCGTCATCGGCATCGTTGGCGCCTTTATCGGAGGCTGGCTGTTCAGGTCCCTCGGTATCTCGACGCCGTTCGGTGGCATGGGCGGGACGATCTTCGTCGCCTTCATCGGAGCTGTCGTGCTCCTCCTCATCCTGCGTCTGATACGGGGATCGACACGACGAATATAGACCGCACAAGCCCTCCGACTTTCGGTTATTCCGGCACACCGTTAATCGACAAGCTCGGAATAAAGTCGTCGGCGCGACTACAGTTCGTTTCTGAGCCGGCTAATTTTTCGGCAGTGCTGGGCACGCTACCGTACGGAACGAGGATGGCATCGCGAGGCACGCTCGATTTCGCGATCCTCTTTGTCAAAGCGTTGTCCGAGCTGCGCAAAAGGTTTGCCCCACTGCGCGACAGGCTCGAGACGAACGGCATGCTCTGGGTAGCGTGGCCCAAGAAGGCGTCAGGCGTAGAC
>QHVA01000053.1 GCA_003223425.1 Gemmatimonadota bacterium
GAGCGCAGACAGTGGCCTGCGAGGTTGATGGCAAGTCTTTCAGCTCGTCGGAGTTCGCCGACTTCCTTCAGACAGCTCGTGAACAGGACCGCGATGTCGCTTTTCTGATTGGCGGAGCGTTCGGTCTGGCACCGACGGTGAAAACCGGATCGACGATGAAGCTGTCCCTTGCCCCGTGGACGCTACCCCACGAAATCGCGCGTCTCGTCCTCGTCGAACAGATCTATCGCGCCGGGACCATTGTACGCGGCGAGCCATACCACAAATGACGCTCGTTCGTGATAAGACTCCAAAAATGCAGAGATCAGGCTCGCAGGAAGCCGACTGGTTCGAGGAATGGTTTGGCGAAGATTATCTGCGCATTTATCAGCACCGTGACGAAGAGGAAGCCGAGCACGCAATCGAGCTGATAGTGTCCAACTTGCCGGGCCGTGAGATCCGTTCCGTTCTCGATCTCGGTTGCGGGGCGGGGCGGCACACCAAAGTACTGTTCGAGCGGTGGTGGACAGTCGGGCTCGATCTCTCGATGGCGCTCCTGAAAGTCGCGAGAAAGGAATCCCCCGATGCGCCGTACGTGCGAGGCGACATGCGAGAGCTGCCGTTCGCCGGCGAGACCTTCGACCTGGTCGTTAATCTCTTCACGAGCTTCGGGTATTTCGACGACGACCGGGAGCACGCGAGAGTTCTTGCTTGCGTACGCGCTGCGCTGCGGCCAGGTGGAACGCTTGTCATCGACTACCTGAACGCCAGTCAGGTGCGCAAAGACCTCGTTCCCTATGACGAACGCGTTGCGAGCGGCATTACGATCGAACAGAGCCGCGCCATCACACCCGATGACCGATTCGTCGAGAAGACCATCCGATTGCGCGAACGCGGAAGGGAGTACATCGAGAGGGTGCGCCTGCTGACCGCATCGGATCTCGAGTGGATGCTCAAGGCGGCCGGATTCGAGGTGCTCAAGCGGTTTGGGGACTACGGCGGTAGCGGCTGGTCCGAGGACTCACCACGCGTGATTCTCTTCGCGAACCGTCAATGAATCCTCGAATCGTAACTCAATCGCTCAGCGGCAATCCCCTCGCCGCCGCGGCGATGTCGGGCAGTGCGCCTGCGAACTGGTACGAGCCTGTCCCCGCCGATGCGGCGTCCTGGCGTGAACGCCTCGACTCGGTTCGATCGGAGTCTGCTGGCGATTGGCTGACACGTCTGGCGCCGGCATTCGATGCTACCGGGAAAGCGAAGGAGCGACTCGAACGGTCCAGCGCGCGACAGGGAGTGGTCGTCACAACGGGCCAGCAACCGGGCCTGTTCGGAGGCCCGATCTACACGCTGTCCAAGGCGTTGAGCGCACTCGCCATCGCCGACGCGCTTCAGGAAGCTACAGGCATTCCAGTGGCGCCGGTCTTCTGGGCGGCGACCGACGATACCGATTTCAGGGAAGCAAGCAGCACTGTCGTTTCGATTCCGGGCGGCGCGCAGCTCCTCCGCATCGATCATCCGGAGCCGCTCGGTCGTCCAATGGCGTCGATGCCACTCGGCGATGTGTCCGCACAGCTGGACGCGCTGCGGCGAGCCGCCGGATCCACCGTCGACAGTACTCCAATCGAGCTGCTGGAACGCTTCTACAGTGCCAATTACACGATAGGATCGGCGTACGTCTCTTTCCTTCGCGCGTTACTGGCGCCGCTCGGAATCGCCGTGATCGATGCGTCGCATCAGGCGACCCGAGCCGCGTCGATCCCCGTGTTGAGCACGGCACTCGAGAAAGCGGAAGACATCGGTCGGCGGATCGTCGAGCGAAATCGCGAAATAGAAAGCGCCGGATTTGCTCCGCAGGTTCAGGATGTGCCCGGACTTTCGCTCGTCTTCAGCACCGCGTCGGGCGCGCGCAAACGCGTTCCAATCAAAGCTGCGCGCAACCAGGCGATTACCGAGGATATGGGTCCCAACGTGTTGCTACGCCCGGTAGTCGAGCGCGCCATACTGCCGACGGCCACCTACGTCGGAGGCCCTGCGGAAATCGCCTACTTCGCGCAGATCTCACTCATCGCAGAAGTGCTCGGCGTTGGGCGCCCCGCGATTGTCCCGCGGTGGTCGTGCCTCATCATCGAGCCGCACGTCGAGCAGATCCTCGAGAAACTCTACCTGTTGCCCGAGGACTTTCGTGAGCCTCATGAGGTGGAGACGCGTGTCGCACGGGCGCAGCTGCCGAAGTCGGTCGTCGACGAGCTAAACGTGACACGCGCGGCTCTCGACGAAAGACTCGACGAGCTTACTAAAGCTGTCGCGAAGGAACGCGCAGCCGTGGGCGCATCCGTTACGGAGGGATTGCGTGCGAATCTGACGAAGCGTCTCGATCGATTTGAGCGCCGTCTCATCGCCGCAGCGAAAAGGCAGCACACCGAGATCATGCGTGAGATCGGTACGGCGCGCGGATCTCTCTATCCTCTGGGCAAACCGCAGGAGCGGGTCCTCAATTTTGTGCCACTCCTCGCTCGCTACGGGACTGTTTTGCGCGACGAGATGCTTGAGGAAGCGAGACATCACGCACTGCACTTAGTCGGCGGTAATGCGACATCGCACCGTCTGGAGGGAGCTGTTTCCGCACGAGGCGGTTCGTGAATAGAGGGGAAGACGAGAACGTAAAGGATCGACCCCTTACCGAGTTGTTGCCCGCCGAGCCTGATGAGGTCGCCGAGGCCGCACCGCCGATAGAGCGGACGGACACTCCACGGACAACAGAAAGCCGAGCGCTTGAGCGAAAGGGCGCGGCATTTCTCGTAGCCTCGGGAATTCTTCTCAGCCGTCTCGCGGGACTGATTCGCCAGACTATGATGGCCCGCTACCTCGGCGCCGGCCTTGCCGCCGACGCTTTCAACGCCGCGTTCCGCATTCCGAACATGCTGCAGAATTTGTTCGGCGAAGGTGTGCTGTCCGCCTCGTTCATACCGGAGTACGCAGGACTCCTGGGGAGAGGAGATGAGAATGAGGCGACCCGACTGGCAGGCGCAGTTGCGGGCATGTTGGCGCTCGTCTCGTCGATCATCGTGGCGCTCGGCTTATTCACTGCGCCATGGCTCGTGGCCATCATCGCCAACGGTTTTACGGGCGAGAAGCGCGAGCTCACGGTGCTGCTGACCCGAATCCTGTTCCCAGGTGCAGGCCTCCTCGTGTTCTCGGCCTGGTGTCTGGGAATTCTCAACAGTCACCGCCGGTTCTTCATGTCCTACACCGCGCCCGTACTCTGGAATCTGGCGATGGTCGCGACACTCATTTTCTTCCACCAGGGTCGCAGCGAGGTTCAGCTCGCGATCTATCTCGCCTACGGATCGGTTGTCGGAAGCGCGCTGCAGTTCGGGATTCAGCTTCCGCAAGTGATGACTCTCGCGCGCGGAATCAGACCGCGACTGACAGCATCGCACGAAAGCGTCCGCAACGTGTTTCGCAATTTCGTTCCAGCGTTTGTCGGCAGAGGCGTCGTGCAGCTCAGTGCGTACGTCGATGCGTGGCTCGCGAGCTATCTGGGAAATGGCGCGGTCTCGTCGTTCACGTACGCCCAAACGATATACGTTCTGCCGATCAGTCTCTTTGGCATGGCCATATCAGCCGCGGAGCTTCCTGCGATGTCGCGCGCGGTGGGCACTACCGCGGAGATCGGCGCGTACCTGCGCGGCCGACTCAGCGACGGCCTCGACCGCATCGCTTACTTCATCGTTCCAAGCATCGTTGCGCTCCTCGCGCTCGGAGATCTGATCGTACACCTGCTGTTCCAGAGTGGAAGGTTCCAGCTGGGCAATACGATCTGGGTGTGGCAGATCCTGATCGGTTCAACCATCGGACTTCTCGCGTCCACGATGGGCCGCCTGTACTCATCCACTTTTTACGCTCTGCGCGATACGCGAACACCGCTGCGTTACGCAGTCGTGCGGGTGATTCTTACCACGGTTCTCGGATATCTCTTCGCGCTGGTCCTGCCCGGTCTACTCGGCCTCGATCGCAAACTTGGCGCGGCAGGGCTCACTGCGTCGGCGGGCCTTGCTGGTTGGGTAGAGTTTTATTTGCTGCGGCGCGAGATGGACAAGAGAATCGGTCGCACCCGACTGATACGATCGCGCGTCGCGCGCTTGTGGCTCGCGGCACTCGTCGGTGCCGCACTTCCCTGGGCATACAAGCTGGCGGTCGATCGCGGCTCGCCCGTTCTCTCTGTGCACGAAACCGTCGTGCGCGCGAAGCTCATGGATTTGGTCCTGCTCGCGGTCTACGGCTTGACCTACCTCGGTATGACTGCGGCATTTCGAATTCCCGAGGCAAAACACGTCATTGATCGAGGGACGCGATTGTTCAAGCGCGCGAGGCGTTAGAGGTGAACCCTGCTTTCCGCGCATGGTATAATTACACATGCTGTCAGTTCCCGACGCTATTGCAACAAAGCTCCCACATCTTCCGGAGGGACCGGGTGTCTATCTGTGGAAGGGAAGGGATGGGACTACCCTCTATGTAGGCAAAGCGAAGCGGCTTCGCTCGCGGGTGCGAAGTTATTTCGCGAATGACCAACTAGAAAGCGTAAAGACTCGGCATTTAGTCGGCCTCATTGCCGATCTCGAGACGATCGTGGTGCCGAGTGAAGCGCACGCGCTGATACTCGAGGCGAACCTGATCAAAGAGTATCACCCGCGATTCAACATCGCGCTGCGCGACGACAAGTCCTATCCATATATCAAAGTGACGGTGCAGGAGCCGTTTCCAAGGGTATTCGTCACCCGGCGAATCGAGGATGACGGAGCGAGCTACTTTGGTCCCTATACCGATGTCGGGGGAATGCGCCGCGCGCTCAACGTGGTGAAGAGAATATTCACTGTACGGAGCTGCAACTACGACATGCCGGCTCAGATGCCCGAGCGGCCGTGCCTCGACTACTACATCAAGCGTTGCAAGGCACCGTGCATTCTGGCGCAGTCGCAGCAGGACTACCGCGCAATGATCGACGAAGTGGTTCTCTTCCTCTCAGGCAGGCCGGACGAGGTATTCCGACGCGTGAAGGAGCGGATGGACCTTGCGTCCGAGCAGCTCGATTTTGAGCGCGCGGCGGAACTGCGCGACGTACTTCACCATCTCGAGCGAATGGAGGAGCCAACCGTCGTACTGGAGGTAGAGGGTGGCGATCGCGACGTCATCGGCTACGCCCGAGATGGCGATGACGCCTGCGTCACGGTGTTGAGAATACGGAGCGGTAAACTGCTTTCGCGCGAGCAGCGTTTCTTCACGAACATCGACGGTGAGGATGATACCGACGTGATGACGATGTTTCTTGCCGGGAGCTACGTCGGCATGCAGGGGAAAGCACGACAGGTTCTCCTTCCTTTCGATTTCCCGGATCGGGAACTCATCGAGCAGGCCTTGCCCGAGAGCAGAATTCAGATTCCCCAGCGCGGCCCGCGACGCGAGCTGATAGCGCTCGCTGAGCAGAATGCTCGTCATTTGCTCGAGGAGCTGAAGCTTTCGTCGATGGAGGCGGAGGAGCGGGCAGGGGATCCTGTGTACGAGCTTAGCCGGGAGCTGGGGCTGCAGCGGCTGCCGCGGTCGCTCGTATGCTTCGACATTTCCACTACTCAGGGCACTGATACCGTCGGCTCGTGCGTCTGGTTCGAGAACGGGCGGCCGAAGCGTAACGAGTATCGGAAGTTCAAAGTGAAGACGGTCGAAGGCAGCGACGACTTTGCGTCGATGCGAGAGGTCGTACGACGCTACTTCGATCGGCGTCTGAACGACGAGAAGTCGCTGCCAGACCTGATCGTAATCGATGGCGGTAAGGGGCAGCTATCGGCGGCCCACGACGCACTCACGGAGTTGGGTTTGGCCGATCGTCCGTTGATAAGCCTTGCAAAGCGGGAGGAGGAGGTCTTCATCTGGGGCAGAGAAGAGCCCCTCAAGATCTCGCGCCGCTCGCCAGGACTGAGGCTACTGCAGCAGGCGCGGGACGAAGCTCACCGTTTTGCTGTGACCTACAATCGCAAGCGCCGGGCGATGCGAACGGTGACGTCCGAGCTGCTTCGGGTGCCCGGTATCGGACCGGTAAAAAGGCGTCTGTTGCTCAAAGAATTCGGAAGCGTGCAGGGGGTTCGCGACGCGGGCGAGGACGCTATAGCCAAGCTTCCCGGCTTCAACGCTGAGCGTGCGCGGAAGCTCCTCGAATCGCTGGCGGCCACGAGTCCTGTGTGAACGAAAACGGGCGCAATCGAATCGGCAGGGAGAGAGCTAAACTTCGGTAATTCCTTGACTTCGCTCTTTACACCTCTAAATTACTTGAGCTATGGTCAAGGTATCTCGGGTAGAATCAAAAAGCATCGCCGACGAGCTCGGAATCCGGACGGGCACCGAGCTACTCACCGTCAACGGGCGACCCCTCGGAGACTTCCTCGACTGGGAATTTCTCACCGCTGACGGCGCCTGGATGGTGAACCGCTAGGGATCTCGCTCGAGCCACCAACTGTAAGGCGGTGCGCGAATCGGTGCGAGTTCTGTTTCATCGAGGGCTTGCCGGCGGGCCTTCGCAAGCCGCTCTATGTTCGGGACGACGATTATCGACTCTCGTTCGCGTACGGGAACTTCGCGACTCTCTCGAATGTGAAAGAGCGCGACATCGAGCGCATACTCGAGTATCGACTCTCTCCGCTCTATGTCTCGGTGCATGCGACGAATCATGACGCGCGCAAGATTCTGCTCAACAACCAGCGCGTCCCAGACATAAAAGCCCAGCTTTCGCGTCTCGCGAAGGGTGGAATCCAGTTTCATTGCCAGATGGTCATCGTTCCCGGGTTGAACGATCAAGCGGTGCTCGATGAGTCGCTCACCGATTTGTGGGATATGCGCGATGCAGTGTTGTCAGCGGCGGTCGTGCCGGTCGGCCTGACTCAGTTCTCGCACCTCTACAGTGGCAGGAAGATGGATCGGGACACGGCTCGATCAATCCTTGCGCAGGTGGAGCGCTGGGGGAGACGTGCAATGCGGCTGCGCGGCGAGACCTGGGTTTTCGGGTCCGATGAGCTTTACCTCCTCGCGGAGCGCGAGCTTCCCGGACCCAAGCACTACGGCGAGTTCGCTCAGATCGAGAACGGCGTCGGCGCAGTCACTTCGCTGCGGATGCGAGTTGCAGCGGGATTGGACCGCGTCGCCCATCGCGAGGGACAGCGAATCGGAGTCGTCACTGGGTTCGCGATGGCGCCACTTATGAAGCCTCTGCTCGACAGCCTGCGCGGAGTGACTGGCGCCGAATTCGAGCTGATCGTCGCGGAAAACTCTTTGTTTGGCCCGACGATAACAACCGCTGGTCTTCTGGTCGGCAGGGACATTATGTCGGCGCTTTCCGATCGCCATGACCTCGATATCGCTCTGATTCCGGCGGAAACGATTAACGAGGACCGCGTCTTTCTCGACGATTACACGCTGGAAGCAGTGCGTGAGTCTCTGCCGATGCCGATCTTTCCGTCCTACGAGTTCATCGATGTGCTGCAGTCCGAGGCCAGTGGGATACTCGCGTGAATCTGCCCGTCATTGCCCTCATCGGACGTCCCAACGTCGGTAAATCGGCCCTATTCAACCGCATCGTTGGCGAGAATAGCGCAATCGTGAGTGAGGAGGCCGGCACTACTCGCGACCGCCATTTCGCGCGCGCAGAATGGAATGGTCGCCAGTTCTGGCTCGTCGATACCGGTGGGCTGACCGACGACCCGCGCATCCCCATGGACGTCGAGATCAAGCGGCAGATATTGCAGGCAATCGACGAATCCGACGTTCTGATGCTAGTGGTCGACGCAAAGGCCGGATTGCATCCCAGTGATACCCAGGTTGTGGAGTTGCTGCGCGAGTCACGAAAGCCGTGGGTGCTGGTCGCCAACAAAGTCGACGATCCATCTACGACAAACTACTTCGAGTTCTACGAGCTGGGTGCCGGCGATCCGATTCCTGTATCCGCACTCAACGGCAAGAACTCCGGCGACATGCTCGACGTCCTCGTAGGGCGAATTCCAATCGCTGCCGAAGAAGTCACCGATGCGCTGCGCGTTGCGGTAGTCGGGCGTCCCAATGTCGGCAAATCGTCTCTCATCAACCGACTGCTCGGCGAGGAGCGACTCGTTGTTGCCGAAACCGCGGGAACGACGCGCGACGCAATCGACACTCCGATGATGTTTCACGGACGCGAAATAATTTTCGTCGATACCGCGGGACTTAGACGTCAGTCCAAGGTGGAAGAGGGAATTGAATTCTATTCTTCGCTCCGAACGAGGCGCGCAATCGAGAGATCTGACATCTGTATTCTGGTGTTGGACGCTACCGAGGGTCTCCACAACCAGGATTTGAAGATCGCGGCGCTGGCGTGGGAGAGTGGGCGCGGTTTGATCGTGGTCGTGAACAAGTGGGATTTGAAGGAAAAAGAGAACAACACCGCCGCAGAGTTCGAGAAAGAAGCACATGAAAAGGCGCCGTTCCTAAGATTTGTTCCCTTCGTCTTCACGTCTGCTATCAGCGGGCAGCGGGTAACCAGGATTCTCGAGCTGCTGCTCGAAGTGGACGCTGAGCGCCACAAACGGATTAGCACATCGCAGGTGAACAGCACGCTGGAACAAATCGTCGGCAGGCGCCAGCCACCGCAAGCAGCGGGTCGCGAGATCAAGTTGAATTACGCCACGCAGGTCGAGACTGCGCCGCCAGTGATCGCAGTCTTCGGCAACAATCCTGACCTGGTGCAGGAGCATTACGTCAGGTATCTGCACAACGGCTTCCGCGAAGCGTGGGGATTTCGCGGTAATCCTCTCCGCATCATCATGCGGCGGAAGACTGCGTAGATGGCGCCAATCTTTGGCGTCATCATTTCCTACCTCGCCGGCTCGATACCGTCGGCATACATCGCCGGCAAATTGCGCGGCGTCGACCTTCGCAAGCACGGCTCGGGGAATCTGGGCGCAACCAACGTCGTGCGAGTGTTGGGATCGAGGATCGGCGCGGCAGTATTCATCGCCGATTTTCTGAAAGGATTTCTTCCCGTGTATTTTCTGCCGACGTACACCGACACGCTGAGGCCGGAATTGTGGGCATTGGTGTACGGCGCAGCCGCCATAGTGGGTCACGTCAAACCCATTTTTCTGCTCGGCAAGGGGGGAGGGAAAGGAGTCGCAACGGCGAGCGGTGTGTTCATGGCGCTCGCGCTCGTCCCAATGCTCGTTGCACAGGCGGTATGGATCATCGTCTTCTATTTCACTCGTTACGTGAGCCTCGCGTCCCTTCTGAGTGCGGTAGTGCTGCCGATCGCGATTCTCGCGTTGTACCGCGACGCTCTCTCGCCGGTTTTCGTCGCCAGCGTGATCATCGTGCTGTTCGTGTTCTGGACGCACCGCGCGAATATTGGCCGTCTTCGCCGCGGTGAAGAGCATCGCTTTGTGAAAAAGGAAGCGGCATCCTGATGCGCTGCGCGGTGGTAGGAGCCGGGGCGTGGGGTACCGCGCTGGCTGATCTTCTGGCGCGGAACGAACACGAAGTTTCGCTTTGGGCGTACGAAGCCGACGTCGTGGAATCGATCAACACGAAGCACGAGAACGTGAGATTTCTGCGCGGCTACCGGCTGTCGCCAGAGGTCAAGGCCGTGGGTGAAATCGGTCGCGCGGTTGAAGGGGCGGACCTTATTGCACTGGCGACTCCCTCCCATGTTCTGCGCGGAATCATTAAATCGGCGTCGAAATTCCTGCCACGCGTGGCGCCGGTCGTCGTGGCGACGAAGGGAATCGAGCGACAGACGCTGTGTCTGATGACTGAGATCGTTGAGCAGGAGCTTCCGGGTGCAACCGTAGTCGCGTTATCCGGACCAAGCTTTGCCACCGAGGTCGTGAGCAGTCAACCTACAGCGGTAGTTGTCGCTTCCAAACAGAATGGAGCGGCCGGCATCGCGCAGCGCGCTTTCAGCTCGGCCTACTTCCGCACGTACACGCATACCGACGTGATCGGAGTTGAGCTTGGCGGCGCGCTGAAAAACGTGATGGCGGTGGCTACGGGTATCGCTGATGGGTTGGGGCTCGGCTTCAACGCGAGAGCTGCCCTGGTTACCCGGGGTCTCGCGGAAATGACGAGATTGGGCACGGCGCTGGGCGCGGAGCAAAGCACATTTGCTGGTCTGGCCGGACTCGGTGATCTGGTGCTGACGTGTACCGGCTCGCTAAGCCGCAACCGTGCCGTGGGCGTGGAGATAGGCAAGGGAAGAAAGCTGGAAGATGTTCTCAGGGACAGGGAAACCGTCGCGGAGGGAGTCATCACCGCGCAAAGCGCGCGCGAGCTGGCGGCGCGCGAGGGAGTGGAGATGCCAATCGTTGATACCGTGAATCGCGTTCTCTTCGAGGGACAGTCGGCTCGCAGCGCGATCGCGGCCCTCATGACGCGGGAGCTCCGAGCGGAGGTAGACCGATGAAAGCAAAAGAACCGGTGCAGGAATTCTTCTCCATCGGCGACGTATGCACGTTGACAGATCTGAAGCCACATGTGCTGCGCTACTGGGAGAGTCAGTTCAAGTTTCTTCATCCCGCAAAAAACCGCTCGGGCAACCGCGTTTATCAGCGACGGGAGATCGAGCTCATCATGCTCGTGAAGCAGCTCCTGTACAGCGAGAAATACACGATCGACGGAGCGCGCCAGAAAATCGACGAGTATAGGAAAAGCGGGGAGCTTCGATCGGTGGCACGAGCGGCACTGGATTCGCAGGCGGTCGAATCGATGGAGAGTGACCTCCGCTCCATTCTGGCGATACTCGACGGACAGATACCGGAAAAGGGGATTGAGAGTTGATCGAGCCGCTCGTCGTCGTCATGCCGGCGTACAACGCCGAGCCGACGCTCGCGAAAGTGGTGAAGGACGTAAGGAGGAACCTCCCGGGCGCCTGGATAATCGGCGTGGACGACGGGTCTACAGACGGATCCGGGCAATTGTTGCGCACTGTCGTAGATGAAACCATCGAGTTCGACAAGAACCGCGGGAAAGGCGCAGCGCTGCGGGCCGGCTTCGACGCCGCGCTCAAGAAGGGCGCGGCAGCGGTGCTCACAATCGATTCAGACGGCCAGCACGACGCAGCGTTCGCGCCCGCGATTGTCGGTGCTCTGGATCGGGCCGACATCGCGATCGGAACTCGGGACCTTTCGGGCAAGGCAGTTCCGAAGCACCGGCGGATAGCGAATATGATTTCATCCGCCGCCACACGCGCCGTTTCCGGCGGCAAGGTGCGCGACAGTCAGTCGGGGTATCGTGCAATCAAGGCGGAGGTGCTGCGGAAGGTGCAGGCGGTGGGCGACCGCTACGAGTTCGAGACGGACTTCATCATTCGTGCAGCACGTTCGGGATTCACGACTGTGAACGTACCGATCTCGACTATCTATGGCTCGCCAAGCTACTTCCGCGAGTTTCGTGATGCGTGGCTGGTGATCAAGGTGTTGTGGCGGCATCGCGCCGGGATATTCAACCGTTGAGGCTGCTCTGCACGAACGACGATGGCATCCTGGCACAGGGGCTCGCTTGCCTGATCGAAGCCGCCGAGCCACTCGGTGAAATAACCGTCGTCGCTCCGGATCGGGAACAGAGCGCGACGAGCCATTCTCTCACCCTTCACCATCCAATTCGTCCGATCGAGCGCGGCGAGAGAAGATTTCAGGTTGACGGCACGCCCACGGATTGTGTAATGCTCGCCGTCGAGGCGCTGATGCCCGAGCGGCCCAACTTCGTCCTGAGCGGCATCAATCACGGGCAGAACATGGGTGAGGACGTGCTCTATTCAGGAACGGTCGCCGCGGCCATGGAAGGATTGTCACTCGGCATTCCGTCGCTTGCCATCTCATTCGCTGGCGGCGACCTCCGAGCGGATGTGAGCATGCTACGCGACCAGATCGAGCCGTTGCGGAATCTTCTCGAGCACGTCATCTCGTTGCCCTCGTTTCCCGAGAACACGCTTTTGAACATCAATCTGCCGCCTTTGCGCGGGGACGACATCAAGGGCGTGCGACTCACGCGACTCGGAAGGCGAGTGTATTCGGATTCGCTCAAACCGATGCAGGACCCCTGGGGACGCCAGATCTACTGGATCGGTGGGGGATCGATTGCATGGTCGGGAGAGGAAACGTCGGATTTTCGCGCCATACAGGAAGGCTATATCTCAGTCACGCCTTTGCATCTTGATCTGACTCATCACGCGATGCTCGCTTCGGCGGAGAGGTGGTGGCAGCAACCTTAGAGTACGAGTACCGAGGTCCACGGCGCCGACTCGTCGAGCTGCTGCACGAACAGGGGATCAAGGATCTCGCGGTTCTCCACGCAATCGACCAGACGCCCCGCCATCTCTTCGTTCCCACCGGTGTTCGTCACCGCGCCTACGAAGACTCTGCTCTGCCTATTGGAAACGGGCAAACCATTTCGCAGCCTTCGATTCACGCGCGATACCTCGAGCTGCTGAAGCTCAAGGGAAATGAGAAAGTGCTCGAGATCGGAACCGGATCGGGCTACCAGACGGCGCTGCTATCGAGGCTCGCGGCACAGGTATTCTCGATCGAGCGAATTCCCGCGCTTCTCGACTGCGCGCGGCGAACTATTCAGCAAATCGGCTTGCGCAACGTATCCTTCCTGCTCGGCGACGGAACACTCGGGTGGCGGCAGTACGCGCCGTACGATGCGATTTTGGTCGGAGCTGGAGCACCCGAAGTGCCATCGACCTACCACGAGCAATTGACTGAAGGTGGGCGGATTCTTATTCCACTCGGAGACAAAGATGAGCAAACTCTCTACATGTTCGCTCGCCGTGGAGAAGGGCTCGAACAAACCGAAATCGCTCCGGTGCGCTTTGTGCCGCTCGTCGGTAAATACAGCTGGGAGGATATGTAGTGTCGTCACTGCCAGACCGTCCATTCGTTCCGCACCGCACTCCGAAAGCAGCGAAGGAGCTAACGGGTCAATCTGACTTCCGGCTTTCGAGACCGTTCGTTCCTGGCGCCGCTGTTCCCGAGGTAAGCGGAATGGCTGCATTTACGAGCGACGCGTCCGTTGTCGCCCGGCTGGCGACAACAGCTACTGATGTCCAGGTTGAGATTCCGCCAATTGACGAATTCCTGAAGCGACCGAACACCTCGCGTGGTGAAGCATCGGTCTCAATTGAAAGCGCGTACGAATCTGAATCGCTGGAAGCGGTCGACGAGCTACCGCCAATCGAGCATTTCGTCGACCCGCTGCCTGAGATTGCCGCGTTCGCTCCGACGGACGAAGAAGCAACGGTAGGCACTCGAGAAAGTGCCTTCGCGGAACACGCTTCGAGCACCGACACGACCGCCGAGGGCGCTGAGACTGATTGGATCGAAACTGACTGGCAACAGTATGATTGGCGATCAGCTGCAGCATTGGGTGAAAGCGGCGTCCCGGATCTGGAGGCCTCAAACGCATGGGCCGAGACGGACTGGGAGGCTCGGCCGCAAGCTCGGCACGAGCAGCGACAGACCGCTGCTGATGCAATCGCAACCGCACTCGATCAGATTGCCGAGCGCATCCGAAACGGAGATCTCGCGGTTCCTTCTCCCGGAGCCGTAACCGATCCGTCGGCAATCGCGGCAACGCTAGCTGTGCTGTTTGGAGTCCGTCGCTAGCGATCGATGGAGAGCATCCACATCGAGATTCGTGGACGCGTGCAGGGAGTTGGATTCCGCTGGTTCGTCGTAGAAAAGGCGGAGGAACTCAGTCTTGCCGGCTGGGTGAGGAATACGTCTCACGGAAGCGTCGAGATCGCAGCAGCAGGTCAGCGCGACGCACTCGAGAGGTTTGAAGCCGCGATGAAACCGGGTCCGCGGGGCGCGCGAGTCGAGGAAGTACGGAGACTGGCCGCTATCACGCCAGATTCTCTGCCAGCCCGGTTCGAGATCGTCCGCTAATGGAGTCAAACGAAGACACTACAGTCGGACAGTTGCGGCGCGAACGTCCGACGCTGTCACCTGTCTCGGGCCCACACTTCTAGAACGAACCTGCGCCGAGTAGATTCAGCGCTGAATCCGCCGGCTCGGATGGAGTCGGCGAAGATCCGGATGGTGATCCTTGCCCCCGTAGCTCAGGTGGATAGAGCAGCGGTTTCCTAAACCGTTGGCCGGGTGTTCGAGTCACCCCGGGGGCACTTACCCGCAACGAACACCCTAGAGCTCCATAGCCGAATGACGACACCGAAGATCCCGGCACGCAAGCAGTACGGCTCCGACGAAGAGTCGCTGACCGAATGGATCATGCTTCATAAGCGCGAAGTCACGTGGGCCCTCGTGGCGGTCGCCATCATCGTTGCCGGCGTCTGGTTCTACCAGCGCTCGCAGTCGATCAAGGCGCAACGGGCCGAGGCAGCCTACTTTCAGGCGCGCCAGTCTGCGGCGGCAGGGAATCTCCCCCTGGCCGTGTCCGATTTTCAAAAGGTGGTTAACCGCTACGAAGGAACACGAGCCGGCGCCCAGGCGGCCCTTTCGCTGGCTCAGACACTGTACGATCAGAAGAAGTTCAAGGAAGGAATCGCGGCGCTAAAAAAGGCGGAAGCAAAGGCTCCCCAGGAGTTCAAGGCGTCCATTCATGTCCTCGCGGCAGCCGGCTACGAAGAACTGAAAGATTTCATCGCGGCTGCGGGGGAGTACAAGTTGGCAGCCCAAACTACGCGTTTTCCGGCTGACAAGGCCGAGTACCAGGCATCCGCGGCTCGGGACTTTATGGCCGCCGGAAAGACTGACGAAGCCAAGGCGATCTGGACGGAACTGGCCAAGGACGAGTCGACTCCCGCTGCGGCCGAAGCCCGTGTCCGGCTGGGCGAGGCGGAAGCCAAACCGATGAAACCCTAGCTCGATTTCCAAGCTCAGGGGTCGGCATTCCCCGCGTTCAGCACATATGCGTATAAGATAGATTATGTAAACCAACCACCAGGTTTAAATGTGGAGAAGTCGATACTGTCCACTTCTCTACTGGGGAATTTCAATCAAGCTCGAGGGTTACTGAACGGACTTTAGAAATTACTTGAGCTTGGCCGCCCCCGACAGCAGCTCGCCGTCGGCGCGACAGTCTGTCAATCCAGATCGCGAATTCGACCCTCGAAGACAATCCGGCCTTCCCCGCGGAGCGAGGGCAGCCATGCCTGTCCGTTGTGTTTCAGGCTCACGACCAGCGGTAGCGAGGACCTCGTCCAAAGAACGGTTTCGCTTGCCGATTCGCCCCACTCGGAGAGGATGATCGCGGTCGCGACAGCCCCCGTGCCGCAGGCGAGCGTTTCAGCTTCCACGCCTCGCTCGAAGGTCCGATAAGCGAACTCGCCGTTGGATCGCTTGGAAACAAAGTTGACATTTGCGCCGTCCGCGAGCGCTCGATGATGCCGGAGCTCGGCGCCTCGTCCTGCAACGTCGGCCGACTCGATATCGGGGACCTCAACTACCAAGTGAGGTACGCCGACCTTGGCGTAGCCGAGTCGCCGCTCCCCTGGCTTGAGCCCGAGATCTTTCGCGTCAGAGCGCACCTCTGTGACCGGTTCCAGGTCCACTTCGGGCAGATTGTCTCGGATTCTCGCTCGCAGCGAGCCTGCCGCGGTGTGCAAGAGGAATCCCCCTGCCTGGGCCATTCCAAGTTCCACCGCGAGTCGAGTGCTGCAAAGGCTGGCGTTGCCGCAAAGGGCGGCCTCAGAGCCGTCGCTATTATAGTAGCGCATGGCGACATCGCCATCGCCCGCCCGCTCGAGGAACACAACTCCATCGGCCCCGATGCCCGTGCCGCGTGCAGTCAGGGACCGGATGGTCTCGGCGTTTTCCAGACCTGCGGCCGCCCCCGCCCCCGTCCCCGCCGCCGCCGCGCTCGTTGTGGAGTCGAACACGACGAAGTCGTTTCCCGAGCCGGTAACTTTGAAAAAATGCTGGCCTTCTGGCCGCTGCACCATCACACTCTCCCGATCACTCCCCACCAACGCAGGCGCCAGACCATCCAGACTGCTTCCCGGACGATCTTCTTGGACATCTTGCTCACACCTTCAGTGCGGTCGACGAAGATGATCGGGATTTCGACTAGCCGGAAGCCGCGCTTCCACGCTCGAAAGGACATCTCGATCTGAAACGCGTAACCGTTGGATTTTACGGAATTTAGATCGATCGATTCAAGTACGTTCCGGCGGAAGCACTTGAAACCGCCGGTCGTGTCGGAAATCGGAAGGCCGGTCACCGCCCGGGCGTAGACGTTCGCGGCGTAGCTGAGAAAAAGCCTGCTCATCGGCCAGTTGACGACGTTGACGCGCCCGTCCTGATACCGTGATCCTAGCACCACGTCGGCTTCCTTGATCATCTGCAGGAACTCTGGCAGCAGCTCTGGATTGTGTGAGAAATCGGCATCCATCTCAAACACGAGGTCGTATTTGCGCTCGAGCGCCCAGCGAAACCCCTCGATGTAGGCGGTGCCGAGTCCGAGCTTCCCCTCCCGATGAATAATGTGAACCCGTGGGTTGTTCGCAGCGATGCTATCGACGATCGCTCCGGTTCCATCCGGTGAGCCATCATCGACGACCAGGATCTCGAGAGACGGATCCTGAGCGAGAATAGCGGGGATCAGTCGGGCGATATTGAAACGTTCGTTATAGGTCGGGACGATGACCAGAGCGCGATCAGGCAAGGGGTCTCCGGTCGCCCCAGAATCCTGCACCAAGCAGCAAAAATCCGAGGACAATCGCGAACCAGGTGATGGTCTTTCCTCTTTGGTATGACGGACTCGTGAACGTCAGCTGAATGCTGCGCGCTCCAGTCGGAAGCTCAACTCCGATGAGTGTGTAGTCAGTGCGACCCACTCGGGCAGGTTTACCGTCGACCGCGGCAATCCAGCCTGGGTAATAATTCTCCGACACGACCAGCGAGGATCCGGGAGGAGCCGGCGCACTCAAGTCGATTCGCACGTTGCCCGGTTCGTAGTGCCAGACGGTTGTCGTGATTGTCAGTGGAGCTGGAAGGGATTGGACTCCCTGCGCGACTGTCACGTTTGCGGACGTGTCGAACAGAGCTGCGCGGTTCACATCGAAACGAGAATTCAGGATTGTCGCGAGCACCTGGTCGTCGGGAGCTTTCACGGCGACTGGAGTGACCCACGAATACGGATTCTCAGCATTCAGACGATACAGATAGGTGGTATCGCCGGAGGCGTTGCGAACAGGTCCCTGCACCAAAGTAGTGTGCCCCACGAAGGGAAGCTCTGGGATGTTCGTGAGGAAATACTTGGTATTCGTGAGCCGGAGCACGTTGGGCGAAAATATTCGGTTGTCCTCCGAGCTGAAACCGGTGAGCTCGTTGTATCGCCCAAGTTGGTTGCCGTGATAGCCCCAGACGTTCCGGATTCTGTGGGTCATGAGAGCGTCGCCGCCGAGAAAGACGTCCGGTTCGGCGGTACGTCGGACCTGGAATGGTAGCACACGAACTGGCTGGGACTCGCGCTTCAAAGATTCGACGACGGGGTCGCTCGCGTAAATCACCTTCGCCGACGGAGAGAACATCCAGTAAATCCGCTCAACCGTCCAAAGATCGACAGCCACGAGAAGTGCGAGAGACCAGGCGGCAACCGTGCCTGAGATTTTTCCGCGTGTCAGCGCGAACCATAGTCCGAGCGGCAACAAAACGAAGGCGAGCGATCGCCATGCACCCAGCACCACCGCCGCATTGTTCGCCTGGACCTGGTCCAGCAGACGCTCGTCGGCAACCGACTCGGCGAGACTCGTGAACGCGCCAACTGATGCCAGCACTGCGATCCCGATCCCGGCAACTGCCCAGCCGAACATGTAATTCCGCGAGACGCGAAGCTGCAGAAACCGCTCGGTCCCGGCACAAGCGAGGAGCGCTATCGCCAGAGTGCCGACGAAGAAAATCGTTGCTGGCGCACGAAAATATTTCGTCCCTGGAATGATCGCATAAGGGATCCGATAGAATGGTGTCGCGCTTCCCAGCGACCAGAGCAGCGAGACGACCAGTGCCACTGACCAGAAGATGAGATGCTTTCTCTTGGGATCTGCGCGCAGTCCGACGAACGCGGCTCCGGCTAGAACGAGGACAACTACGCCGACATAGTCACTGTGCAGGTGAATGCCGTTGCGTCCCCAGTAGTTGTTAAGCATTCCTGAGAACTGTGGGAGATAGGCGTTGAGCAACTCCTCGGGCGGCCACGCGTAGGAAGTTGCCGCGCGATAATCAGCCAGTCCCCCTGCGCGCGGCGACCATTTCACGTACTCGCGCACCGGGAAGTACTGGACCGCCCCGATCGCCAGCCCGATAATCACGCCGGCCAGCGCCGCACCGAGTCGGCGCACTGCGATTGTGCGCGGCAGCTTTACTCCATCGAGCGTGGCGAAAGCCAGAAAGAGGGCGTACGCTCCCGAGGCCAGCAGTGTGTACTGGAGCAGCTGGGGATGGGGACTCAACACGCACAGTCCAATTATCAGTGCAAACGCACCCCAGCTCCAATTCTTTCCTTCCCGAATCCCGCGGTGGAGCATCCAGAGCGCCAACGGAAAGAGCGCGCTCACGAACAGCTTACCGTCGTGTCCTGGTGAGACGGAGGACGCAATCTGTCCGCTCATCATGTACGCGAGTCCGCCAACGAGCGCGCCGAAGAAGGCGTACCCAATTCCCCGAAGGAAGACGTAGGTGAAGAGTCCGGCCAGAAAAATGTGGATGATGAAGCCCCACGTCATTGCGACGTCGGTTGGCATGATCATCCGAAGCAGGAACGTCGGGTAGAAAATGTCGCCGTGCATTGCGGCGATGTACGGCATTCCGCCAAAGAGGTAGGGATTCCAAAGCGGGAAATGACCGGTCGTCCTCAGCGTCGCCGCAGCGAACTCACGAAAACCGTAACCCGCGATGTACTGGTCACTGTGCGGATTTACGAGGAACCTGCCCCAAAGCGCTGCATATCCCAAAGAGAGTGTGGCCCACGCATAGACGAGCGCGGCCCAACCCAACGCGAAGCGCGGCGCCGGGAGCGCCGCGGGTATGGTACCGGTAGTCGAAGGTTGCCGCAAAGGGACCTTCTTTTGTGCCTGAGCCATGCCTTTCAGTTCGGTAAGGACCGTCGCGTCGCGCCCGCGGCAATATACAAGCCGCTCGGAACCAGCTCGACGATTGTCAGCCAGAGTCGTGCTGCGATTGCTACGAGCGCCGCGTCAGCTTCATTGGCAAGTCCAAGCTGCGTCATAAACGCGGCGAGGGTGAGCTCTCTCACGCCCAGGCCGGCCGGCGCGATCGGTGAGATGAAACCAAGGATGTAAGCAGCGGTGTAAACTGCGATGTAAGAGGAGATTTCGCCAGGCGCTGCCCCGAGCAGCCCGCGCACGAAAAGCTGAAACGCAATTCCGTAAAACAGCCATGAGAGAGCGCTCGCCACAGCTGCCGTCCAGATGCTCGCCGCCGGAACAAAAGGTGGCGCGAGCTCCCTTCCAATAAGATTGCCAACCCAAATAGCGAGCGGGGGCAGAAAGCGCGGTGCACTTAGCAGAAGGCCCAAGAGGAGAAGAACAGCCAAGCCCACGAGCAACGGTTGGCCGAGCAACTTCGCGCTCGTCACCATCACAATCGCGGTACCGGTGGCGAGACTTACCGTTTGCATGATCACCGACGATCCCGCCGCGGCAATCGCGGACAGACCGCGTCTCTTTGCCATCACCCCCATCGCTGTGAGCGACCAGATATTTCCCGGCACATACTTGCCGAGGTTTGACAGAAACCAGATACGAGCCGCGTCGCCGAAAGGAAGGTGAGAATCCCACGCGACCAGGATACGTCGCCAGCCTTCGATCAGAAGCGCGTACGTCAACAGGATCAGCGCGGTGGCGGCGGCGATCCATTCCCATCCGAATTGGACGCTGATCAGTCGCAGCTCGACTCTGCTCCACTGCGTTGCCAAAGAGCGCGCAGCGAAGAAGAGCACCACTGCGGCAAAAACCCACTGCGCGAGCTTGAAGAGGTTACGACGTCCTAGCGCCAAGAACCTGTCGGTATATCTCTGCGTACCGGCGCGCGGCGGATTCCGGCGCAAATGCAGAGAGTGCGTAGAGTCGCCCTGCCCTGCCGAGCTGACTTCCCCGACCATCGCGGCCGAGCAAATCATCGAGTGTGTTGGCCAGCGCCGTCCTGTCACCAGGCTGGACGAGCAGTCCCGTCTTCTCGTGCTGAATCACGTCGCGGAGCCCGCCCGAATCGAATGCGACTACCGGTGTCTCGCAAAGAAGCGCCTCGACGGCGACGAGTCCGAGTCCCTCATCCATCGATGGCAGCACGATCGCGGCGGCTCGCTGATAGACTTCCGGAAGCTCCGACTGCGAAAGCTGTCCGTGCCAGCGGATACGTGAAGCAACCCCGAGCTGTTGTGCGAGCTGTTCGAGTGACTGCCGATTCGGACCGTCACCGACGATGTCGAGCTGCGCCGGGGTCTTCATCGCTGACATCGCGTATAAGAGGTGCTCTACTCCCTTTTGTTGGGTCAATCGACCTACATAAAGGAGGCGACCTGCGTCGCGCGCCGACCCAGGTCGCGGCTCGAAAAGATCGGTGGCCACGGGCATTGGCGCGACCATCGGGTGGATGCCAGGAGCGAGGGCTTCCGTCTCCTCTTTGAGCCAGCGCGAGACCGTAGTCACTGCGGCAGAATGTTTTAAGACGTGTCCGAAGAGCGGCTTGGCAATACCGACTTTTCGAGCGAGACGAACGTCGGTGCCGTGAAGTGTGGTGACGAGCGGAATGTGGGCCAGGCCACCAACCCAGGTTCCTACGACTCCGTTTGGAAACCACCAGTGCGCGTGAACCACCTGCGGCTCGAATGCGCGCCGCGCCCGAACGGCATGCATGAAATCGGAGCCCAGAAAACTTACCAATGCGAGCTTCGCGGTCCATGAGGACGCGACGTCGCCGGCCATATTACCAGTGTAAGCGAGTTTCTCGTAGCGACGAGGCGCGTATCTGAACCGCTCGACGCCAACGCCCTCGATGTCTTCTGCGGCAGCCAAGCCCGGAGCAGCAGGCGCCACTACACGAACCGTTACCCCTTCTCCGCGAAGTGCGACGGCGAGACGCAGGATAAACGAGCCGGCGGCGTCTCCTTCCGTTCGCGGGAACGAGTGCGTGAGGAACAGAACGTTCATCTATTCAGAGATTGTTCGTCGTGTCACGTTCCCGGGCGAGGTCTTCGATGCGCGCGCGCAGCTGGCTCAGCTCCGCGCGCTGAGCGGCGATCATCTCTCCAAGGAGTCCAGTTGCGAACAGCACGCTCCCTACTGTGACGCAGGTCTCGACGAGGTTCACCAGTGGACGGAATCCGACGCCTCCGATGACGCGCCACAGAATGGCGACGATTCCGACGATGACCCCAACGACGAACAAGAGCGCGCCCAGCACTCCAAACAGGAGAAGTGGTTTTCGCGCAAAGCGGAGCTCGAACCAGACCGCGAGCATGTCCAACACGCCAACGGGAATACGCCCGATTCCAAACTTTGACTGTCCAGCGTTTCGCGGATAAAGGGGCACTGGAACCTCCGATACGGAAAATCCATCAGCTGCCGCCATCACGACCATGTAGCGATGCCAATCGGGCCGGTTCGGCAACGCGTCCATCACCTCCCGCCGATACGCCTTGACCGAATTGAGATCGCGGACAGTCATCTTGAAGAGCGAACGACTCAGTTTGTTGTAGATGCCGGAGACAAACGCCTTCTCGTACTTCCCTTCCTTATAGCCGGTGACGATATCGGACTCGCCGGACACGATTGGCGCCACGAGCCGCGGGATATCTTCCGGCTTGTACTGAAGATCGGCGGGATAAAACACCAGTATGCTGCCGCGCGAATGCAGATAGCCGGTCCGTAGCGCATCCGCGATGCCGCGTCGAATGCCGTGCCTCACCGGACGGAGAAACGGATACTTCGACGCGAGCTCCTGCAGGACGTTCCACGAATCGTCGACTGACCCGTCGTCGATGACAATCACCTCGTACCGCTGTGGCACCGAGGCGAATGCAGCGTGCGCTTGTTCCATGAAGAGCGGAAGATTCTCCGCCTCATCTTTGGCGGGTACGAGAATGCTTACATCGGGCCGGCTCGATACAGGTTGAAGCGGTGGGCCGCTATTGAAGCGCTGCGCCGCGTCAGCCTGCGGGACCGAGGTCATACGCGCTTGCGCATCCGGGCTGAGAGCACACCGAGCTGATCGCGATACTTGGCGACGGTGCGGCGCGCGATCTGGACGCCGCTCTCGCGAAGAATGTTGACGATCGCCTGGTCCGTGAGCGGGTGCTTGGGGTCCTCTTCCTGAACGAGTTTTTGAAGCTGCGCCTTGATGCCGCGAGCGGAGACATCTTCGCCGTCAGAGGTAGCGAGACCGGACGAGAAGAAAAACTTCAGCGGCAGAACGCCGCGCGGCGTCTGGACGAATTTCTCATTCGTCACTCTGCTGACCGTGGACTCGTGCATGTTGATCACTTCCGCGACTTCACGGAGCGTCAGCGGCTTGAGGTACTGGATTCCCTTCTCGAAAAACTCCCGCTGCCGCTCCACGATGTAGTTCATAACCTTGAGCATCGTTTGTCGACGTTGCTCGATCGCCTGGATCATCCAGTTCGCGGAATTCAGCTTGTTCGAGATAAACTCCTTGTTCTCGCCGTCGAACTTTTTCTTGTCGCGCGCGATCTCCTGGTAAGCGCGGCTCAACTTGAGGCGTGGAAGGTTGGCGTCGTTGAGGAAGACGTGGTACCGGTCGTCGATCTTCTCGACGATCAGGTCGGGGATGATGTAGTTATCGTCGCGGGAGCCGAACTGGAGGCCGGGCTTTGGGTCGAGCTTGGCGATCTCGTCCGCTGCCTTCTGGACGTCGGTGGCGCTGATGCCGAAGCGCTTCGAGATCTCGCTCCATCGATGGTTGATCAGCTCCTCGAAACAGTCGCGCACGAGACGATACGGAACCGACTGCTCCAGCCCTGATTCGCGTAGCTGAAGGAGCAGACATTCGCGGAGGTTTTGCGCGCCAACTCCCGGCGGGTCGAGGCTCTGGATAGTGGCCAGCATCTTCTGTCCCTCCTCGACTGTGTAGAGCGGCAGATCTTCGGTGTCGCGCCCCGCCTCCTCCGCAGTCTTTCTTACGACGTCATTGAGCGCGCGGACGATATCTTCAACTCCGGACGCGAGATAGCCGTCATCGTTGATGTTTCCTATGAACTCGTCGGCGAGGAGCATTTGCCGCGGAGAGAGCTCGAGCAGACTGACCTGATCGCGCAAGTGATCGCTCAGATCGCGGGTAGCGACTGTCACCGGCTCGAAGTATTCACGCTCCTCGTGCTCTTCACGGCGACCGCCAGCGGTGTCGAAGCCATCGAGCAGGATCTCTTCCCAGTCGATCTCTCCCGCCCGCTCGTCTTCAGCTTGTGTCTGCGCCTGCTCCTCGGCCTCAGTCTCCTGCTCCTCTTCCTCCTCTTCCTCCGCCTCAACGAGATCGAGGAAGGGGTTGTTGAGAAGCTCCTGTTTGAGGTGTTGCTGCAGGTCCAGCAGCGGCATGTAAAGAAGGTCCATCGCCTGATAAAGGCGCGGATTTATCTTGAGCTCCTGGCGGAGCTGTGTTGATTGATTGAGGCCGGGCTTCACGAGCTCGTCACCTCGCCCTTCTCGCGCGAAACACGCTCGCGCAGCCGCGCGGTAAGTGTCGGACCAAGATAGATATCAGCCACCTTGTCATCGAAAACGAGGTCCCGGACCGTTCCGGAAACCTCTACCTGTCCGTCGTACATAATGTATGCGCGGTCCACGATGTCGAGCGTCTGTTCAACGTTGTGGTCGCTGATTAGCACGCCGATCCCCCGATGGCGCAGGCCAGCGACGATTGTCTGGATGTCGTGAACGGCTATGGGATCCACCCCGGCGAACGGCTCGTCAAGCATCATGAATTTGGGATCCGTGACAAGCGCCCGCGTGATCTCGAGGCGGCGGCGCTCGCCGCCGGAGAGTGCGTAGGCTTTGCTCTTCCGCAGCCGCTTGATACTCAGCTCGTCGAGAAGCTTCTCGAGGCGCTCTGAGCGCTCGGCAGACGACAGCGGAAGTGTCTCGAGGATCGCAAGAATGTTGTCTTCGACCGACAGCTTGCGAAAGATCGAAGGCTCCTGCGAAAGATAACCAATTCCGCGCCGTGCCCGTTCATACATGGGAAGTTTCGTAATGTCCTCTCCGTCGAGGAGGATTCTGCCGGAGAGGGGTTGAATGAGTCCCACGATCATGTAAAACGTCGTCGTCTTTCCCGCGCCGTTTGGACCGAGCAGTCCTACTATCTCACCCTGCTGCAGCCGCAGGGCGACGTCGTTCACGACTTTTCGACCCCGATAGATCTTGGTCAGGCCTTCGACCTCGAGCACGCTGCCACCGACCAGCCTCTGGCGGGGCGGGGTGGATAGAGCGAGGCGCGAGTGTTCTCCCGTTTCGCGCATCACCTCGGCAAACTCAGCCCGATGAGGGATGATGTCCGTCCAGAGGGAGGGAGAAACGCGGACCGTGGCAGAATCGCGGTCCAGATCCCCATCGAGAGGAACGATCACACCGCGTTCGGCGAGGCGCGGCAAAATGGAGGTGGTGAGATAGCCGCGAACCTCGTCCTGGCCGAGTCGTCCCGCCTCTCGCTCGGCGTTGACGCCCTTTACCCGCAAGACGCGGAGATAGTCATCCCGGTAATTCGCGGCGACGTCCCGAACTCTGGCCACACCGTTATCGTCTGCCGCCCGCACGATGGCGTGCAGTGCGAAGCCGTCCAGCTGGTCATTCTGCGAGGCCCCGCCGATCAGCGCGCGTACACTCTCGGGGAGCCGATCGTCGCCGCTCATCGCCGGATTACGGGAGGCTTTACTGGCGGGAGCGGCTTCGCCTGGGTGGGCGTCGCGGCGGGTTTGCCTACGGTCGATACGGCGGCGGGCTCGATCAACACACCCGTCGCTTTGTCAATCACGGTGACTGTGGCGACTTTTCGATCCTCGAAAATGATGTCGATGATCCTACCTCTGACGTAGTTGACGGTGGGCTCCGTTGCCGGGCCCTTTGAACTCTTCATCTGATAGAAGGAGCTAGCGCGCCCCTCGGCAGTGATTTCTCTGATTCTGGGTTTGCTCGAGGTGTCGCCGACGGCGAGCGAGTCGAAGTGCGCGACAATCGTGTCGCCCCTCATCCAGTCTCGCTGCTTGGAAACTACTCCCGAATCGGGATTGCTTTCGGCGTAGGCCTTACGCAATGCCCGGACCTCTCGGATGCGCTGGCCGGGCATTATCGCGTCAATGGAGTCGGCGATGATCTCGCGGTCCGGTGATACGGCGTGCGCCCGAGTCTTTCCCCACGCCATCGCTCGTTGGAGCTGGTTGTTCTGAACCCTGAGATCGATGGAATCGGCCACGAGCTCGAGGTCCTGACTGAGTGCGTGCCCGGTGGGCGTTGCCACGACGCGCTCGACCTGACGGTTACGGGAGTAAACGTCGATCACTCCTCCCGTCAGCGTGAAGCTGCGGCTGCCAGTCCCCTTTACCGATGGTTCACGCATCAGGCGCGCGAAGTCATGCGCGCTGTCAAGAAAAGCTGAATCGCCAGTAGCGATCATATCGGGACGTGTTATCTCGACGCTTCGCGAGGCGTAGACAAGGCTGTCGCCTTCCATCGTGATCGTGTTGGCGACGACATGTGCTGTATCGGGTGGTCGGCCGCGACCAGTCGTGTCCTTCTGGAGAAGCGTGACATGAGGGCGGCCGGGCGCGAACATTCTAGCGAGCGGACGCTGTGCAGTGCTCCGATAGTAATCGGCGCTGGGTCCCCGGAGCGTGCTGCCGTTCGACATAACCGCGACGACGTTGCCTTCGGCGTGAAGGTGGTCGTCGTTTTGGTAATAGGTCATCGTGCGAGACGTGACAGTTGCGCGTGGCTCTGTGTAGTGAACGTTCCCTACCAGATACAGCCTGGCCTCTGCTTCGTAATACTCAGCACTGTCCGCCGTGAGAGTGTTGCCCTGCCCAATGCAGTGAGCGACGACTCCGCCGCTTAGGAAAGTCGTCCTTTTGCCGCTCGCATCTTCCACAATGTTCACCGGTCCGCGCTTGTTGGTGAAATCCAGATCGCAACTCTTCGGGATGTTCTGTGCGCCCGCAACGGATGCGAGGCAAAGCGAAGCCACGACGGAGTAAAAGAGCTTCACTATTCCTAACGCCTGGGCGCCGCGGGCGGAGTACTGCTGGCGGCAGCTGGTTGAGTTGATACTCCTCTCGCGAAACCGCTCGCGCCTTTCAGAATCTGGATGTTCTTCATGTTCGGATCGGAACGGAAGCCAATGCCCTCGAGCCGCCGGTTCGGCTCCGTCAGTACGAACGCACTGTCGCTGGAAATCTGGTTCTTTTGTTGATTGTAAAGGAGCTCCTCAGTAGTCAACCTCCGTCCATCTTCCGAAACCACGACCACGTTCTTCCGCGCCACCATGTTGTTCGTACGGGTATTGGATGTTCCATGACGCGCTGTCAGCACTGCATCCTTCGCACCGGTCACGGTAAAGAAAGTGATGTGAGTATTTTCCGCCTCGATACGCGTGTTGTCCTCGAAAAAATAAAGCGTATCCGCCTGCATTTGTGCGCGCGCCAAGCCTTTGTCGGTGAGATTAAATCGCGCGCCGTACATCACCTGGTCGGCCGAATCTGCGAGCGGCGAATGGGTTGCGACCGGCGGCTGTTTTTTGGAGGTGCAGGCAGCTGCGCTCACGACAGCGAGAACGCCTGTCAAGAATACCACACGCACTAGACGACTCCGGCTCGCATGAGATCGTGCAGGTGGATGACACCCACGATCTGATCGTCTCCATCCAGGACCGGCATCGCGATTATCCCGTGGGTTTCCATGCGATAAACGACGGCGCTTCCCAGCTCGTCGGCGCGCGCCAGTTTTGGCGCGCGATTCATGACTTTCGTCACCGGGACGGGAAAGACGTTCTCTTCGTGCTCCATCAGTCGCGAGAGGTCTCCGGTGGTGATAACGCCAGCCACCGCTCCGTTCTTGTTCGTGACGATTGCGATACCACGACGTTCCGCGAGCTGCACCACCGCCTCGCGCATCGTGGCCGACTCGCCGAGGATGGGAAGGTTATCGGTTACCATCACGTCGGATATTCTGGTGAGAAGCCGTTTTCCAATAGTTCCACCCGGATGCAGCCGAGCAAAATCGTCTGCGTCGAACCCCTTCTCCTCGAGCAGCGCTATTGCGAGCGCGTCACCCAGCGCCAGCGCTACCGTCGTGCTGGTGGTGGGCGCAAGGTCATGCGGGCAAGCCTCTTCTCTCACCCAGGCATCGAGCGTCACATCGCTGTGGCGGGCGAGGTTCGATTTCGCGTTGCTCGTGAGCGCAATCGTACATACACCGAGCCGCTTCAAATGGTCGAGGAGACTAAGCACCTCTGCGGATTCACCACTCTTCGAGATCAGAATCGCCACGTCAGATTTACCTACGATTCCTAGGTCGCCGTGGATGCTGTCGGCGGGGTGCAGGAAAGTCGCGGGCGTCCCTGTGGAGGTGAACGTCGCAGCGATTTTCCGCCCTATCAGTCCGGACTTTCCTACACCCGATACGATTACACGTCCGTCTGAACGGGCGATCATCTCGACGGCGCGCGCGAAATCATCTCCGATACGGCGCTCCGCCTCGCCGAGCGCCTCGGTCTCCATCCGGAGAACACGCCGTCCGCGCTCGACGATGTCCTTGTGCGTCATCGGTGGATGCGCGCCCAGATGTCGACGGCGCGACCCATCAGCGATTCCATCTCCGACAATGGAAGCATGTTCGGACCGTCGCTCGGGGCACGATCGGGGTCCGGATGTGTCTCGAGAAAAAGGCCTTGCGCTCCGGCGGCGATTGCGGATAGGGCGAGAACGGGAACGAACTCACGCGCTCCGCCGCTCGCACCTTCCGGTCCCTGTCCCGGTCGTTGCACGCTGTGTGTAGCGTCGAAGATGACTGGAGCTCCGCACGCATCGCGCAGTCGCGTGAATGATCGCATGTCGACTACGAGGTCACCGTATCCGAAAAACGTGCCGCGCTCCGTCACAGCGATATCGCGCGAGCGCCCCCCACCGTTCGATTTGGAGTCGCCGCGAATCTTCTGCACGGCCCCGCGCATCCCTTCAGGTTGAAGCCATTGACCCTTCTTGACGTTGACCGGCTTTCCGGTCGCGCCGGCCGCTTCCAGCAAGTCGGTCTGTCTGCAGAGAAATGCTGGGATATGCAACACGTCGACGACACTCGCCGCCGGGGCACATTGATCGGGCGTATGAACGTCAGTGAGTACGGGAAGCCCCGTTGCTCTCCGCACTCGATCGAGCGCTTCGAGGCCGGCGTCGAGTCCCGGGCCGCGGGCAGCGCCGCGATTCGATCGGTTGGCCTTATCGAAGCTGGCCTTATAGATGATTCCGCCTGGAATCTTCTCAGCCAGCCTGGCGAGAGTTTCGCCCACGCGCAGGTTGAGATCGTCGCTCTCCAATACACATGGACCGGCGATGAGAAAAAGCCTGTCTGCCGGAAAGTATTCCGCCACGCTATTCCGCCGCTTCTAAGGGCGCGCGCTTCCGACTCGTTCTGGTGGGTGCCTTCGCCTGCGCGGCCGCGCCGATGAAACCTGCAAAAAGCGGATGCGGCCTCGTGGGGCGCGACTGGAGCTCGGGGTGGAACTGGCAACCGATGTACCAGGGATGCGTCTGCAACTCAACCATCTCGACGAGCGATCCATCCGGAGACAGACCACTCAAGTTCAGCCCGTGCTCGATAAACTGGTCGCGGTACTTGTTGTTGACCTCGTAGCGATGACGATGTCTCTCGCTCACCTGCGGCACGCCGTAGATCGCGGCCGCCTGGGTACCTACTCCAAGCCGGCACGGATACGCACCGAGACGCATCGTGCCGCCAATATCCGTTATGTGCTGCTGGTCTTCCATCAAGGAGATCACAGCGTTGTCGCAGTCGGGTGCGAACTCGCTCGAATGACTGTCAGCAAGCCCAATTACATTGCGCGCGAACTCGATGATCGCAGTCTGCATTCCGAGACAGATCCCGAAAAACGGAAGGCCTGACTCGCGAGCATAGCGGATTGCTTCGAGCATCCCCTCCACGCCGCGCACTCCGAACCCGCCTGGCACCAGCACGCCGTGGAAATCGGCGAGCAGCTCGCGCGTCTTTTCTCTGCTGGTGAATAAATCACTCGCCAACCATGAGACTTCTACTCCCACATCGTTGGCGATGCCGCCGTGAATTAGCGCTTCCTGGACGCTCTTGTAGCTGTCGACCAGCCCCGTGTACTTCCCAATGACTGCGATCTTCACGCGGCCGTGCGGATGCAAAATGCGCTCGACCATCGCGCGCCACTTGGAAAGGTCAGGAGCCCGGCGACCGAGCAGTCCAAGCTTGTGCATCACCCGCTCGTCGAGCCCCTGCTCGTGGAAAAGCAGCGGGATCTGATATATGCTGGGCACATCTCGACTCTCGATGACCGCGCCGAACTCGACGTTGCAGAAAAGCGCGATCTTGCGTTTCACTTCCTCGGAGAGGGCGCGCTCGGTTCTGCAGATAAGAATGTCGGGTTGAATTCCGATTTCCATCAGCTCGCGAACCGAGTGCTGCGTCGGTTTGGTCTTTACTTCCCCCGAAGCCGCGATAAACGGCACGAGCGTGAGGTGGATGAAAATCGCGTTCTCTCGTCCGATATCGTGGCGGAACTGGCGGATCGCCTCGAGGAACGGCAGTGACTCGATGTCACCGACCGTGCCTCCTATCTCGACAATTACGACATCGCTCTCCGGCGCGAGGCGCTTCATCGCGCCCTTGATCTCGTCGGTGACGTGGGGAATCACCTGCACCGTAGATCCCAGATACTCACCACGGCGCTCCTTCGTGATCACGCTCAGGTAAATGCGGCCAGTCGTGATGTTGTTCGCCTGGGCAAGTGAGCGATCGATGAAACGCTCGTAATGACCCAGGTCGAGATCGGTCTCAGCGCCGTCGTCAGTGACAAAGACTTCGCCGTGCTGAAACGGCGACATGGTGCCAGGATCGACGTTCAGATACGGGTCGAACTTCATGATCGTGACCCGCATTCCACGCTCGACCAGAAGTCGTCCAAGCGATGCGGCTGCAATTCCCTTCCCGAGCGACGAGACCACGCCGCCCGTGATGAAGATGTAGCGCGTCTGCTGGCTGGAACTACCTTGCATTGCTCACTGCTCCTGCCATAAAGGAATCCCAGAGCGCGTTGGCACGCTCCAGGTCTTCTTCGGTGTCGATGCCGCTCGCCGGCGCCTCGTTGGTGACTGCAACTCCAATTGGCAAGCCGGCGGCCAATGGCCGGAGCTGCTCGAGACGCTCGATCTCCTCGAGCGGGTGTGGAGGCAACGAGACCCATTCTCGAAGAGCCTCCCGCGTATACGCATACACTCCAATGTGCTGTAAAGTCCTTTCAGCCTGCATCGCGGAGTCGGCTCGATCACGAAGGTACGGGATCGGGGCGCGCGAGAAATAGAGCGCTCGGCCGTCATCAGCAACCACTACTTTGACGAGGCTTGGCGTATCTAGTATCTCGGTGCTTGCGCGTGAAGCGGCCGTACCGAGTGGAAAGCGGCCCGACGAAACCAGCTCTGCTGCACCGCTAACCGCGCCGGAGCCGATGAAGGGCTCGTCTCCCTGAACGTTCACGATGGTGCCATACCCGCGAAATCGGTGCTGAAATGCGACTTCGGCCACTCGTTCGGTGCCGGAGCCATGCCTGTCACTCGTCATCACGCACTCTGCCCCGGCCTGCTCGACGGCTGATGCGACCGATTCGTCGTCGGTGGCAACGACGACCGCATCAGCGACGTTCATTTGAGAGATTCTTTGCCAAACCCGGACTATGAGGGGGAGTCCGGAAAGGAGACGTAGGGGTTTGCGGGGGAGGCGCATGGCGCCGAGGCGCGCCGGAATTACTACTAGCGTCCCCATTTACCCACCTGTTTTCGCGCGACACGATGCAAAAGTCACGCTCAGTAATATACCAAGCGGTCAGAACCGGAGCAAACTACGTTTTCGCTCGAGTTTAGAGAGACGCGCCGAAAGAAAAGGCCGATCTGCGAGAGAATGGAGAGCGATTTCGTGCCGGATCAATGCTGTAATCGATCCGAATCAAGCTGACCCCTACGCCGATACCCACATTCTGGATCAGTGAAGGTAGCCGGTCGATGCCGGCGTTTCCGGCCGCGTACCTAAGGGCAACGTACGGATTCCCAACATACGGGAGCTGAATGCGCTCGAACGGAACTATGTAATCGCCCTGTACATAAAGAAGGTGGTCACCGCCCAGCGCGAGAAGATTTACCGTCGCGAGCGTGCCGGATCCGCCGAGATATGCGAAGCGCTGGGCTGGCGCGACGCCGGCGCCGCCAGTGATCACCGCGTGAGTCTTGAATGTGAATGTCTGAGCTCCGAACGTCGGGAAGGAAACGCGACCATCGAAGGTCGCCTGTGTGAATGAGTCTCCCGGCTGATAACAAACGGGAACCGGAACTCCAAAACAAACGGGGTTGAGTGCTGTGCGAAGGGATTGTTCGAGCAAGCCGTCGAGCTTTGCTTCGAAATCTCCTCGCACAAACTCAAACGCTGCTCCACCAAACACTGAGGTGATGGTTCCTTTCGCCACGCGTGGATTCGGCCTGCGCATCTTCAGATTGCCTTTGCGTCCGAAAAAACTCCATGGTGACTTGGTCGGTGCGAGGGATCCCGTCGACCAATCGCGCTCCAGGTTTCCGCCGATGAATGGCGTCACGATGATCGACGTGCCCGTGAGCGCGCGCGAAAACCGCGCGTTCGCACGATCGCCTCGATACCAGTTGCGCGCATCGCTGCCGACGAGGAAGGCTGCCGCCGTGTTCGTGAGATCCTGACGGATCCACGCATCGTTGGTGAATGTGCCTCGTCCAACGAAGAACTTGATCTCGTTGTCGTCGCCAGGCCGAATGATTCCTTCGAGTGCTGGATCCCATTTGCCAAGATTGGACCGATAGCTGACGAGGCCATCGACGTCCAGCTTTCCCTCCCCTGCTTCGAGCTTGGGACCCCAGGGCAGAGTAAGACCGTTGACACGGTCGTACGCAGGCATACGCAGACCAAGGCCGAGCGGGAGCGATATCGGCGAATCATGGTAGTAGGCGGTATCAGCACGCGCGGCAGTAGTGTCCTGGGCCCGCAGCGGAGAGATAACCGCTGTGAGTGCGCCGATAAGCGCGAGCGACCCGCGTGGCTTCATCATCCGATGGTCAAAAAGTTCCGAAGAATTTCCTTACCGTTTTCGGTAAGAATCGATTCCGGGTGGAATTGCACACCCCATACCGGATGCTCGCGGTGGCGAATAGAGTGGATCTCGCTTGGGTCGTCCTTTGCTCTCGCCACGATCTCCAGCTCGGCAGGCAGTGAGTCGGTCTCGACCACGAGGGAGTGGTATCGCATGACCTCGAGCGGGTTGGGAATATTCCTGAATATTCCAGTTCCATTGTGACTGATGCGGGACGTCTTCCCGTGCATCAGTTTTCGGGCGCGTACGACTTTACCGCCGTAGGCTTCGCCAATAGCCTGGTGGCCGAGGCACACACCAAGGATCGGGATGCTTTTCCCCCAGCGCCTGATTGCAGCTACGCTGATTCCCGCGTCTGACGGGGTGCACGGCCCTGGGGAGATTACGATGCGAGTGACTCCCATCGCTCCGATATCGTCGACGCTGATCTCGTCGTTGCGCTTTACGACGGGAGTTTCGCCCAGCTCACCCAGATACTGAACCAGGTTGTAGGTGAACGAATCGTAATTATCCAGGACGAGGAGCATCGATAATTCTAGTTGGTCGGCCTCAAGAGCGCGGATGGAACTGCTTGTGAACGGTCCTGAGGTACTCACGATCGACGTGGGTGTAAATCTGCGTAGTCGAGATGTCGACGTGACCGAGCATCTCCTGCACTGCTCTGAGATCTGCGCCGCCTTCCAGCAAGTGTGTTGCAAATGAATGACGCAGGGTATGCGGCGACACCGGCTTGGTGATTCCAGCCTGCTTCACGTACTTGCGGAGGATTTTCCAGGCGCCCATGCGCGAAAGTGGCTGCCCGCGCGCATTGAGGAAGAGGATGCCTTTGCCCTCGCCCTTCTCGAGCGAAGGCCGAAGCTCACGCAGGTAAACGGCAATCGCTGCGATCGCGCGACGACCAATCGGGACCAGGCGCTCCTTGGCGCCTTTGCCGAAGACGCGCACAAGGTGATCCTGCAGCATCACGTCGCGTACGCTGAGCGAGATCCACTCCGAGACTCGCAATCCTGCGCCGTACGCCAGCTCGAGCATCGCCCTGTCACGGAACGCGAGCGGCTCGTCAAGCGATGGGGCGGCGAGAAGCTTTTCGACCTCTTCTACACCGAGCACTTCGGGAAGTGTGCGCCACCGCTTCGGGGTCTCGAGCCGCTCACTTGGGTCACGCACCACGTGTCCTTCTCCGACGAGAAACTTGAAGTACGTTCGCACAGCCGACACGTTGCGCCTGATCGATGCTGCGGAAAGTCCGAGGTCTTTCAGGTGGTACACGTATTCGCGAAGCATTCGCACACCAACGTTCGTCGGGGATGACGCTCCCTTTACGCTGACGTAGGTGACGAACCGGGCGATATCCAGCTTGTATGCGTGGCTGGTCTGCACGGACGCGCCCTGTTCCAGTGCGAGAAAGTCGTCGAACCGCTCGACGTAAAATGCGCGCGCGGCGGCGTCGTCCAGCTTTTTATTATTCACGGTCTCTAGTGCGTCGCTTGCCAAGCCAAATCCCGACTGCGAGGACGACAATTGCTATCGCGATTGCGCCAGCAACCTTGCCCGACCGGACCAGATACCGTTGAACGAGATCCCAGTTGTCGCCGGCACGGAATGCCAGAAACGTAATGAGAGCGAACCAGACTGCGGACGCGCTTGCGACGGAGAGCATCACTCTGAAGGCGGGGAGCCTCATTGCTCCGGCGAACGGCGGGACGATTGCCCGCACGCCGGGGAGAAAGCGGCTCACGAAAAGTCCCGCAAATCCATATTTCTTGTGCAGTTTCTTGATTCTGTCCTCGGCGTCTGGACCCGCGTATCTCTCTATTCTCCGTAGAAACACCTTCGCGCCGAACCGGCGCCCAAGCGTATAGGTAACTCCCGCACCCGCGACGTTTCCGAACCATGCGAGCAGGAAAACAGTGAACGGAGATCCGTGGGCCCTATCAGCCAGAAAGCTTCCAAACGCGATCACCGCATCCGAGGGAAACGGCGGAAAGAAGTTTTCGAACGCGGAGAGCGCGGCGATCGCCGCGTAGAGTGATCCGAGCGGCAAGTCACCGAGCCAGCCGGACAGTGTCTGGAGCATTCGCTAGCGATTTCGTTTCAGGGTGGCGACTGCAATGCAGGCAAGTCCTTCGCTTCGCCCGATCCAGCCCATGCCTTCATTCGACTTTCCTTTGACGCTCACGCTCGACGAATCGATACCGAGCGCTGACGCCAAACGCGCCCTGATTTTTTCGCGGTGAGGCGATAGCTGCGGCGATTCCGCAACGACACTGACATCAACCTGATTCACGCTGTAGCCGGCGGCTGATATTTTCCTCACCGCCGCCTCGAGCATTCCAATGGAGTCGCGCCCCTTGTTGGCCGGATCGGTATCCGGAAACATCTCACCGATGTCGCCCTGCCCTGCGGCGCCGAGGATTGCGTCAATTATCGCGTGGCAGACTGCGTCGGCATCAGAATGACCCAATAGGCCGGTTTCCGATGGTATTAAAACGCCGCCAAGGATTAGAGGGCGACCGGGGACGAACCGATGAGAATCGTAGCCGACGCCGACGCGAATTGTCGCGTCGGGTTCACGCTGCATCCGCGTGGATGGCAACCGGAGTCGGCGGATCGACCAGCGTGTAGTCCTGCTTTCTGCGGGCGGGCGTGAAACCGGCGTCGCGGATCAATCGCTCCATCTCCGCGGTCGAGGTGCGATGGGTCGTGTTCGCGGCCGACACGACGTTTTCCTCGATCATGAGCGAGCCAAAATCGTTGCACCCGAATCGGAGCGCGATCTGGCCTATCTTCATTCCCATCGTCACCCAGCTCGACTGAAGGTTCGGAACGTTATCGAGGACGATTCGTGCGAAGGCAACGGTGCGCAGGTACTCGTTAGCGCCGGTCTTCGGCTGGTGCGACATCGTCGGCGTGTTCTCCGGCTGGAGCGGCCAGCAGATGAAAGCAGTGAAGCCTCCAGTGCGCGCCTGAACCTCTTTCACGCGCTGAAGGTGCTCGAGCCGCTCGGCGAGCGTTTCGCCAATGCCGTACATCATCGTCACGGATGTCTTCATGCCCTCGCCGTGTGCAAGCTCCATGATCTCGAGCCAGCGATCGGCGCCGGCTTTCTTGGGGGCTACTATGTCGCGAACGCGTTGAACGAGTATCTCCCCTCCTCCGCCAGGAATCGAATCGAGTCCCGCTCCTCGCAGCTCGCGAATCACTTCGATCGCATCCATCCGAAACAGCTTGGCGAAAAAGTCTATCTCGCTCGGGCTGAACCCATGGATGTGGATGGGATGGTTCCGCTTGATGTACTTCATCAAGTCCAGGTACCACTCGAACGGAATGTACGGGTTGTGGCCGCCCTGGATCAGTATTTGGACGCCACCAAGCGCCTTGAGCTCGTCGATCTTGGCGCCGATTTGCTCGAACGAAAGCGTGTAGCCTTCACCGTGCTTTGGTCGACGCGCAAATGCGCAAAACCCGCAGTCAGCGACGCAGACGTTGGTGTAATTGATGTTTCGATCGATGATATAAGTGACTGTGTTTCCGGGATGCTTTTCCTGGCGGACGCGATCCGCCTCCATGCCAAGCTCGAGGAGCGGAGCATTCGTGTAAAAATCGAGCAGGTCGCGCGTCTCGCTCATGCGGCGGGAAGAAAAGTCAGTGTACCGTTCGGGATCCGACCGCGCTCGACTAGCCGCCGGTAGAACTCGGTGAGTCCGGCAAGGTGCGGATACGATAATCCATAGTCCAGCCCTGAAAGGTATTCCGTGCAGATCTCTTTCTTCACTCCCGTAGCTTCATGCGCTTGCGCGGCTAATTCCTGCAGATGCGTGAGACCCCAGTTTCTGGAGGCAATAAGTCCGGCGTGCGCAACGAGTGCGGCTTTGACTTCGGTTGTGCGCTGCGCCACCCAAACGGCGAAGACGAAGGGTTGTTCGGTCCATTCCTTCCACATCTGACCAAGGTCGTAGGCATACGGATAACGATCGCGATGGCGAGTTCCCAGCACGAGGGCTGCGTCGCCGATGACGAGGCGCGCCTCCGCGTTGTGATCGTTGGACTCGACAATGTCAGTGACCTCGGCGTCACCAGCAACGAAGCGCGGTCTTGCGCGCCAGACATTCTCGAACAGCAGCTCCAAGAGCGCCACACTGGTCATGGAGCTTCTGCTCACGAGCACCCTTCGTGACGTCAGCTCACTGGCAGGATATCGCGAAAACAGCATCACGCTTCGTACTGGCCCATCGCAGGAGATCGCCAAGTCGGGGAGCAGCAGGTACCGATCGGCATCACGCGCGTACTCGACCGCGGAGACGACGCTGATGTCCAGCTCGCCTGCAGCCATTCGGCGGTTGAGATCGGTCGGGACTCCGTCGACGAGCTCGGCCTCGAGCGTGACAACGCCGCGATCAATGGCGCCGTAAACCGGATAACAATTGACGTATGGAATACGTCCAATCTTCATCACGCTGCGACCGCCGGCGCCCGCTCAAATACACGGAGAATGTTGTAGAACGAGTCGCGCTCGGCGGGAATCTTTCCGGCTGACCGAATGAGCTCGAGAATCTCGTCCAGACTCAAGCCCTGCGCAGTGTGCGCGCCCGCTTCATGGTAGATCTTCTCGCGAACTACCGTTCCCTCGAGATCATTCACGCCGAACGCGAGTGACGTCTGCGACAGGAATGGAGTGACCATTATCCAGTGAGTCTTGATGTGGTCGAAGTTGTCGAGGAAGAGTCGCCCCACCGCTAGATTGCGCAGGTCGTCGAAGCCAGTCGTCGCGGTTCCCTGCCGGCCGAGCTCGATTCCCAGCGCATTGTTGTCAGGATGATAGGCGAGCGGAATGTACGCGAGAAATCCGTGCGACTCGTCCTGCAGATCGCGAAGCATCGACAGGTGCTCGATCCGATCCTGAATCGCTTCAACATGCCCGTAAAGCATGGTGCAATTGGATCTGATGCCGAGTCGATGGGCGGTACGATGCACTTCGATCCAATCTTCGCCGGCGAGTTTCTTGTCGGCGATTGTCATGCGGACGCCCTTGCCAAACACTTCCGCGCCGCCACCTGGCAATGTGTCGAGGCCCGCGTCACGAAGAGCAATCAACACATCCTCGATCGACATCTTGCTGATGCGCGCGATGTGAGCGATCTCGACGGCGGTGAGCGCCTTGATGTGAACGTGGGGGTATCGAGACTTCAGTCCACGAAACATCTCGCTGTAGTATGCGAGCCCGGCCTTCATGTCGAGGCCACCAACGATATGAAACTCTTTAGTCAATCCGTTCGCTGCTGCTTCCGCTTCAGCAAATACCTCGTCCAGGCTGTAGTGATATGCTCCCTCTTCCTTCGGCAGTCGCGCAAAGGAGCAGAACACGCAGGTTTTTCGCAGATAGCAAACGTTGGTCGGATTTATGTGCTGGTTGGCAGCGAACGTGACGACGTCGCCGTGCTTGCGGCGATTCGCGTAGTCGGCAAGCAGCCCGAGCCCAAGAAGATCAGGAGTCGTGAAGAGAAGCTCGGCGTCGGCGTGAGAGAGGCGGGTGTGTGATACGACTTTCTCGGCAACGGGCCTGAGCCTTCGATCGGAGATTTTTCCGAGGTCGAGCGAGATCTCGGCGCTCACGGCCTTAGTACTCGAAGCGTTTGATGGCGAGGGTGGTGTTGTGGCCACCGAAGCCAAAGCTGTTGCTGAGGACAGCGTTGACTTCGCGCTCAACGCTGACGTTGGGGGTGTAGTTGAGATCCAGGTCTGGGTCGGGATGATGATAGTTGATCGTTGGCGGAATCACGCCGTTGCCGACGACCATGGTGCTGATCACAGCTTCCACAGCACCTGCCGCTCCGAGCATGTGGCCCGTTGCAGACTTGGTCGAGCTGACGTTCACGCGCTTTGCCTGATCGCCGAAGACGGCCTGGATCGCCCGAGTCTCGTTGAGGTCGTTCGCGGGAGTAGAGGTCCCGTGCGCATTGATATACTGAATGTCCTTGGGCTCGAGGCCCGCGTCCTTCAACGCGCGCTTCATCGCGCGTTGTGCGCCTTCGCCGTCGGGCGCCGGAGCCGTGAGATGATATGCGTCTCCGGTCGCGCCGTATCCAGCGATTTCAGAGTAGATATTGGCGCCGCGATTGAGGGCATGCTCGAGCTCCTCGAGGATCAGAATTCCCGCCCCTTCCCCCATCACGAAGCCATCCCGCGTCGCGTCGAAAGGGCGGGATGCTGATTCCGGACTGTCGTTTCGCTCGGACAGCGCCTTCATGTTGGCAAAGCCGCCGATAGCCATGGGAGTCACCGTAGCTTCAGCACCGCCGGTAATCATGATATCGGCGTCGCCGTACTGGATCGTCCTGTATGCATCACCTATTGCGTGAGCACTCGTGGCACAAGCCGATACGGTGGCGTAGTTTGGGCCTTTGGCGTTGAACCGCATCGACACGATGCCAGCGGCGATGTCGGCAATGAACATTGGGATGAAGAAAGGAGAGATCTTCCCCACTCCGCGCTCGCGGTAGACGTCGTGTTGTTCTTCGAAGCTCTTGAGCCCGCCGATCCCGCTCCCGATGATCACGCCGATTCGGTCGGGGTCCATGCCATTGTTGCCGTTGGCTAGTCCCGCGTCCGTCATCGCTTGGCGCGCAGCTGCGACGGCGTACTGTGTGTATTGATCCGCTCGTTTCGCTTCCTTGCGGTCCATGTAGTCGAGCGGATTGAAGCCTTTCACTTCGGCGGCAAACCGGACGGGAAAGTTCGAGGCATCGAACTTCGTGATTGGCGCCGTACCGGATTTCCCTTCGATCAGGGCCCGCCAGGTCGTCGCCACATCGTTCCCGACGGGGGTAATCGCCCCCATACCGGTGACAACGACTCGTCGCTTCATTACGCTCCGACCTTCTGGTTCAGATAGCCCAGTGCGTCACCAACGGTGCGCAGTTTCTCGGCATCCTCATCAGGAATGTCGATGTTGAACTCCTTCTCGAACTCCATCACGAGCTCGACGATGTCCAGGCTGTCGGCACCGAGATCCTCGATGAAGCTCGCCTCGTTCGTCAGCTTTTCGCGCTCCACACCGAGCTCTTTCTCGATGATGTCTTTGACCTTGTCGGAATTGTCGGCCATTTGATGGATTGCCTCGCGTTTGTGGGGTGTCGTGGAAATATACCTAACCGAATATCTGATAAAAAGTTACATCACCATTCCGCCATCCACGACGAACACCTGCCCCGTGATGTACGAGGCAAGGTCCGAAGCGAGAAAAGCGACGATGGCAGCGACATCCTGTGCGCTTCCGAGACGTTCGAGTGCAATCTGTTTGCCTAGCGCCTCGCGAGCTTCCGGAGTCATGGAGGCGGTCATCTCCGTTTCGATGAATCCCGGCGCGACCGCATTCACGAGAATATTGCGCGAGCCGAGCTCCTTCGCGACCGATTTGGTGAGAGCGATGAGTCCCGCTTTGCTGGCGGAATAGTTCGCCTGACCCTTGTTGCCGATCATGCCGACGATGCTGGCAATATTGATTATACGTCCTGAGCGTTTCTTCATCATCCCTCTCGAGACGGCGCGAATCGCGGCGAACGCGCCTCTCAGGTTGGCGTTCAGAACAGCATCCCAATCCTCGTCCTTCAATCGCATTACCAGGTTGTCGCGGGTAATGCCGGCGTTGTTGACGAGAATGTCGATGGACCCGAAGGCTTTCTCCACGTCATCGATGAGTTTCGCGACGGCCGCTGTGTCAGTAACATCGGCGGCGAACCCCTTGGCGTCTCGGCCGACAGCGGAGGCTGCTTCATCTGCGCGCTGTTGATCGCGCCCAACCACGGCTACGCGAGCACCAGATTCAGCGAATGCTTCAGCAATGGCGCGGCCTATACCGCGTGTGCTACCGGTTATGAGGGCGTTCTTTCCGCTCAGATCGATCTTCACTGGGCAGCCATTTGCAGAAGCTTTTCGACTTCGGCGGCCGTTCCGCACGTGAAGGTGCGCGCGCCTTTGACCAGCCTTCCCATCAAACCGCTGAGGACATTTCCCGGGCCCATCTCGACGTAGAGAGCATCGGCGAATTTTTTGGCGATGTTCCGTATCTCGGCCGACCACCGGACAGGCGATGTAAGTTGGCGCAACAATAAATCCTTCCCTTCGACGGCCGTAGTCGAGGGTAATGCAGTCACGTTCGAGTAAACGGGATAGACGGGATCAGTGAACGCAGAGGTGGCGATCGCGTCTGTAAGTCCCACTACGGCCGGCTCCATTAGTGGCGAATGAAACGCACCGCTGACGGGGAGCTTGATCGCTCGCTTGGCACCCGCATCCCTGGCGAGATCCATGGCGCGCTCGACGCCGGCGATCTCGCCTGAGATAACGACCTGCTCGTCGGTATTGAAGTTCGCGGGCACGACTAGCCCCGAATCCCTGGTGGCGCGCTCGCAGATCTCCTCGATCGGTGTGCTGGTAGTGCCAAGGATTGCAGCCATGGTTCCCGGCCGCGAGGTGCCGGTCTCGAACATGAGCTCGCCGCGTCTTCTCACTAGCCGGGCAGCGCCGGGGAGACTCACCGCGTCAGCAGCGTGATAAGCGGTAAATTCTCCGAGAGAATGTCCGGCCGCAGCCCGGACGTGAGGACGGAGCGCGTCTCTTGTAAGGGCCCAGACAGCTGCGCCGTGAGCAAACAGCGCGGGCTGTGCATTACGGGTCAACGTGAGCTCGTCGGCCGGGCCTTCGAAGCACAGTCGACTGAGGTCTGCGCCAAGCGCGGCGTCAACTTCGCCAAAAACGCCGCGCGCGATTGGAAATGCGTCTGCCAGATCCTTTCCCATCCCCGGCTTCTGCGAGCCCTGGCCGGGAAAGAGTAGTACGATGTCCACCGCCTAAAAGCGAATGACCATCGACGCCCAGGTGAATCCGGCGCCAAATGCGACCATCATCACCGTCGAGCCTTCCTTAACTCTGCCCGATTCGATCGCCTCGTCCAGTGCAATCGGAATCGACGCAGAAGAAGTGTTGCCGTATCGGTCGACGTTTACGTACACCTTGTCCATCGGTATTCCGGAATGTTTTGCTGTCGCTTCGATGATTCGAACGTTGGCCTGGTGCGGAATCAGTAGATCGATGTCCGAGCCAGTGAGCCGTGCTCCATCGAGCGCGCGGTCGGCGGCGTCGGACATTGATCGCACCGCATGCTTGAAGACCTCACGCCCCGCCATCTTCACGAGGTGGGAGCGCTTCTCGAGCACCTCCGCCGACATAGGCACCGTTGCACCTCCTTCAGGGCGATAAAGGAGGTCCGCGAGCTTGCCATCGCTGCGCATGTACGCCGAAAGGATTCCCTTGCCGTGATGCCGGCTTCGTTTGAGAACCGCGGCACCGGCACCGTCGCCGAAAAGCACGCAGGTAGAACGGTCTTTCCAGTCGACGATCGCGCTCATTTTTTCCGACCCGATCACGAGTGCGGTCTCGGCCGTTCCCGACATTATCAATCCCTCGGCCGTGCTCATCGCGTAGAGCCAACCGGCGCAGGCGGCGCCGACATCGAATGCAGCTGCGCGAGTCGCGCCCAGCTCCGCCTGGATGTCAACTGCCGTGGAGGGTAGAAGTCGGTCAGGGGTCGCGGTGCTCAGCACAATCACGTCGATCTCGCCGGGATGGACATTTGCGGCCGACATCGCGTGGCGTGACGCTTCAGCCGCCATCGAACACGTCGTCTCGCCGTTCTTGGCGAGGCGACGCTCGGAGATTCCGCTTCTCTCCATGA
>QHVA01000027.1 GCA_003223425.1 Gemmatimonadota bacterium
CACGCGCGAGCCGGCAGGCAGGTCGTCCAGATTCTCAGCGCCCGTCTGCCGATTGACCACAAGCACATCGCGCGGGTCTTCACGCTCGAGCTGCGCGACAATCTCCAGACCGTCCGGAGACTCGGTCGGCAGATCTTTCAGCGAGTGAACCGCGCAGTCGATCTTCCTCTTCGACAGAGCAACCTCGAGCTCGTGCGTGAATAGTCCCTTTGCGCCGATCTCAGTCAGCGGCTGGTCGAGTTTCTTGTCGCCGGTCGTTTTGAAGGTGATCAGCTCGCATTCAACCCCACGCGCAAGCAGCGCCTTCTCTACTAAACGGGCTTGGCGGAGCGCAAGCTCTGATGCACGCGTCCCAATTCTCACTACCGCCGGATCGCTCTTCTGCTTAGAGGGCACCGACCACCGCTGATGCGAGACTGTCGAGCGTCGATTCTTCTGCCTGCCCTTTCACTTCGATTCCAGCTTCCCGCAACGCGTCGGAGGTCTGCGGTCCGATTGACGCCGCGGGAACGCGCAGCGCGACGTCTTCGCCAACTGCATCAACGTATCCTCGGACCGCCGATGCCGAAGTAAAAGTGACGAGATCGACGTTCCCCGCTTCGATGGCCCGGACTAGTTTTTCTGCCCCTTCGCCGTCCACGATCGAGCGATGCGTTTCTATCCTCGTGACATCGGCGCCGAGATCTTTCAGCGCCTGCGGCAGGACATCGCGCGCACCTTCAGCCGTCACATAGAGCACTTTTGCTCCGCCAAGATCATCGCGAGTCTGCAGCATCTCGATCAGTCCTTCGGCGACAAAGCGGGTCGGAATCACGTCGACGGCAATGCCGTGCTCGAGCAGAGCACCCGCGGTCGCTGGCCCAACGGCAGCCACGTTCAGTCCGGCCAGGACGCGCGCATCCTTTCCCGCGCCAAGCAATTGTTCCCAGAAAATCGAGATCGCATTCTTGCTGGTGAAGATCAGCCAATTGTAAAGCGACAGTCGATCGATCTCCGTGCGGAGTGGCGCGAGATCGAGTCGCGCGATCTGGGTCGCGGGCATCTCGATCACGTCAGCGCCCAGCTCGCGGAGTCTCTCGCTCAACTCCGCTGCCTGTTGCGCCGCGCGCGTCACCACTATTCGCCGGCCGAACAAGGGGCGCCGCTCGAACCAGTTCAACTCATCCCGCAATACAATTGACCAGCCAATGACAGTGATTACTGGCGCAGACACATTCTGTTCGACGGCCTTCGCCGGAAGAGTCTCAAGTGTTGCGACCACGGTGCGCTGTTTTGGATGCGTGGCCCATTGAATCGCGGCGGCGGGAATGTCGCCGGGCATCCCGCCGCCGATGAGCGCGGCGGAAACGTTCGAGAGCGTTTTCACGCCCATGTAGAGGACGATGGTGCCACCGGATTTGGCGAGCGCCGCCCAGTTGGTTTGCGTGGTTGGCTTTGCCGGATCTTCATGTCCCGTCACGAAGGTCACCGATGTCGAGAGCCCGCGATGCGTCACCGGAATTCCAGCGTAGGCCGGCGCGGCGATTCCGGCGGTTATTCCTGGAACTATCTCGAAGGGAACTGACGCGTCGTTCATTGCCTGCGCCTCTTCACTACCACGTCCAAACACAAACGGATCGCCACCCTTGAGTCGCACGACGCGCTTTCCTTCGCGCGCAAGCTTTACCAACAGGGAATTGATCTCATCCTGGGTGACAGTGTCCTTGGCCCCGCTGCGTTTGCCGACGTAATACAGCTCCGGCCGTCCAGTTGTGCGCGCACCCGGAGGGAGCAGTATCGAATTGGCGAGCGCGTCGTAAACGACCGCGTCTGCCATTTCGATGAGTTGCTTTCCTCTTACAGTGATGAGACCGGGATCGCCTGGTCCTGCACCAACGAGGAAGACTTTTCCTTCCGTCACTCCTGCTCCGCGCTCCTTTCCGTCAGGAGCCCGACGCTCCTGGCCCACGATTCGTACCGCACCGGTGAGATCTCCGAGGGTTTGATCTCGCTGCGTCCGCCCCAGAACACGTTCGTGTACAGAGTCTGAATGCCGGATTCATGCAGGTGTCGATCGATCGCCGCCTTGTGGTCAAACACCAGCTGCTTGTCGGTGCCATGCGCAACCGCCATGAGGTTCACATTCGCGAACTCTGGCCCGCCCTCGCGCCAGTACGCATGGGTCAGGATGTGATGACGGCCGATCTCACGCCCGGCGTCGATCTCTCTTCCGGGAGGGACGCGCCAGTGAAAGAGCGCATTGTAGCGCGTGACGCGCTCACCGGCAGCCGATGGTTTCACGTGCTCGAGGAACGTCGAGAATCTTCCAATAACCTCTCGCGCACTCAGCGACTGCGCCACGCGGGCGAATTCATCCGGGGATACTCCTGCTTCTCGCGCGCGCACACGCCACGGATCCGACGCGACTTCATCGATTGTGAATTCCCGCTTCAGTGCCGTGAGAACTCGCCACTCCAGCGGCGACAGTTCCACGATGTTGGTATCGAGCACGCGTCCCGGCCCGTCGCTTCTCGCGCCTAGGTCCATGCCGCGACGACGCACGTGACCGACACCCAGCGCGAACAACTTCTTGGCCGGCATGATGCGAAAAGCCTCTGCCCCGACCTTAGCTGCCAGGAACTCGCAGTGGCGTTGCATTGAGAATCCCTGCGGCACCTTGAGGGTCGTCCACAACCTGTAGATCGATCCTGGAGTTTCGGCATCCGTCGAACGAATTACGACGTGACCCGAAAACGGATCTTCCGCCGCCATGTAGTTGAACGCGGAGTCGAGCTTTTCTGCCTGCACGCGCCAGGCTACGAGCGCGCCCGGCGCGAGGTTCGTCGCCATCAGTGTCTGCCTGATCCGCCTGATCACGCCCGCAGATAACATCGCGCGCAGCCGCTCGATTACGATGTCTTCGGAAAGCCCCGACGCTTCAGCAATCGCGACGAACGGCTCCTCGACGAAACCGGAGATTCGGTCCTCCGAGACGGCAAGGATCCGCGCGTTGACGGGATCAGAGATCTCCGCCGGAGCTGAGAGAGAAGCCGAGAGGTTGACGGTCATGGTTTCGCTCGCACGCGCCTGCGGCGCAAATACAGGCTCAGCGCGTAGGCCGCGTAAATAGCAAGTGCAATCGTGTAGGCGAGATGATAGTAGCTCGAAGTCTCAGGCATCGGATGCGGTTCTGGCCGCGGCTGCGTCGCGCTCTACAGCATAGTTGTAGCGCGACCGCACGAATGCGAAGTAGAGCAGGGTGAAGGACGCAAGTGAAATCAGCAGTGTGACCAGCATCTCATTAGGAAGGGACGGAGCGCTCGGTTTCCCAACGATCGGCATCGGGTGCATTGTGGCAAAGAGGTAAACGCTGAGATGTATGAACGGAATCAGGAACGCTCCCAGAATTCCGAGGACTGCTGAATAGCGGGCGCGAAGTGTCGGCGATTCGATCGCGCCGCGAAGAACGATGTACGAGACGTAGATGAACCAAAGAAACAGCGTGGATACGAGCCGGACGTCCCACCACGCCCAGTAGGTCCCCCAGATCGGCTTGGCCCAGAGCGGACCCGTGATGAGGACGACCGTCGTGAAGACCACGCCGACTTCCGCGGAGCTCTCGGCAAACCGGTCGAGACGCTGGTCGCGAAGCCACAAGTAGACCCCGCTCGCGACGGCTACCAGAAAGAAGGCGAGGAACGCGACCCACGCCGCCGGGACGTGAACGTAGAAGATCTTTTGCGCTGCTCCCTGCTTCGCTTCGAGGGGTGTGAAAAACGCGGCTCGGATCACTGTGCCAAGCACCGCCGCGCCGGCGATGGTGGGTAGCCAGGCGAGCCTCATGTGGATGCGAGATGCATTTAAAGTACGAATTTAAGCGACGCTGCAGGACGGCGCGCGGGAAGTAGGCCTGACAACTACAAACTGAAGCCTGATAACTGCAGTTTGTGGTAGCCAGGTTCTAATCCTCGACCGTGAACGGATAAGCGAGCGTGCACGCAGCCACGAACACAAGGTCGAATGCTAGCAGCAGCTTCAGCCACGCGCTCGCTTCGATAACCGGACGGCCGCTTAATAACTTCGCAGTCGCCTGTCCCGCCGCCGTCACGATTGGCACGAAGAACGGTAGCGCGAGCATCGGCAACAACAACTCCGCGAGCCGAGTGTTGACGGCCATGGCGCTGAACAGCGTGCCGACAGCAACGAGACCGATCGCGGCAAGAATCGCAATCGCTATGAGCGGCGCAGCGACGCCTCCGAGCGGAAGGTTATAAAACACCACCAGCGCGGGAATTGTGATCGCCTGCACGGCGCCGACAAAAATCAGGTTCGCCAGTGCCTTGCCGAGGAAGATCGCCTCCCTGCTCACCGGCGACGCGAGCAGCCCGTCGATGGCGTGATCTTCAGCCTCGACACCGAATGAGCGATGCAATCCAAGCAGGCCAGAAAAAGTGAAGATCACCCACAGCACTCCGGGGGCGAGATCGGGGGCGCTAACGGCGGTTGGATCCCAGGCGTAATAAAAAATCACGAGCCCCAGCAGTGAGAAAACCACCGCCGACAAAAAGGCGCTGCGGGTTCGGAACTCGATCGCCAGATCCTTGCGCGCGATCAGCCATGCGGCGAAGAGAATGTCAGCCACTCGCCGCCACTGCGTCTCGGTAAGTGGCTGGATATGAGGCGACGTTGACGCGGTCTGCGGCATCGTAACGCACGAACTTTCCGCGCTGCATCACCGCGGCGTGTGTGGCCAGCGAGAGGCCCTCGGCGAGGTTGTGCGTCACGATGATGATCGCCGTGCCCGCGGAGCGCAGCTCCTGAAGAAGTGAGGTGAGCGCACGCGCCCCGCTCTCGTCCAGGCCGCTGTATGGCTCGTCGGCGAGTACGAGCTGAGGGGAGTGTACCATCGCGCGCGCGATCGATACTCGTTGCTGCATGCCGCGGCTGAGGGAACGCACCGGAGCGTCGGCGCGCTCGAGCATCGACATTCGCCGCAGGGAGTCCTCAACGCGCGCACGCGAATCGCGAATTCCATAGAGGCGAGCCGAGAATGAGACATTCTCCCGTGAAGAGAGGGCCTCGTAGAGCATCGTGTGGTGCGAGATCAGGCCGACGCGCGACCGAGCCAGTCCTCCGCCCGGCAGTTCGATTCCGCATACCCGCGCGCTGCCGGACGTCGGCCGGAGGAGACCTGCAAGGACGCGAAGGAGTGTCGTCTTTCCGGCGCCATTTGGACCGAACAGCGCCAGGCATTCGCCTGCGCCGAGAGAAAATGTGACGCCGGCTACCGCCCGCCTTGCCCCAAATGCGCGCGCAAGCTCCGCTACCACGACGATCGGGCGCGCCGGCCCACCGGCAGAGAGTGTAGAGGACATTCGCCTAGAACTTGCCACTCTGGCGAGAGCTGCGCAAAACGCTATATCCTTGCGACTCCGCCAATACGGCGACCGCCAACCACTTCGCGCCAATGACTGACATCGACGTCCTGCTGCAGGAAAATCGAAAGTTCGAGCCGCCGCCCGAGTTCAGAAGGACAGCGAACGTTTCATCACCGGACATTCTGGAGAAGGTGGCACGCGACCCCGAGAAATTCTGGGCCGAACAGGCGCGTGAGCTGGAATGGATAAAACCCTGGGACAATGTACTGGAGTGGGCCCCGCCGCATGCGAAGTGGTTCACCGGCGGAAAGATCAATGTCTCGGCCAACTGCATCGACAGACATATTCGAGGACCGCGGAGGAACAAAGCAGCGCTCCTTTGGGAGGGCGAGCCTGGCGATCGACGGACGCTGACCTATTGGGATCTTTATTGCGAGGTATCCAAGTTCGCGAATGTCCTCAAGAGTCTCGGCGTAAAAAAGGGAGATCGCGTCGCGATCTATCTGCCGCTGATTCCTGAGGCCGCAATCGCGATGCTTGCCTGCACGCGAATCGGAGCGATCCATTCCGTGGTTTTCGGCGGCTTCTCTCCAGAGTCGTTGCGCGACCGGATCAACGATTCACAAGTCAAACTTCTCATCACCGCCGACGGTGGATACCGCCGCGGCCAGGTGATTCCGCTCAAGCGGAATTCCGACAAGGCGCTCGAGGACACCCCTTCGATTGAGAACGTGATCGTCGTCCGCCGCCGCGCTGGCAGTGAAGGCGATGAGGCCTTTGCAGAAATGAAAGAGGGGCGCGACCACTGGTGGCATCGCCTGATGCGTGACGCATCGATGAAGTGCGAGCCCGAAGCGATGGACGCAGAGGATGTGTTGTACATCCTTTACACATCGGGCACGACTGGAAAGCCAAAAGGCATCGTCCACACTACCGGCGGATACCTCACCGGCGTGACGACGACAACCAAGATGGTGTTCGATCTGAAGGAGGAGGATGTCTTCTGGTGCACCGCCGACATCGGCTGGGTCACTGGTCACTCCTACCTCGTGTACGGCCCGCTCGCGAATGGCGCCACGTGCGTGCTGTACGAGGGCGCGCCCGACTGGCCGGAGCGTGACCGCTTCTGGGATATTTGCGAGAGGCACGGCGTTACGATTCTCTACACCGCGCCGACGGCGATTCGCGCCTTCATGAAATGGGGTGACGAGCATCCGGCCAAGCACGACCTCTCGCGACTTCGGTTGCTGGGCACCGTCGGAGAACCGATCAATCCGGAAGCCTGGATGTGGTACCGCGAGCACATCGGGGGCAATCGCTGTCCGATCGTTGACACGTGGTGGCAGACGGAGACTGGATCGATCGTGATCTCGCCGCTGCCCGGAATCACAACGACGAAACCCGGAAGCGCGACACAGGCCCTCCCGGGTTTCAGTGCGGATCTTCTCGATTCAGCGGGAAAGCGCATCGAGGTCGGTGGTGGACTGCTCGCGCTCGCGAAGCCGTGGCCATCGATGCTCCGCACGATCTGGGGCGACGACGAGCGATACGTTCAGACCTATTTCTCGAAGTGGCCGAATCGTCCTGACTTGTACTTCCCGGGAGATGGCGCGAAGCGCGACAGCGATGGCTATTTCTGGATTCTCGGTCGCGTCGATGATGTGCTCAACGTCGCCGGCCACCGCATCGGAACAATGGAAGTTGAGTCGGCTCTCGTCGAGCATCCCGCGGTCGCCGAAGCAGCGGTCGTTGGCAAGTCACACGAGCTGAAGGGACAGGCGATCGCTGCGTTCGTAACGCTGCGAGACCGGAACAAACAAAGTCCCGCGCTGCGCGACGAGCTGCGAGAATTTGTCGCCCAAAAAATCGGCGCGCTCGCGCGTCCCGATGACATTTTGTTCTCCGCTGATCTTCCAAAAACACGCTCGGGAAAAATCATGCGTCGACTGTTGCGCGACATCGCGGAAGGACGCGCGTTGGGCGACACGACGACGCTCGCTGATCCGAATGTCGTCGCCAGTCTGAAGGATCAGTACGAGGACAAGGAGGGCTGATTTCCTATCAGCCTATCCACTTAGTGGTTCCGATCCTTATCGCATTTGTGCACAAAGCGTTAGCCGCGTAACCCGAACAAACGCCGACGCATTTCGAGACTGGCGCAAATGTCAAAACTATTTCTTGACTAATCAATCAATATGCGGACATTGAGGCCCTGAAACAGCCTTCAACGCGGCTGGCAAATCGCAAGATTTTCGCGGCCAGTTCGAGAACAAAAGTCAACGGATTTCTCTCTGAAATTGGGGTTACAGAGAGGGTCCGTTTTCGTCTTCTATGTGTACCAACCAACCGCTTTTGAAAGGGCCGGTTTCAGCCTCTTGCTAGTCGCCGGCACCATCAAATTTTTTTGGAGACAAAAAGACAATGAATGCGACCCGTTCCCTATTGGCCGCGATGGTGCTTGCTACAGCCATCGGCGCAAGCCAGGCCAACGCGCAGTGCAGCGGCAACGCTGGCAGCTGCAACACCACAAATACCGCCTCAGTTACCGTTGGCGCGCTGGTCAAGCTCGGAATGAGCTCGGCGGCGACTTCGCTAACCAATCCGACCGCCGACGACGTCGATGCCGGTAACGTCATCGCTAACGACGGCCCGAGCTTCACGATCAAGGCGAACAGAAGCTGGACGCTGAAGATCAAATCGCAGAACGCCGCGAACTGGACATACGCGGGCAGCAACTCCGGTGTGAAGCCGATTAGTGACCTCTCATGGTCGACTTCGGCCGGTGGTAGCTTCGCCGCGATCACGAACAGCGACGCGGCCTTCGCGTCGGGCGCGAGCTCGACGAACGGCGCCGCGGCGCAGGCCTTCTTCAAGACCAGCTGGTTGAGCGACTTCACGAGCGCAAGCAATGCTCCTGGTACTTACAGCTTGCCGATCGTGTTCACACTCACCGCCCCGTAATCACAATGCAGATTTCTCGCTCTCGCTCGCCCGAAAGG
>QHVA01000028.1 GCA_003223425.1 Gemmatimonadota bacterium
CCAGTAAGAGAACAGCGTACTGGAGAAAAGTGCTAATCTCGCTCTTGAACGCTTCGCCCCAGTGGTAGTCTCCGGCAGGCGACTCGTACTTCGGCGGACGGGGGATCCAGCGCGGCGTGCAGCTCTTGTAATCGAGGTACTCGCGGCCAAAGATCGACTCGAGCACGCCTTCCTCGTAGCGGACGATCAGCTCGTACTCGACCGCAAAGAGCAGCACGGCAAACGGCAGGAACCAAAGCACACCCGAGATGGTGACGAAACCCATCCAGATCAGAAAGTTTCCGATGTAGAGAGGATTCCTCGCCCAGGCGAAAATTCCGTAGGTGACGAGCCGCTCTACGTTGCGTGAGCGACGCCGAGTCACTGTGCCAGCTGCCGCCACACCGGCCAGGCGAATGGCTTCTCCGGCCACGATCAGCGCCAGGCCGATTTCCCAGCGAAATGGAGAAGTTGAGCCCGGCATCACCAACGGAATTCCGAGAAAGAGCAATGGCAGCCAGCCGCGGTGGCGGAAGAGCACCGCCCCGATCCGCGCCGCGGGGGCTTGCTCAGTCGGGCTTATCATCCTTTTCCCCTTCCCATTGCGAGAAGAGCGTCCGCCATTGATCGGGAACGGGGATCGGTTTTCCATCAGCGGACACGGTGACGTAAACGATCGACGCGTCACAAACCACCGCGCCTCGCTGATTGCGCACCTCCTGGCGCACGATGAAGCTGGTGTTGCCGACGGAAGTCAGGCCGGTGCGGATGCTGAGATCATCTCCGGGGAAAGTTTGCGCCTGATACGATGCTTCGACCTTTCGCACCACCGCCCAAAGGCTTGTCCGCATGTACTCTTCGTACGACATGTGACGCTCGAGCGTCGACCAGCGCGCACGTTCGAGCAAGGTCAGCATGTGCGCATGATTGACGTGTCCCACCGAGTCACAATCGCTCGGGTAGACGTGAACCTTGAAGTTTTCCATCATCGGCTCGTCGCATGTGTGGCAATCGCGACGAAAGTTAACGCCGGAAGGGCGTGACACCATTAAATCACTAGATTTGGGTGATGTCTCCCGCCAAAACGGAGAGCGCTCTCTACCTCGACCGGCTAGGCGACGTCGATCGCTTTCTCGATCAAATATCCGACGTGAAGGAGCTCGCTCTCGATACCGAAGGCGCAAGCTTCCATCGTTTTCTCGATCGCATCTATCTGTTACAGATCTCGACGCGCGAGCGCAGCGCGATCATTGACCCGCTGCCGATCGGATCCCCGGCAAAGCTTGGTCAGCTGCTTCAGAGCAACGATGTCGAAGTCGTCTTCCACGATGCCGACTACGATTTGCGGCTGCTGCACCAGGACTACGGCTGGCACGTCACGAATATCTTCGACACACGCATCGCTTCGCAGCTGCTGGGAATCAAATCGTTTGGTCTGGCGGCGCTGCTGGAGCAGTTCTTCGACGTAAGGCTGGACAAGAAGCACCAGCGCGCCGACTGGTCAATGCGTCCGCTCACGCCCGACATGCTCGAGTACGCTGCGCAGGACACGCGGTATCTGCTCCGGCTAAAGGATCACATGACGAGCGAGCTGCAACGTCGCGGGCGTCTTCGTTGGGCGGAGGAGGAGTTCGCGCGACTGGAAGGAACGAGATGGGAAGCCGAGGAAGAGATGGAAGGATTTCTTCGTCTCAAGGGCGCGCGTGATCTTTCACGTCGTGAGCTGGCCGTGCTCCGCGAGGTTGCCAACTGGCGCGACACGGTCGCGGCGCAGCTCGATCGCGCGACGTTTCGCGTGATGAGTAACGAAGTCCTGCTGGAGCTCGCGCGTCGTGCGCCGAGGAGCGTCTCGGAGCTGAGTGCGATCAAGGGGATGCCGAAGGGAATGGTCGAACGAGCGGGCGCCGACATCACCGCTGCAATTCGACGTGGAATGGAGGCTCCCGAGGCGGAGCTGCCCAAATTTCCGAGGGGTCAGCGCTTGAGCAAGGACCGCGACTTTGACGATAGAGTCACTCGACTCAAATCGGTCCGCGACGCCGCGGCGACGCGGTTGGAGCTTGACCCCGGGGTCTTATGCTCGCGCGAGCGACTCGAGAACGTCGCACGAAGCGGTGCGAAAAGGATCGAGGACCTCGCCGCGGTTCCAGACCTGCGGCGATGGCAGATCGAGGAGATGGGAGAGGGATTCATTCGAGCACTTCAGCAAAAATAGAATCGGCTACTGTGGCAGCCTGAAGAAAAACCGCTGTTCCATTCGCGTCGCAACCGCGCAATCACCGAGGTGAGCAGAGTGAAAGCGCGTTCGCTCCAGCGCCTCGAGTACCGACGCGACGAAATCCCGGTACTTTGCGCTCACGAGCTCGATCGATCGAGCGGCAATCGTGCCATCAGATTCAACCGTGAACGCCAGAGTTACACTGTCCTCCACTCCGGCGAGACGCGCGTTGAACGGATACTTCGCGGCCACGCCTGACGTCGGCATAGATGCGTAGCTGAACGGGGAGCTGTATCGAGGTACTTTCGCCCTGAAAACCCGTTGGACGGCTGGGACTGTATCCGGGTTCTCCTCCGAGACAAGCCGCAGAACCAGCGGAATCGAATCGACGTCGCCAATCGGCGGCGAGAGGAACGCGCGTGACATCGATTCGAGCGCCGCCGTCACACTATCGGCGAGACTCGGCGTCAACGCTGCATCGACAACTTCCATGTCAGTGAGCTTGCCGTCGTCGTGCGCTGTCGCGTACGCCACGGCCCCGAGGCTAAGGATGCCGCCGACGCACCGGGAGCCGAGTGAATCACAGGGCGGTGTGCCCATCACGACACTCAACGGCAACTTCCCGGGGACGCCGAAATGCGATCGAAACTCCTGAACGAATAGACTCTCAAAATCGCGGGGCAGTGTCGTTTTGGGATCCTGAGGCGCGACGATCATTTTGATGACCATCGTTATCGAATCCGAGGCGCGCAAAGTATCGAGACAGCCTATGCTGTCGACGACGGTCCGTCGCGCTGACGCGATTTTGCTCTTTGCCTGGGGATTAGTCGCGCATGCAGCGCCGGCGAGCGCGAGCGGGGCGAAGACTAAAGCGCTGATGCGGAGACGCACCCGCTCAATCTGTTCGGACGCCCGCTTCCTGTCACTAGAAGCCCAGGTAAGCCCTCACTCTTGGCTCCATCTTCTCGGGCGTCCAGAACGGCATCCAGACCAGATTCACTTCTACTTTCTCGACACCCGGCAGGGCCATCACTTCCTGTTCGGCGTTCGTCATCAGCTCGGGCCCAGACGGACACGCTGGCGATGTCAACGTCATGTCGATTTTTACCGTCGCGCCTTCGACGACGATGTTGTAGACCAGTCCGAGATCGATGACGTTGAGCTGGAGATCAGGGTCTTTCACCCGTCGTAGCGCGAGCTTCACCTGATCCTCTGACACCACGCCAGTAGTGGTGGAGGATTCCGTCGAAGCGGGCGTAGCAGCTGATTCGTCGCTCATTTGATATCCGGCTTTGGCTATCGAATAATCACCAGGCCGACGTCCCTTAAACAAGAGCGGGCGCCCAAAGAGGCGCCCGCTATCGGTTCGCTGATCCAGAGATTAGCGCCTTTTCTTCGTGCTCTTTCTGGCGGTCGCCTTCTTCGCGGAGCTGCTCTTGTGCGCGGAGCTCGCCCGACTCCTCGAGGTGGCGCTGGCAATCGTGTGATGTCGGGATGAACCATGACGGCGTCTCGACGCGCGCGGTGGCGGTGGATTCCAGCCCACTTCGCGGTCCGCGCGGAAGCGGCGCGATCCGGACGCCAGCTTCGGACCGTCGAGGACCGATAGGACTGCCGCGTCGGACAGATCGGCGCGAACATCGGAGATGACCTTTGCCGGTCGGAGAGCGCGGGCCGCGTGGACGCGATTGGTCAGCAGGATGACGAACATCTCGCGCTCGGGATCGATCCACATCGACGTTCCGGTGAACCCAGTGTGACCGTAAGCAGTTGGCCCCAGGAACCGGCCGGACCCGTAATCGCCCTCGGCGGTATCCCAACCCAGCGCGCGATGACCGAATGCGCGCGAGGTGAAAAGCTCGACGGTCGGCTTGCTGATGATCTGGACACCGTTGTACTCACCGCCGTTCAGCATCATTTGCGCGAAGACTGACAGATCGGCTGCAGTACTGAACAAACCGGCGTGTCCCGCCACGCCGCCGAGCGCATAGGCGTTTTCGTCGTGAACCTCGCCTCGCAACGGATAACCGCGGGGCGGCGTAACCTCAGTGGGTGCGATGCGACTGCGAAGGGAGTCAGCTGGCCGGAACATCGTCTCGTTCATTCCGAGTGGCTCGAATACGCGCCGCGTCAGGAATTTGTCGAGCGGCTCACCGGCGACCACCTCTACGATCAGTCCCAGAACATCGGCGCCGAGGTCTGAGTAGATGTACTGTGCGCCGGGGCGACCCTCGAGTGGTGTGCTCAGGACGAGCGCTCGGGCCTCGAGCGGAGTCTGGGCAATCCGCCAGATATCTCTCCCAGCCGGAAGTCCGGAGGTGTGCGTCAGCAGCTGGCGAATGGTGACCTTGTCCTTGTCGCCGCCGCCGAACGTTGGGATGTAGTTCACGACCGGGTCATCGAGCCCGATCTTCTTTTCATCGAACAGGATCATGATCGCCGTAGTGGTGCCGACGACTTTGGTTAGCGATGCGACGTCGTAGATAGTGCGCTGGGCATCGACGGCGGTGCTGCTCTCGCTCCAGGAGAGTTTGCCGAAGCCTTTCTCGAATACCGCCGCGCCCTTTCTGCCGACGACGACTGAGGCGCCCGGGTAGCCTCCAGCCTTGATTCCGCGCTCGATTACGCGCTCGATGGCGCTGAGGCGGCTGCTGGACATGCCGACCTCTGTCGGTGACTTGATCGGCAGGCCATCGCCTGCTCTGGTCACCGTCAGGGCGGTGAGAATCACTCTGAGCAACGCTAACTCCTTCGACTACTTTAGTTTATACCGACCGCGCGATACGAAGTTCCGCCACACCCAGACGGGCTGTCACTAGGCGAAATGCCGAGACGTACGGTTGCAAACGATTCCGCAGAGGGAAGGTCACCGATTCTACAGCGGAAATTGCAGAATTCCAGAGGAAACTTCAGATACGCGCGCTGTGACTAAGAAAGTGTCCGAGATGCCAATCGATCAGCTCGACCTCAAACGCGCAATAGCGGGCGACGAGAGGGCGATGCAGCGGCTTTGGTCGCAGCACGCGCCCCATATCGACGCAGTTGTTCGCAGGTTGTGTGGCGATATCGAGCTGGCGGCTGACGTCTCCCAGGAAGTCTGGATGCAGATCTTCAGGGCCCTGCCAAGCTACCGTGGTGACGCGCAGTTCGGAACATGGGCCCACCGCATCGCGGTGAACCGCACTCTCAACGCACTACGCAAGATAAGACGTATCGCGAAGCTTGAAATAGAAATCGAAGACGACTCCGCGGTCACCGAGAACGATAGCGACCGGACTTTCATGGCCGAATCGATCGAGCAGGCGATGAACAGGCTGTCGCCGGGAGCCAAAGCTGTGTTTGTGCTTCATGACATTGAAGGGTACACGCACGGAGAGATTGGGGAGGAGCTCGGAATCACGCCGGGCGGATCGAAATCGCAATTGTTCAAGGCACGCGCGAAGCTGCGCAAGCTCCTCGCGCACCTGGTAGATGAATCACCAACTATCGCAGGAAAGGGGAAGGGACATGTCGCAGCTCTCTGAAGAGCAACTTGACCAAATCATCGCCGAGGAGCGCTCGCGAGAATGGGCGCCTCTCAACGAGTGGCGGACGATCGCAGCGCGAGCCCGGGAAGAAGGTTTGATTCGCGAGTCGCAATCTTCGCGATTTACGCAACCGTGGCTGCAAGCCGCCGCGGCAGTGCTGCTGCTCATTGGCGGAATAGCGATCGGCCGGACGACGATCGGATTGCCGAGCGCAATTCAGAGCTCGGCGAGCAATCCCAGCGCGGCAACGACGGTGTCGACTACTGGCTCGAATATGGTGCCGCTGTCAGAGAGTGGCGTCAACTTCACATCCGTGGATGAAGCGTCAGCGGCGCTCGATCGCGCAGTGACCCAGTATCGCCGCGCTTCGGAGTTCATTGCTGCCGCCAACAACGCCACGATTCGCAGCAGGGACAGCCTCGCCATGTACTCGGCGCGCGCGGCTGCGCTCGACAAGATCGTGGACGCGACGGAGAGTGCGCTGCAAACGGCGCCGCACGATCCGGTGATCAATCAGTACTACCTGGCGACGATGGGTGCGCGCGTGGCCACGCAACAGCTCGTTGCCCGTCCGGTGGGATTGAGGGGGTTCTAGTCTGATGGCTAGCGGCAAAGAGATGCTCGTGTGGAGAAGTGGTTCTCTGTTCGCAGCGACGACGCTCATTGCGTTGCTACTGCTGCCAATGGGTCTCGAGGCGCAGGAAACCCGCAGGATGATCGTGGAGCCGCCGACGGGCTGGTTCGGGGTGAGGATCTCGGATCAGGCGATGGTCGATGAAAGGGGTAACGCGTTCTTTGATTCGTATCCGGTGATCAAGCACGTTGACCCAGGCTCGCCCGCGGAGAAAGCTGGGGTCCTACCTGGTGACGTGTTGCTGTCGTTCAACTCGCACGACATGCGCGGCGGCACGATGGAGCTGAGCAAATGGCTCAGAGCGGGAGCCCCGTTCGTGTTGAAGGTGCGGCGCAACGAGGCGACGCGGACCATCAGAGGAACCCTCGGCAGGCGTCCGGAAAACTGGGAGCAGAACATGATCGTCGAGCTTTCGGTGCCCGAGATCATGAAGCAGCGCAGTGGAGCCATTGCCCGCGCGCCGATGCCTATGGCTGGAATGATCC
>QHVA01000029.1 GCA_003223425.1 Gemmatimonadota bacterium
AACGCCGAGCCGATCTTCTTCCGACGCTGAGCAGCTACGTGCAGGAAGCAGGTCGTACGTTCAACACTTCCACGCTCGGCATCGATTTCCCAACTCCGCCTGGCCAACCACCAGTATTCGATCCGAAGGGACAGGTGGAAGGACCCGTTAACACGCTCGACGTCCGTGGTCGAGTGCAGCAAAACCTTCTCGATTTCGCCGCGCTCGGACGCGTTCGCTCCGCACAGGCGCAAGCGCGCTCGTCGAGCGCGGACGCTGATGCTACCGCCGAGCAGGCGGCCACTGTCGCAAGTTCCGCTTATGTGAGAGCGATGCGCGCCGATGCAGATTTGCGTGCCCGTCAGGCCGACACTCTGCTGGCGACAGAGCTGCTGAGGATCGCACAATCACAGCTCCAGGCTGGAACCGGTGTCGCGCTCGACGTCACGCGGGCAAGAGCACAGCTCGCCGCCACGCGTGCGAGCTTCATCGCTTCACGCAACGCCCAGGATCACGCGCATCTCGATCTCTTGCGCTCGCTTGCGCTGCCGGTCGGGACCGACGTTGTGCTCACAGATTCGCTTTCCGCGGCAGCGGCTGGCGAATCACTTCCGGACGAGGCGACGCTCGTCGGTCAGGCGCTACGCAATCGACCGGATCTGGTTGCCGAAGAGGAGCGGCTGCGCGCTGCTAAGCAAGGCGTTTCCGCGATCAAGGCGGAACGACTTCCTTCGCTCGGCCTGGTCGCCGACGATGGAGTCATCGGAAAAAATGGCGCCAAGATGCTCAACACCTACACCTGGGGTTTGCAGGTGACGCTTCCGATTTTCGACGGCTTCAGGCGCGAGGCACGGCTTCAGGAACAGCAGTCCGTAGTGAAGGAAGCGGAAATCCGTCGGCGCGATCTCGAGCAGCAGGCGCAAGCCGACGTTCGTGGTGCGCTGATCGATCTGGCCGCTGCTCGCGAGCAGCTCGACGCGGCAACCGAGCGACTGCGTTTCGCGGAGCAGGAGCTGGCGCAGGCGCGCGACCGCTTCAACGCCGGCGTCGCTGGAAACGCAGATGTAGTGAACGCATCGCTCGCGCTGACGGCTTCGCGCACACTCGTGAACGATGCGGAGACATTATATCAGCTCGCGCGCGTGGCACTCGCGCGTGCGACCGGAAGCGTTACGACACTGAGATAATTACGAAGATCCAATTGCACACTTTCAACTAGATCATCAGGAACCCAGGTAGACTTATGGCAACCGCAATCGAGACCGAAGCTCGCGAGACTCCAGCGTCACGCAACGGACGAACCTCTGCACCCGGCGAGGGCGAAGGCCCCGAGAAATCATCGAGAAAGAAGTTCGTTCTTCCGATAGTTGCCGTCGTCGCTCTCGCCCTCGTGGTCTGGGCATTCCAGAAGTTGAGCTACGGTCGCTCCCACCAATCGACTGACAACGCTCAAATCGACGGTCACATCGTTCCAGTGCTGGCGAAAGTCGGCGGCTACGTGAAGACAGTCAATGTGAATGAGAACGATCACGTCAATGCAGGCCAGCTCCTCGTTCAGCTCGACGACGCCGATTATCGCGTCCGGCTGCAGCAGGCGCAGGCAGATCTCGTGGCTGCCGAGGCGACAGCTGGCGGCAGCGGATTCGCTGGGCAGGCGGAGGCGCAGGTTCAGAGTGCCACCGGCCAACGCGCTGCGCTCGACGCGCAGATCGGTGCTGCGCGCGCCAACGCCAACAAGGCTGACGCAGATCTCGCCAGAGCGAGGGAGCTCGCGGCCAAGCAGATCATCTCGAAGCAACAGCTCGACGCGGCGATCGCAGGTGCGGACGTCGCGCACGCGAACCTTCTCGCCGCCCAGCGTCAGGCTTCAGCCGCTGGTGGAACCGTGAACACGGCTGAAGCCGGCGTGCGCGTGGCCAACGCTCGCACTCTCGCCGCCCGTGCTGCCGCGGCAAACGCGCAGCTTCAGCTCGATTACACTCGCATCACCGCACCTGCATCCGGGGAAGTCTCGAGAAAGCAGGTTGAGGTCGGACAGCTGGTTGCGCCGGGACAGCCCCTTCTGAGCATTGTTGCCGACACGGGCGTCTGGGTCACCGCGAACTTCAAGGAGACTCAGCTCGCCAAAATTCGTCCCGGCCAGCCGGTCGAGTTTGAGATCGACGCCTACGGCGGCTGCATTGGTGAAGGGAAGGTCGAGAGCGTCAGCGGCGCGACGGGAGCGAAATTCGCGCTGCTTCCCCCCGACAACGCTACAGGAAATTTTACCAAAGTCGTCCAGCGTGTTCCGGTGCGCATACGTGTCACGAAACCGTGCGCCGGTAACCATCCGTTGCGCCCGGGTCTCTCCGCCAACGTCCACATAAATACTTCGAACCCGTGAGCACCGCAGTACTGAGGTCCTCCGGGATATCGACATCCTCGGAAGACCGCTACGCGCACAAGTACATCATCGCCGCCACCGTTACGATGGCGGCGATGCTCGAGCTGATCGACACGTCGATCGTCAACGTCGCCATCCCTCACATGATGGGAAACCTCGGCGCCACGCTCGACGAGATCGCCTGGGTGTCGACCGCCTACATCATTGCCAACGTCATCGTAATTCCGATGTCGGGATGGCTTTCGGCGTACTTCGGTCGAAAGCGCTACTTCACCGGCTCGATCCTGCTCTTCACGGTCGCGTCGTTCTTCTGCGGAGCATCGCACTCGCTGCTTGGGCTCATATTCTGGCGCGTGATTCAGGGAATCGGCGGCGGGGCGCTGCTCTCGACAGCGCAGGCCACTTTGTACGAGTCGTTCCCGCCGGAGGAAGCGGGAACGGGCATGGCGATCTTCGGCGTCGGCGTCATGGTCGGGCCGACGCTCGGTCCGACACTCGGCGGATGGATCACCGATAACTACAACTGGCCGTGGATCTTTTACATCAATGTCCCGCTTGGGATTATTGCGGCCATTCTCACCGTCACCTACGTGCACGACGCCGAGCACCAGGAGCGGGCTGAGAAGATCGATTACCTGGGAATAATTCTCCTCACGCTCTGCGTCGGCTCGCTCCAATGGATGCTCGAGCGTGGTGAGCGCTACGATTGGTGGGATTCCCGCCTCGTAACGACCCTAGGTGTTACAGCGTTGTTGGCGGGCATTGCGCTAGTCTGGCACGAGCTTACGACTGACGAGCCCGTTATCAATTTTCGCATTCTGAAAAGTCGTCAGCTCACGGCCGGTGTGAGCCTGGGCTTGCTGCTCGGATTTGCGCTGTACGGTTCAGTGTTCATTCTTCCCGTCTTCGTGCAGCAGCTATTGCAGATGACGGCGTGGCAGACCGGAAAGATCATTCTTCCCGGCGCAATCGCATCGGCAATCACGATGGCCGTAGTGGGTAGAAATGCGATGCGACTGGATGCGCGTTACACCGTAATAGCCGGGGCGTTTCTCTTTTTCTGGTCGATGTTGAAGCTGTCGCACCTGACATCCGGAAGCGGCCAATATGATCTGTTCTGGCCGCTGATACTTCGCGGCGTGGGACTCGGACTCATCTTCGTTCCGTTGACCAACGCGACGATGGCCGATCTCAAAGTGAAAGATCTGGCGCAGGGCACCGGCATGTTCAACCTGATGCGCCAGCTCGGCGGATCCCTTGGCATTGCGGTGATGGCAACCCTGCTCGCACGCTTCATGTCGGCAGAAAAGGCAGTGCTGGTGGAGCACGTCGGCTCGAACGATCCGGAAACGTTGAGCCGTCTCTCGATGATAACCCGGGGGCTGATCACGCGTGGGATCAATCCGTTGGTCGCGCAGCAGCAGGCGCTGGCGATTCTCGATCGCCAGGTTTCAGTGCAATCGAGCATGCTCGCGTTCTCGAGGATCTACCTGTACAGCGGACTGGTGTTGATCTTCGCGTTGCCGCTGTTGCTGCTGTTCAGAACCGGCCGCGCACGCGGATCGATGGGACCGGTTCACTAGGCGGATATCGCGTGCAAACCAGGGATTCCAACGGCGCCGGTGATCCCGTTCCGGCCGTATCTTACGGCCAGAACCCTTATCAGCCTCCGGTGTCAGGCCCTCAACAGTCGCCCACAGCCATACGTATTTCTGATGAGGAGCGAGAGCTCGTAAGTCTGGCCAAGGGTGGGGACGAGCGGGGTTTTGCCGGACTCGTGCGTCTTCATCAGCGCCGCGCGTACATCGTGGCTCGCTCGATAGTCATGACTCACGAAGACGCCGAAGATGCGGTGCAGGAGGGATTCCTGCGGGCGCATCAGGCGCTTGACCGGTTCGACCCCGCGCAGACTTTCGGGGCATGGCTCAATCGAATCGTCGCGAATGCGGCGCTCGATCTGGCCCGGCGCCGAAAGGTAAGGAATGCGGAGGAGCTCTCTGAATCGCTTCCAACCGCTTTCCGCGATCCGGCGGAAGGCGGCGAGCTGCGGGAGCGGCTCGAGGCGGCGCTGGCGCAACTTCCGGATCGTGCGCGTTCGGTGATAGTCCTACATGATGTCGAGGGCTTTACCCACGCCGAGATTGGAGAGATGTTGGGTATACCGGGCGGAACAGCTCGCTCGGATTTGCACCACGCGCGGCAAAAGCTGCGCGTGTTGCTGGGAAACTTGAGGGATTAGCGATGGAAGGTCGTACCGATTTGCGACTCGACGATGAAGGGGGAAGCGACGCGAAGGTCACGGAGATGCTCCGCGACATATACGCGCCGCCCGCCGAAGGCGCGTATTGGAACACCCTCGAGACCCGGATCCTGTCCTACGTCAAAGCCCACCGGCACGCGCTGATTCCAGTCAACTGGTGGTCAGATCTCGCAAACTGGGCAGCGCCAGGACTCGCCGCAGCCGCTCTCTTGTTCGTTGCCGCTGGGATGCTCTGGTCGCGTCAGAAGGACGAAGAGCTGCGCACGACTTACGAAGCCGTCACTGAGCCGCTCGCCTCGGATGTGCTGCCGGGCGCAGTGCAGGTTGTAACAGCACCGCACGATGGCTCGTCGCAGCGCGAAGCAACTTTCCGTTACGTCTTGTCACACTGAGGTTCTGATGGAACGCTCCAAGGGTTACGCATTGATGTTTCTGCTCGGCGCCTTCGTCGCCGGTGGAGCGCTCGGCTTCACTGCCGATCGCGTGATGGACGCCAGGCATGGCCGTGAGATGCGTGGGCCGCGCGCCTATAGGCAGCGAATGGCCGAGGAGCTCAAGCTCACTCCGCAGCAGCAGGCATCGATTGATTCGCTGATAGAGCAGAAGCACCGACAGATCGTCACGCTTTACAAACCGGTGAAACCGCAGCTGGATTCGATCGCTCTTTTGGCGCGGGACGTGAGCGACAGTACTCATGCGCAAATCAAGCGGTTGCTGAATCCCGACCAACAGGTGAGGCTCGACAAGATGCGTGCGGCTGCGCACAAGGAACTCGCCGAGCGTCGGGGCGGTGACACGGCGGGACGTCCTCCAGGCCCGCCGCCCGGAGCTCCTCCCTACTAAAAAACGAGCGAAAAGCAAAAGCGCCGGCGAAGCTGCACCGGCGCTTTTTTTATTATCGCGAAGGGTTAGATGTCGTGGTCGAGGTCGGCTTTTCTCTCGCCTTTCCCGAAGTTCTTCTGGACCTTACCCTCGAGCTCCTCAACGCGCCCTTTTACGTGCTCGCTGGCGTTGTCGGTGGCATCGCCCAGATCGCCACGGATCTTCCCTTTCATCTCCTTGCCGGTCCCTTTGACCTGGTTCTCGATACCTCTTTCGTTTAGATCCTTCATCTCGCCCTCCATTGTGGAATCAGGTTCTTTGGTTCACCTCTCATAACGCAAGCGATATGCCCCATTAACGTCTGTTTGTTACCGGTGGGTATCGGCCTTGCAAAGCCTCGCGTGCGTGCGGAAATTCCGGTGCCAACGCCGCCACTTGGGCTGGCCCGAACTACCTCCATAGGTCGCGCAAATCAGTACTCACCTCGAAGCTCGTCCGAGCGGCCGCCGCCTCGCAAAACTCACACTACTCGCGTTTGGGGTCGTCTATGGGGACATCGGCACCAGCCCCCTGTACGCGGTCCGCGAGTGCTTCAAGCCAGAACACGGGCTCGAGCCGATGCCGACCAACGTCTACGGCGTGCTCTCACTGATCGTTTGGTCGCTGATAATCATCGTCAGCATCAAGTACATCATCTTCATCATGAGGGCCGACAACAACGGCGAGGGCGGAATTCTCGCGCTGCTGGCGCTCATTCTTCAGAAGCAACGACGCGACGCTGATTCACTTCGTCGCAAGGCCATCATCGCACTGGGTCTGATTGGCGCGGCACTCCTCTACGGCGATGGTGTCATCACACCAGCGATCTCAGTATTAAGCGCAGTCGAAGGCCTGGAAGTTGTCGCGCCGCAATCGCAATACCTGGTGATTCCGCTGACGGTTGGGATACTCGCCGTGCTCTTTTTTTATCAGCGGCATGGCACCGCCAAAGTCGGGCGCATATTCGGACCAGTGATGGTGATCTGGTTCCTCGTGATCGGTGCACTCGGCCTGCGCGAGATTCTGCTGGCGCCGCAAATTCTCGCCGCTGCCAACCCATGGTACGGTCTGAGATTTTTCATGCACCACGGTCGCGCGGCCTTCGTTCTGCTCGGCGCTGTGGTGCTCGCTGTCACCGGAGCCGAAGCGTTATACGCTGACATGGGTCATTTCGGAAAGCGGCCGATCAGGCTTGCGTGGTTCATGCTGGTATTGCCGGCGCTACTCGCGAACTACTTCGGACAAGGCGGGTTGATCCTGCGCGAGCCTGCGAGCGCGGTCAATCCGTTCTATTTGCTCGCACCCAGTGCGCTGCAGTATCCGCTGATAGGGCTCGCGACGATTGCGACGATCATCGCATCCCAGGCGCTCATCTCGGGAGCGTTCTCGCTCACGCAGCAGTCCGTGCAGCTCGGCTACAGCCCGCGCGTGCAGATCATCCACACGTCGCATCAGGAGACTGGCCAGATCTTCGTTCCCGAAGTGAACCGAGCGCTCGGATTGGGCTGCATCCTGGTGGTCCTCGCGTTCAGGTCTTCGAGCGCGCTGGCAGCAGCGTACGGAATCGCGGTCACGGGCACGATGGCAATCACGACGATCCTGTTTTACATCCTGGCGCGGACGCACTGGCAGTGGAGCATTTGGCGCGCTGGTGCTCTCAGCGCGTTTTTTCTGATCATTGATCTGGCGTTCTTCTCCGCCAACATGCTCAAGATCGTCCAGGGCGGCTGGGTACCGCTCGCGATCGCCCTTGGCATCTTCATTCTGATGACGACATGGCAGCGCGGACGGATGATAGTGCGCAGCCTGCTGGTGGACGCGTCGATTCCTCTCGAGACGCTGCTCAAGGATCTGGGCGACGAGAATCCGGACCGGCGTTTCAAACCCGCGCGTGTCCCAGGCACCGCTGTTTTTCTCACATCAGAATCGAAGGACGCACCACTGGTGTTGCTGCATCACCTCAAACACAACAAGGTGCTGCACGAGAATGTGATCCTGCTCTCGATCATCGCCGCGCAGGTCCCCGAAGTTCCAATCACCGAGCGCGTCGAAGTGACGACCTTCCCGCACAACTTTGGGCGTATCAAGGCGAAGTACGGGTTCATGCAGACCCCGAACGTGCCCGAGATTCTTTCCCTCGCGACGGAGCGCGGGATCATCGCGAAGCCCGCCGAGACAACCTATTACCTCGGCCGGGAAAATCTGATTCCGACCGGGACGAAGCCGCTCGCGCGCTGGCGCAAGCGGCTCTTCATTTTCATGCAGCGAAACGCGCGGCCAGCCACCGAGTTTTTCGGAATTCCGCCCAACCGAGTCGTGGAGCTTGGGGCGCAAATGGAGTTCTAGTTAGAACTGCGGACTGCGGACCAAGTGCATTGCGGACTGCTGACTAACTACGAATTGGGGGACTAACTCCGAACTGCGGACAGTCCGCAATCCGCAATTCGCAGCCGTTAGTTTCGCAGTCCGAAGTAGGTCTCCCAATCCGCAATTAGTCAGCAGTCCGAAATGCCGTTGGTCCGCAGCCCGCAGCAGTTAGTCGCAATCAGAATGCATCTCGGCGCTTGAGTCTCTCGATGTCGCGCCGATCTTTTTTGGTGGGCCGCCCTCGGTCATATCCGGACATCGCTTGCGCCGCTTTTACCTGCAACTGCATTGCCTCGCGCGCTTTTCTACTCTCTTCGGTTTCTTCATACAGCCTCGCTGCGATCGATGCTGGTCCACGGTGTTCCGACACCGCCCGGACCGTGACAATGTGGTAATAAGGCCCCAGTCGGATTCGGAGTGAGTCGCCGATCTGGAGCAGCTTGGCGCGTTTCGCTCTCTCGCCGTTGACCTCGACTTTGCCCGTTTCGATCGCCGCCGCAGCAAGCGCTCGCGTTTTGAAGAAGCGCGCGGCCCACAACCATTTGTCCAGGCGCACCCTTACCAGCTCGTCTGAAGTCATTTTCGTTGCCCGTAACGAGGCTTCGGAGTCAGAAAGGTAAGGGAGATTCTTCCCTCCCAGGGAGCGTCCGTGGCTCAAGACGACTGGTCAACACAACTGAAAAAAATCGAGCGGGAGTTCGACGGACTTCCGCCGGAGCCTTCGCCCGCTTTCAAGAAGATGCAGAGCGAGGAGGAGCGCCGCGCCCAGGAGCGCGCGCAACAGCGCGCGGCAATGATTGGCGCGGGCGCCCGATTGATTCTCGTATTCGCGCTCTATACCGCGCTTGCGATCTGGCCGTACGACAACGAGTGCGGATCGGGCTTGCTCGGATATCTCGCTGTCGAAATCGTCATCGTGGTAGGCGGCGTGTGGGTGGCGTTCACGACCTGGCGCTATCGGCTCCCCAAGATGCACACGCTATCGTTGTTTATCGTCCTCGCCGGTCTAATTCTTATCGCGGCCGAAGTTCTCCCACGCGTCGGCTATGCCGCCGTTGATCCGAAGCACGCTCCACACTTCACCTGTGCGGATACGCAGAACGCGTTGCCGCGCACTACTGCGGTTGAGCAACGCGTTCAGTCTGCGACTCGTACGCTGGAAGCCCGCTGGCACTCGCGTGCCGACGAGCTATCTAAGCAGTTCCTTCCGCAGCGAGCTGCTTTAGCGCGGATTGAGCGCTCCGAATTGTTGTCGCCGCGATCTCCCTGATCGTATCTGCCGACACCGGCACTATCTCCATCTCGAAATCGAACGGTTCGTCATCGATGTCCAGGAACAGTTCGTCGACGTCCGGAGCATCGGGTGTCTCTAGCCATACCTCTCCGCCGTCGAACGACAGAGTTGTCGGCGGCAGTGCGGTTCTCACCTCACCTTCAGCACCGCCGTTGACTCTGTAAGTTCGCGGAGCGCGTACGCGCGCCGGACCGAGGGTTCTGATCCGAATAGGCGCCCGGAACTGAATCCTTTCCGGCAGATCGTTCATGCGCTCACGCAGCAGGGGTTCGAGTTGCTCTCTCATCAGCGGCTCCATGCGCTCCCTCATTAGCGGCTCCATGCGCTCGCGCATCATCGGCATCTCAGGTCCTAACATCATTGCACCAGGTCCGCCGAATTCCATCGTGCCGCCCATCCCTGGCATTCCAAAGCGAAAGCGATTTCCGAGGCGCATCACATCGCTAGCCTTCGCCGCGATCACCTGCACATCCCGGAAACGCCCGCCCGAATAAACCCGCAGTGTTACTCGAGCCCCCGGACTCAGCTTCTGGACTTCTCGCGCCAGTCGGTGTGCTGCCAGTCCGTTGGTGTAGGAATCCTCTGTGTCGGCTGCTGACGTGCGCAGATCTACTCCGTTGATCGAGGCAATCCGATCACCTTCAATGATGCCGCCTGTTTCAGCTGGTCCTTTTGGCGTCACCGCCTCGACAAAAACGCCAAGTGTGTCGCGCCTGGTGCCAGTTGTCCGGAGCTCGAGCCCGAGCGCGGCACGCTTGGCCATTGCCGAATCCATCCTATAGAAGATTCGGCTGCGGAGACCGGAATCTCCCGGTACGCCGCGACGAAAAACCCGGCATTCCACCCGTCCATCCGGGTAATTGGTGCAGGTCGAGTCGGGTTTCAGAGCTGTGACCTGCGCGTTCAGCGTTGCGGCAACGGATGCAGCGACCGCGGAGAGCAGCATTAGCGACTTCATTTTGTCTCCCTCGATGGTTCTCTGAGATAGGACATCGAGCTGCATTCAAGGGTTGCCCACGTGCAGCTTTGGAACCTGGACTGCTCGACCGGGCGCAGCTCCATGCAAAAGCGAGCCATCGGAGTGATATTGAAGCATGACAACGATGTTGGAGCCGCCTGCCGCACCGCCGCCCCACGAACGTGCCGAGATCGACGTTCACTCGTTCGAGCACCATTGGCAGGACGAAGCAGATGCGGCCTATCTGTATCGAATTCTCGCCGCCGCAGAGCCGGATCCCAAGAAAAAAGACATTTACTCGCGATTGGCGGATGTTGAAGATCGCCATGTCGTAGTGTGGTCTGATCTTCTCGCCAAACATGGTCACCAGCCGGGGAAATTCCGTCCCAGCGGGCGCGCGCGCTTGCTCGCAACATTTGGGCGCTGGTTCGGCCCCGACTTTTTGCTGCCGATGTTGCTCGAGGAAGAGGGCCGTGAGGTCAAGGCGTATCTCGATATGCACCGGGAGACGCCGCGCGGATCACCAGGCGGCGCGGAAGCACTGATTCTTGCCCGCGAATCTGCCGATCACGCTACGACGTTGGGCGAGATCTCCGGCAAGGGAGCCGAGCCCTGGCACAAAACGGCGTCGGGCGGATTTCTCCGCAACGTCGTGTACGGATTCAATGACGGACTTACTGCCAACTTCGGCCTGGTGGCCGGAGTAATTGGCGCGTCGACGGTAAACCAGCATCAGGCGGTAGTCGTCGCGGGGCTGGCTGGTCTCATCGCCGACGCCCTCTCGATGGGCTCGAGTGGGTATCTCGCCAGCAAGAGCGAGCGAGAGGTTTATGAGTACGAGATATCGATGGAGAAAACCGAAGTCGATCTCATGCCAGAGATCGAACGAGACGAGCTGGCAGTGATCTATGAGGCAAAAGGGATGGATCGCGATTCTGCCCACTCGCTCGCAACGCAGATAATGGCGGATCCTCAGCGGATGCTCAGAGAGCAGGTGCAGGAGGAGCTCAAGATCGGCGAGTTCAGCATGTCACCGCTCAAAGAGGGATGGCTCACTGGCCTGGCCACTGCGTTCGGTGCGGCAATTCCCGTATTTCCCTTCCTCATCTGGCATGGAACGACCGCAATCGTGATCTCGTTCGCGATCGCGATGCTGTCGCACTTCGTGGTCGGTGCGGCGAGATCTGTCTTCACTGGCCGTGGAGTTTTCCGCTCTGGATTCGACATGTTCGTCGTCGGAATCGGAGTGGCGGTGGTCGCATATTTCGTCGGAGGCTGGGTGGGCCGGCTGATCTAGCTCAGCGGAGCTAGGCAGGCGGATACTTGACTGGTCCACCAAATCGGATCAAGCAAAAAAAAATTCTTGACGGGCGGGAGCACCATCATATGTTTGCATCCGCTTCCACGCCGTCTCTTCATCGAAACGACACCCGCGTGCAGCCACTGCCGCGGGTTCTTTCATAAATAGCCTCACCTCAAGCTGTGCCATCGGCTCCAGCCGATGGATACGCCGGTATTCCGGCATTTCCTGTTTTTCGGGGGAGTTCATGAAGAGATTGGTGTCACTCGCGGTGGCGGCGCTTGCCTTCACCGCCTGCCAGGAGGCATCGGGTCCCGCTGCCAGCGCGCGTCCAGCCGCGCCAGCAGTCGTCGCGAACGCCAGGAGCGTTCCCATTCCCGGCGATTATATCGTCACTCTTCGCGATGACGTAACCGACGTCGCCGGGGTAGCGCAGTCGATTGCCGGGCTGCACAAAGGCACGCTCAAGCATCTCTATCGGTCCGCCCTCAAGGGCTTCGCCGTGCAGAACATCTCCGAGGCGGCAGCCACAGCAATCGCGAATGATCCTCGGGTGCAGAGGGTCGAAGCCGATCAGGTGATGACGGCAATCACGACTCAATCTTCACCGACCTGGGGAATCGATCGCATCGATCAGCACGCTCTCCCGCTCGATAGCAGCTACACCTACAACTACGACGGCAGGACACGGGAATCAATTTCAATCACGTCGACTTCGGCGGACGCGCCAGCACAGGCGTCGACGAGGTTAGTCTGGGCGGAAGTGCCGCCGATTGCAACGGTCACGGCACCCATGTCTCGGGCACCGTCGGAGGCGCAACCTACGGTGTCGCGAAGAACGTAAACCTGGTCGCCGTTCGCGTGTTGAACTGTCTCGGGTCGGGAACGACTTCCGGTGTCATCGCGGGAATCGATTGGGTAACCGCCAACCGAGTTCTTCCGGCGGCGGCAAACATGAGCCTGGGCGGAGGATTCTCCAGCACTCTCAACCAGGCAG
>QHVA01000030.1 GCA_003223425.1 Gemmatimonadota bacterium
AGAATGTCGGCGGTGATGTAACAGTCGACGACGGCTCGGGTGAGATCAGTGTCCGCAACGTAAGTGGCTCATTCACCGTTGAGAGTGATGGATCCGGAAGCATTTACGCTACAGACGTGCGCGGCTCGGTGATCGTGCAGAACGATGGTTCGGGAAGCATCGAGGTAAACAAAGTCGGTAAGGATTTCAGAGTCGAATCGAAGGGCAGCGGTAGCATCGATTACGCCGACGTGTCCGGACACATCGACATCCCAGAGCGCCACCGCGACCGGCGCCGCGGAGATTACGACCGGTAGGTGCACGTTTATTGCCGCACAGGGGCTCCGAACTAGGCGGGAAATGGGTACCGGGCTTGAGTCTCGACACCGAGTCTCTTCCTGTCTTCAACGGAGAACGAAATGCGCTTTCTGGCAATCAGCTCGTTTGCTCTTGCTGTGCTCGCACTTCCGGCGACGTCTGGCGCCCAGCGGTTGAATCAAGATTCTCCCAAGGGTCCTACGCTACAGGCGGCGGCCGTAGGATTTCGGTCGAACGAGGCTAAGGTCGACGCTTCGACTAAGATTACGGCGGCTCCGCTGCGGCGACACGAGGGACAAGATGTCGCGCTCATGGTGGTCGGCGTTGGTGCGATGATCGTCGGCGCGCTCGTCCAAGACACTGCGGGCACAATCATCATCATCGGCGGCGCCGGAATGGCGCTCTACGGACTCTACCACTACCTCGAGTAGCTAGACTTCTCCTTCAAGATGTAGCGTTCCCGAGCTAACGAGCACGGAAGAACCTCCAACTCTGATCGCAGCGAGCTGTCCACGTTTGAGATCAACTTCCAGCTCGAGCCTGCTGGGCCTGCCCATCTCGACGCCCTGATCGACATCCCATCGCAGGGTACCGTCGCGCGTTTCTGAACGCAGCGCGAGAAAACCGGCGAGCGCGGCACAAGCACTTCCTGTTGCGGGATCCTCACCGATTCCGAGCCCGGGCGCGAACATCCGGGCTCGAATGTGGCCACCCTCGAAGATGTTGCTCCACTCGTCCGCGCTGAACACAAACATCTCCGGCGCCCAATAATCGCCCAGCGCCTGCTCCCACTTCACGGCGTCGACCTTCACCCAGGACAGCATCTCCGGTTTTTTGAGAGGAATGAAGAGGTAAGGTAAACCGCACGACACTGCCTCAGGCTCCAGCATATCGTCAGCAACAATGTGGCTTGGCTCGAGCGACAGAATCTCACACAGCGTTTCGGGCGGCGGAGGTGGATCTTTTATTTCGGGTAACTTCGCCGAAGTGAGCTGCGTGAACGTCGGCTTTCCCCCCTTTGCGCGAATGAGTACAGGCACAGGCCCAACACCTTCCTCCAGCACGATTCGCGTTTCGTCGCCGTTGAGCGCAATGGCACCCATCGATGCAAGAACGAAGGCACAGCCCACCGTCGGATGCCCCGCGAACGGCAGCTCCATTTCGGGAGTGAAAATGCGCACGCGCCGAGTGTTGGCGCTCTGTTCGGGAGGGAAGACGAAGACGGTTTCCGAGTAGTTGAACTCGCGCGTGATCGCCTGCATCTGCGCGTCCGACAAACCACGCGCATCCGGAATTACAGCGAGCGGATTCCCGCCGTGAAGATGATCGGTGAAGACGTCGGCAGTGTGGAAGGCGTAAGGCATGCGCCCAAGAATGTGCGAAGAGCGGGCGCTCGCGGCTACCAGCGGAGCCAACGGGCCGGACCTTCCGGAATCTTGGCAACGCTGACGGCTTCCATTGGCAGGTCGGGCGGCCGAATTGGGAGCGTCATATATCGGACCGATTCGGCTTGGCTGGCATTGAACAAGCATTCATGACAAGCATGAGCTTGCAAAGATCGGGCGGCAAACGGTCCGCGCGCAGCAAAGCCAAGCTGCGATTTGGCCCAGCTGGATGGATGTATAAGGATTGGGAGGGAATCGTCTATCCCGATCCGAAACCGTCCCGGTTCGATCCGCTTCAGTACATGGCTGAATTCTTCGAGACGGTGGAAGTGAATTCGAGTTATTACGGACCGCCGTTGCCCAAGACGACTACTTCCTGGGTGCGCCGCGTCAAAGATTTCCACGACTTCCGATTCACCGCCAAGCTATGGAAGCGTTTTACGCACGAGAGGACGAAGGCCTGGACACGAAGCGAAGTCGATCAGGTGCGGGCCGGCTTCGACGTGATGATGGATGCAGGGAAGCTGGGCGCCGTGTTGCTCCAGTTTCCCTGGAGCTTCAAGCGCACCGAGGAGAATCGCGAGTGGCTGGGTGACGTGGTGCGCACGTTCAGCCACTACCCACTGGTCGTCGAGGTACGTCATAAGTCATGGCTCGCTCCCGAGTTTCTCTCGACGCTGGAGGAAGAGGGAGTGGGATTCGTCAACATCGATCAGCCACTCTACCACAACTCAATTGGGCCTTCGGCGCACGTGACATCGAGGGTGGGGTACGTGAGGGTGCACGGTCGCAACTACAAGGACTGGTTCCGTGAGAAGGCTGGCGTCGAGGAGCGTTACAACTATCTGTACCGAGCGGACGAGCTGGAACCGTGGGTCGAAAGGGCGAAGGAAATCGCCGCGGACCCAGCAACGAACGAAGCGTACGTGGTCACCAACAACCACTACAAAGGCAAAGCAGTCGCCAATGCGCTCATGATGAAATCGATGGTGATCGGCGCGAAAGTACCCGCGCCGGCTCCGGTCGTGGAGGCGTATAGTGAAGCGGTGGATCGGTACACAATGCCGGTCGATGTGGACGCCGAAAGTGCTGCATCTTCACTGAGCGAAAAGCCCTGACCAGGGGGCTCAGCTTTATTGAGGGGAAAGCTCTAACGAGCGGCGTAGCTTCATTGACCGTAAAGCCTTGATTGATTAGATTCTCGCCAGAAGCGCAACGATTGCGCGACCGGCCAGTTTTGCCTTAGAGGGGACCTGGATATTTGACAGGTCTTTTTTGGTTTTCTGGCCAGCACAAGCGGTCACTTCGGCCGCGAACAAACAGTAGTCGGACAGGTACCGCAAACACGGCACTCCGACACAATTGAATGAGGATGTACCGAACATGCGTACCACCGGCAAAGTGAAGTGGTTCAACGACGCCAAGGGCTTTGGCTTCATCACCCCCGAGAACGGACAGAAGGATTGCTTCGTTCACCACTCCGCCATCAATGGCAGTGGCTTCAAGTCGCTGGCTGAGGGCGAGCGCGTCGAGTTCGACGTCGTGCAGGGTCAGAAGGGCCCGGCGGCGGAGAACGTCACCAAGCTCGGCGCCTAAGGCGTAGCTTGCTGAAAGCTGCATAAGACAGGGGCCGCTCTGGACAAACTCCAGGGCGGCCCCTTTTTTCACGGAGTACCAAAAACCTCAAGGAGGCATATGGCAAAAGAAGAAGCAATCGAATTGGAAGGAACTGTTACAGAAGTGCTCCCAGATGCGACGTTCCGCGTGCAGGTGAACAACGGCCATGATGTGCACGCGACAATTGCGGGAAAGATGCGGAGATTTCGCATTCGGGTTCTCGCGGGAGATCGCGTGACTCTCGAAGTATCACCTTACGACCTGACGAGAGGACGCATCACCTTTCGGCACAAGAGCTGACGCTCCACCGCGTTCCCGTCTACTGCGTGTAGCGCAGTACGTCGTAAAAGAAGCGAACTCCGTAAGCGATGTTGTCCGGCGACACGCGCTCGTCGTTGCCGTGCACACCTCGCTGGATCTCCACCTGCGGCAGTTTGAATCCGCTTAGGCCGTACGTGATGATGCCGAGCCGACGATAAATCGGACGGTCAGTCGCGCCGGTTTCCATCGGCGTCGTGACAAATGCCTTCGGCTCGCGCTCGCGAACAGCCCTCTCCACTGCGCTGAATAACGCCGTGTTGGTGGGACTCTCCAACGGCGGCTTCGGCGTCAACAACGGCGTGAAGTGCACGGCGGTGTCGGCGACGATCCGCTTCAGCAATGCAAGCACGGAATCCGGATCCTGATCCGGGAGAAGCCTGATATCAATTTCCGCCGATGCTTCAGGCGGAATGACGTTCGTCTTGTTGGAGCCCGTGAGGCCGGTGAGCGAAATCGTGTTGCGCAAAATCGCGTTCCAGTAGACGTCGTTCAGAATCCACTCTCGAGCCTCAGGATTCCCGAGTGCCGCCGCGATGTTGGAAAGCCAGGTGTGGCGCGGCTCGGGATAGGTTCGCGATATGTCCCGAAAGAACTTGTCGACACCCGGCGTGACGTGAAGTGGTGTCTCGTACTGCGCAATCTTGTAGAGCGCAGCTATCAGACGAGGAACCGGATTCTGTTTGGTGGGCTTAGACCCGTGCGATGGCGTTCCCTTCACCAATACGTGTTGCCAGAAAGCTCGCTTCTCGGCGACCCCGACGCTGAAATAAACGACGTTGCCGTTCGCGTCGAGGTAGTTGTCGCTGCCCTCCGTGATGAGATACTCGACGTTTCGCAGCAGATCGGCATGTCGGTCCACAAAGACCTGGGCGCCAGTAGACCCAAGTTCCTCGTCCGCATTCCCGATAAACACGATGTCGCGAGTAAGCGGAATGCCTGAGCGCTTGATGGCGATCATCGACATCAGGTGCATGATGCCGTCGCCTTTCATGTCGAGCGCTCCGCGTCCCCAGAGATAGCCGTCCTTCACGACGCCGGAAAACGGGTCGACTGTCCAATAGGAGGCCACCGCTGGCACCACATCCATGTGATGGACGAGCGCAATCGCTTTCTTGCCGCCATTTCCGCGTAGCCGCGCATAGAGATTGGCACGATTCGGACCGAGCTCCGTAGTGTCCAGTATCCGGGCTTCGATGCCCTCGCGGTCGAGAATTGCTTTCAAAAACCTCGCAGCGAGAATCTCGTTGCCAGGAGGGTTGGTCGTGTTGATGCGCAGGTAGTTGGCAAGAATCGCCTGGGTCTCGGCCGTGAACGTGCGCCAGTCGATTGGCTTAGTCTGAGCAGCCAGGTCGGACGCCGGCAGGAGGAAGGCCGTGAGAGCCATGGTCCAAGCGCTTCTGTTCATCGTGCGAGCGGTTTCACCGGTGGGGAAAAGGGGCCGACTAATAGTATTCGGCTGGCCTGCGATTCGCTGAATTGTGAAGCGAGGAGGTGCAGGGATGGCTCGATTATCTGTAACTCGATCACTGGCGTTTGCGATTATGGTGGCAGCAGTCGCGGGCGAAAGTTGTAAGAGAGGCAACGATACGCCGCCGGACCCGATGGCAGCATCGCTCATATTCGACAATTCATCGCCAGAAGCGCGAGAGGCGCTGGCGACCCCGGTGGATTATCGACTCACCGACGCCAACTACGCGCAGTGGGAGCAGGCACAGAACAATCTCGACGTCCTGCCGCGCTCCGCCTTGCGCCCTGCATCCTCCGGCGGCGGAAGCGCAATTGACCGCGCCGTCGCTCGCCTGGAATCGAGTCCACGCGCACGGCGAGCGATCGAGACCGCGGGCCTATCGGTGAGCGATTTCGTTCTCGAAACCGTCGCGCTGGCGCAGGCAACTGAGGCGGCAGAGACCGGCAAGTCGACAAGCGCCGCCCCGGTTCCAGCCGAGAACTTCCAATTTGTGCAGCGGTATCGTGCGCGCATCCTCCGCGCACGGGCGGAAGCGCGCGTCGCCCGCGCACAGGCGGAGAGCTATTACATGCAATCCGATACAGCGGAGCAGACCGGAGCGGACGTCAACCTTCAAATGGAAAACGCAGGTTCAGAACGCGAAACCCAGATGCGAACAGAGCGCGATTCGGCGAACGAGCGCGCGAAACGCGATTCAACGTCACGAGAAAGCGGCCAGCGAATGAAGCAGAATAGCGAACCGGTTCGCGATACAGTGCGGGACACGGTTCCCTCGCGGTAAATTCAGAAGCTAGCAGGTAGTATTCCGGCCCTGGGCCGGTAAACTGGTTTCAGCATCGAGCTTCACTTGCAGACTCCCATTGCTACAGAAACCAAGGCTCGCACCTTCGAGCAGCGGCATCTCCAGGTTCCGAGATCGGCGCGCTATGCGATCCTGGGATCACTCGAAGCAGACCTAAGCGAAGTGTGGATCGTGTGTCACGGTCACGGTCAGCTGGCGAGACGTTTTCTCTCTCGGTTCCTCCCGCTGGAACGGCCTGACCGACTTATCGTCGCCCCCGAGGCTTTGTCACGCTACTACCTCGCGGCGCCGAAATCCGAACCGCATCCTCCCAATACGCCAGTCGGGGCCAGCTGGATGACATCTGAGGATCGCGACTTCGAGATCCATGATTACGTGAATTATCTCGATCTGCTTCACGATCAGATTTTTGCGATAGTCGACCGCACGAAGGTGCGGTTGTGGGTCCTGGGATTCTCGCAGGGCACGGCGACCATTGCGCGTTGGGTTGCACGCGGTCAGGTTGATCCGGATCGGGTAGTACTCTGGGCGGGGGTATTACCTCCCGAGCTCGATACGGAGAGCGCGGGTCGTTTGGTGCGACGATCGCCATTGACGATCGTTGTCGGCCTGCACGATGATTTTGCAACGCCCCAAAGAGTCTCCGAGCAAGACGCACGATTACAGGTGCTAGGTGTTCCGTACGCTACGATGAGATTCGAGGGTGGCCACGAGATTTCGCCGGAAGCGTTGATGCGCCTTACCGAAACGGCGGGCTGATAGGTGCGCCTCTCCAGGGCTCAGCTACCCGGACTTTCATGGCGCACAGCGATCATAGCGCTGCTGCTGGCATCGCTACTGGTTCCGGTGATCGTCGGGTCGGGCTTTTTCTTCCCCTACGTTGTGCCGCGGAACCTCTTCTTCCGCGCCGTCGTCGAGCTCGGAATTACGACGCTCGTGCTTGCGCTGTGCTTCGGTCGGAACATGCTCGATCTTCACGACGAGCCCATCTTCTGGTCACTGGTGATGTTTCTCGCTGCGGCGACGCTGTCGGCGTTTTTCTCGCCCGCGAGTACTCACAGCTTTTTTGGAGATTTCGAGCGGATGGGCGGTGTGTGGGCCTGGCTCCATCTCGCCCTCTTCTTCCTGCTCCTGAGAACCCTTCGCGATGAGAACTGGGGCTGGATTCTGAACGCGGCGCTGGCGGTGAGCCTCTTCGTGAGCGTTAGCGCGATTGGACAGCACTCGGATGTCGTTTCCGCGGCGGCCGCCTTTGACGGCGTAATCGGCCCGAGCGAATCGACGTTCGGCAATTCAGGCCTTCTTGCCGCCTACCTGCTGATGAACATCGCTATCGCGGGATATCTCGCAACGTCGGGCGTTCACTACCGCTTGCTGTATCTCTCGGCCGCGGGGGTCAATCTGCTGGCGCTCGTGTATGCGGAGAACAGGAGTGCGGTTATCGGTCTCTTGCTGGGCGCGATCGTGGGCGGAGTCACATTCGCAACTCTCAGTGTGCGATCGCGAAAAAAATGGATCGCGTCGTTGGTGGCTGGGACGCTGGCCGCCCTCATCACCGCAATCTCGGTCGGAATAAGAGCGTTTCCGACGAGCGTGGCAACACAACATGTCCCCACGGTGCTGCAACGCCTGGCATCGACGAATCCCGCCGGCTCAGACGAGTCGCGGACGATGCAATGGCGCGCCGCAATCGGGGGATTTCGGGATCGTCCACTTCTCGGCTACGGACTGGAAAACCACAATCTGGTGTGGAGTGCGCACTTCGATCCGGGCATCTACAAAATCGACACCGACATCTACGATCGCACGCACAATCAGTTTCTCGAAATGCTCGCTACCACCGGTCTGGTCGGCGCAATCGCGTTTCTCGCCATCTGGTTTGCGATAGGGATGACCCTCGTACGTGCTTTTCGCGCCGGAAGACTTTCAGCCAGTGCGGTTGCAGTTCTGACAGGCCTTCAGGTCGCCTACGCCACTTATCTCTTTTTCTGGTTCGTCGATCTCAATTCGACGATGCTCTGGATCCTGATAGCTGCGTTGATCGCATCCCGAGGGACCGTAGGTTCTGTGGTCCTCGAGACTACCGGCCGCGACACTGAGGTGCCAGCCTCCAAGCCGGTGCTCGCGCTCGCGTCGATTCTCGTTCTCGCTGCAGTGCTGTACGGCGAAGGCTATACGCCATTGCGCGCGAACCGCGCTCTGGCAAGGATCGATTCGCCTGGCGAGTCCGTCAGCCAGACCCTTTCTGAGTTCGATCTGCTATCGAGAACATCGGCTCGGCAGACGGCGCATACCCCAATGGTGATGGCGCAATTCATGGGTTCGTTGC
>QHVA01000245.1 GCA_003223425.1 Gemmatimonadota bacterium
AGCATCCAAGCCAGAGCGAGCAGCTGATGCCTCAGTCGCAGTCGATGTCCGGCGTCGTATCATTTCTCAGCAGCAACGAGCGAAACGGACGGTGGCAGCTGCCGCGGAAATTCCGGGCGCTCGCGGTGATGGGAAACGTCGAGATAGATCTGCGCGAAGCTGAAATTGGCTACGGCCTCTCGGTGATCGAGGCCGTATCGGTCCTCGGCAATGTCGAAATCACTGTCCCGCCCGAGATTTCAGTCGAGTGCGATGGCGGGGGTCTGCTTGGCTCCTTCACGCTAAAGTACCATGGGCCAGCAAGTCCGGCAGTTGCGAATCGCGAAAAAATACTGCGCATCACCGGAAGCGCGTACGCTGGCAACGTCGAAGTAGCAGTGAAAGGGCCCGACGAGGGAGTGCTCAAGAAGCTAGGGCGAAGCTTTGGCAGAAGGCGCCATTAAAGCCGCCGGCCGGATCGCTGATCGTGCGGCGCTAAATTGAATGAGGGCCGCTGCGCGGCTAAATTCAACAGCTATGGCTTTTCCGGGCCTGGCTGAGCGCATAGCCGACGTACGGGCCAGAATCGACGCGGCCGCGGCGCGGGGTGGGCACGGGCAGAAAGTCAAAATCGTCGCAGTCACGAAGACGCACGGCCCCAACGTCGTTCAGGCGGCGTACGAAGCTGGTCTGCGGGACATCGGCGAGAACAAAGTTCAGGAAGCGTTGAAGAAGATGGCCGCTGTCGATGTGCCAGTTCGCTGGCATTTGATCGGACATTTGCAGCGGAATAAAGTGAAGGCGTTGGAGCAATTCGTGTTGCTGCACTCGCTCGATAGTCCGCGGCTGGCCGACGCCGTATGCGCGTTCGGGCTCGACCGCGGTCGAGCGGTCGATGTGTTGATCGAGCTGAATCTTTCGGGAGAGACGTCTAAGGGCGGCTACACTCTCTCCGATCTTCTGCCCGAGGCTGAGCGATTCGTCGCGCTCGCGGGGATCAGAGTTCGGGGAGTGATGACAATAGCTAGCTTTACCGCGACGGAATCTCAGCTTCATCGCACATTCGCGGAGGCTCGCGAAGCGCGTGGAGCATTGGTGGAGGCCGGACATCCGGCTGAGGAGCTGTCGATGGGGATGTCGAACGACTACGAGATCGCCGTAGAAGAAGGCGCGACAATGGTGCGGCTTGGGACCACCCTCTTCGGAGCGAGGGCTAAATGATCGACGAAGCATTTCATCTTACACCACTCGACGTGCGGCGCTACGACTTCGGCCGGGCGCTACGTGGCTACAATCCCGCTCGCGTTGATCAGTTCAGAGATCAGGTCGCCGAAGAGATGGAGCGGCTCACGCGAATCAATCAGGACCTCGACGCCAAGGCGAGAAGCTTCCACGAGCAGCTCCGCGCCTTTCGCGAGCGCGACAAGGCGCTGAACGACGCACTCATCGCGGCGCAGCAGCTTCGCGGCGAGGTCAGGGAGCAGGCCGAGCGTGAAGCGCAGCTCATTTTGCGCGAGGCACAAGCCGAGGGTGAGCGCATCATTGAAGCAGCCAAAGCGGATGTGAGGCGCATGGAAGAGGAGCTGGACAGTCTCGATCGATCGCGTCGAACGTATCTAGCTCAGATGCGAACTCTGATCGCGCGCCAGCTGTCTGAAGTGGAGGCTTCCGATTCCCAGGTTGTAGCGAGCACTCTCCGGGGGGCGGGCTCAAATTCCTCCGGATCGAACAGAGAATGACTGCAGTCCGCCCCGTGCCGACAGCGGCGGGGGGAGGCGGAGGGGCACCAGGAGACGAGAAGGGCAGACGCTTCCGCCTGCTGCCGACCGATCGCTCGCCCGACGAACTGGAGAGGGAAATGCTCTCGCGCTGGAAAGAGGAGAAACTCTTCCAGCAGACTCTCGCGCAAAGCGAG
>QHVA01000246.1 GCA_003223425.1 Gemmatimonadota bacterium
TCTTCTCGCGCACGGTGAAGGATCTCTTCTGCCGATATCGCGCGATGCGTGGGAATCATGTCGCGCGCAAGGCAGGCTGGGACACCCACGGTCTTCCCGTCGAAATCGAAGTTGAAAAAAAGATCGAGGCCGATTTCGGAATCCGAACCGCAAAACAGCAGATCGAGACGATCGGCGTCGAGCGCTTCAACGAGATGTGTCGAGAGAGCGTTTGGCGCTACAGAAGTGATTGGGAGGAGCTGAGCGAGCGAATCGGCTACTGGCTCGACTACAGTGATCCGTACGTCACCTACACCAACGATTACATCGAGAGCGTCTGGTGGGCGCTCGCGACGTTGTTCCGCCGCGGCCGCCTCTACAGGGGACACAAAGTGCTGCCCTACTGCGCGCGTTGTGGAACGACTCTCTCGAGCCACGAGGTAGCGCAGGGTTACAAGGATGTGAAGGATCCAAGCGCATACGT
>QHVA01000101.1 GCA_003223425.1 Gemmatimonadota bacterium
CGATCACCTCAAGTACATCAACGATACCTACGGGCATCTCGCCGGAGATCGGGCGCTGATCGACACCGCGCGGGTGCTCCGTGAAAGCTGCCGTGAAGCCGACATCATCGCCCGACTCGGCGGCGACGAGTTCGTGGCGCTGATGACGGTCGACTCGGATCAGACAGCCGAGCTCCTTACCGAGCGTATCAAGTCGCGGGTCGAAACACACAATCGAGAAGTCAATCGGGGCCATCAGCTCTCGCTTAGCGTAGGCGCAACCAGATCGAGAGCCGAAGGAACTATGCTGGCGGATTTACTCGCGCAGGCCGACACCGCGCTCTACGAGCAAAAACGAGGACGCGGACGGCCTCACGCGCTCTCGCGATAGTACTCCGCCAGGCACCACGTAACCATGTCAGCGAGCAAAATCTGGGTGCGCTCGGAAGCTGGAAAGCGGGCGCCGACTTCGTTCACCAGGCGCTGCGCCGCTCTTACCACGCCTTCACCCGTTTCGCCACCCTCTTTCATCTCCGAGACGAAGGTGCACACGGCGGCTTGCAGGTCTTCCTTGTTATAGACGCCCGCGGAAAAAACCGAAGCAAGAGCTTTCGCGAGGTTTATTTGAGCCTTGCTTCTGGCGTTGCGGGCTACTCTCTGCTCGCTGGGCTTGGCTCCGCTTTGTTTTCCTCCCACGCTTGCTTTTCCTCCCGCGCTTGGTTTCCGACCACGGCGATCCGTCATGCGTGGAACGTGCGCCGGACCGCCGAGGGTGTCAAGTCACAGCACGATCAAGGAAGCGCTCGCACAACTCCGCACGCGATGCGGCCACCACTGTTCCCCGACGGGTTCGTTACCTGATCGTCGGCGTTCGCGTGAATGACCAATGAGCTTCCGTCGGCATCGAACAGCGATGTAGTTCCTGGTGTAAGCGTAACCCGATCAGTGGTGAAGGCCACGCTGCCCACACCGGTCGCCGGAATCACGATGTTCGGATTGTCACCCGCGTGCGGACCATTCGGGTTTTGGAGCCCGTGCTGTTTGCCCATCGGATTGTAGTGCGCGCCAGCAGTGGAAAAACTTGGGGTGGTGCTTCCCTCGCATTTTGCCACCTCGTGGAAATGGATCCCGTGCGTACCCCCCGGCAGCGAGATGCTCGCTATTTCCACGTGCACCAATCCGCTCTTCTCCTGCCAGATCTGGGCGGTGCCGATCGGCGTCCCGGTGACGTTGTACATGATAGCCGTCGCGGCTGAAACCGCGTTTTGCATTCGCTGCGCCGTTGAACAGGCGCCGCACACCGCCACCGTCGCGACGATGTTAAACAGGAGTGACCTGCTGCGTAGCTTCATCTTTGACTCCGCGTAAAGGACTTGCCGCCAAGGCGCAGCTTCATCTTTGACTCTGCGCAAAGGACTTGCCGCCAAGACGCGTAAAGAACTGTTGGGAGGTCAGTCCCGAATCTTGAACTTCGTCCAGAGAACGACGGTGGTGCAATCCTGCATGCCTCGGGCATACTGTGCCGGCGTTCCGGGCCCTGAATAAACCTCGACGCCCACGACTTCGTTGCCGTTCACGAACTGATTGATATCGCCGGGCATTGCCGACTGCCATGGCATGTCGTCCACGAAATACTGCACGCAGCCGCCTCCGAGCATACTGCTGATGCCTCTCGATGGCGTTATAACTTCGCCATTGGGCGTGTAGTTGACGCGAAGGCCGGGTACCGTTCGCAGGATGTCGGTGAGATAGTTCGGATGCATTCTCTGGATCTGCTCGGGGCCCAGGTAATATCCCTGGCCGGACCTCTTTCGCTGGGAGAATCCGACCCTATCGAGGCTGGCAGCACGGCGCGCGGTAACGAGCACCGGGTCCATAATGGCGACGAACTTCGGCAGCTTGATCCTGACCTGCCTTGGCTCGTGCGAGGTGAGATCGACGGGGACCGTCTCGGCGCCGAAGCCAAGATGCCGCGCCAACAAAACGTGACTGCCGGACGGGAGATTCCGCATCGAGAAATCTCCCTTCTCATTGGTCATTGCAACAATGTCAGTTCCGACGAGCTCTACGCGGCTGCCGGCGTTCGACGGTGCGCCTTCGAGAACGACGCGACCTGACACGCTGGCGTTGCCGGTCTTCGCCCCCGAGTCGGCGCGCGACAGTAATAGCGTGCGTGCAAATAGCTCCGTCTCCTCCTCGCCCAGCGAAATCGGAATCTCCGCGGTGACAGCGCCTCCCCTTCTTGCCTGCAAAGTGGCCTGCATTGGATTCGGCAAGCCGCAGATCTTGAACGTGCCGGCCGCATCGGTGCTGTCGCGCACAACACGGGGCGTGCGTCGCAGGCCAATTTCCTTGGACACTTCGATCTGTGTCCAGGCGATCGAGACCTCAGCACCGGCGACAGGCTGGAGTGATTCAGGGTCGGTGACGTGCCCGATTACGGCAGATGAACCTTGCGCGCGGAATCCTCTCACCGGACACGCGCTGCGAATAATCGTGCTGGCCGATGGAACAGCGAGGACGATAAAGCTTGAGCTATCCGGCCCGACGTGAAAAGGTTTGGTCGCTAGCGAAATACCGAGTGTGTCGAGCATCGGATGGAAAACGCCGACCTGATAGGTGCCGGGCGGCAGACCGTCGATCGCGAATTTTCCGAGGGAATCAGTGACGAGCGCGGTCTTGGCACCTTCGACGATCACATCTGCGCCGGAGAGATAACGATGATTGAGACTATCGATGACGACGCCGGATATTGCAGCTCTCTGTGGCGCTGTCGATTTCGCGGGTGGCGATGTCTTCTGCTGCGCGGCCAAAGACGTGCCGGCGATCGAGACAATCAGGCCAGTAACAAGCGAAAGCAGCGTAGCCTGTCGCATCAATCTTCCAGCGCGGGTTCGTAAGCGGATTCAGCGTGCGGCGCCACCTGGGTGTTCGAGTTGATCAAGCGGACGCAGGTATTCCATCTAAGAATTGCGTCATCGTTGCCCTGGGGTCGGATTGCCTCCGCCCTTTCGTACCACGTCATCGCGTGGCGCAGTGCGTCGTACGCCATGGCACCGCTGCCCATTCCGCCGCGGTGAAGGTGCGCCTGCCCACTTCGTTCTGATGCAATGCCGGTATAATAGGCGCGCTGGTACGGATCCGTGATGCGCGGCAGCGTTTCATTGACCGCTTTCATTGCGGAGCCGTGACCTTCCGCGAGCTGATCGGTGAGGGCGAGCACCAACATCACCAGCACTTGTTGATTGCCGGAATCGATTTCCAAAATGTCGCGGCAGATGCTTTCTGACGCCCACGACTGATTGATCAGACGATAACGCTCTGCTTTCTGGATGGCGCGCGGAATTGCTTCTCGCGAAATCGGTTTCAGCTTGAGCTGCTCCTTCACTGAGCTTCCTCCGGCGGCGTGCCAGCTGATCTCCTACCCCGCAGCAGGCGCACGAGTTTCCCGAGAGGATCGTAGTGCTGGTCGACGACTCGCTCCTTGAGCGGAATGATGGCGTTGTCAGTAATGGTAATGTGCTCCGGACATACCTTGGTGCAGCACTTCGTAATGTTGCAGTACCCGATGCCGTGGCTCTCTTTCAGCTCGTTTGTTCGGTCGAGAATGTCGAGCGGGTGCATCTCGAGCTGCGCCGCGTGGACCAGCAGTCGCGGCCCCACGAACTGCTCGTGAAGGTGGTGGTCCCGGAGAACGTGACAGACGTCCTGGCAGAGAAAGCACTCGATGCACTTGCGAAATTCCTGAACGCGGTCGGCGTCTGACTGAGCCATTCTCCAGGTGCCATCGGGTGCGTCGGGCGGGCGCGGCGTGAACTTTCTAATGCGCTTTTTCGCGCGGAAGTTCGACGAGACGTCGGTCACCAGATCCTTCACCACGGGAAATGCGCGCATCGGCTCGACCGTGACTGCCTTGTCGAGATCGAGCTCGCTCAGTCGCGTCATGCACATCAGACGCGGCATTCCGTTGATCTCCGCCGAGCACGATCCGCACTTGCCCGCCTTGCAATTCCAGCGTACGGCCAGGTCAGTAGCGTCTTCCGCCTGGATCCGGTGAATCGCGTCGAGAACGACCATTCCCTCGGAAACTTTCGTCTGGTAGTCGCGGAACTGTCCGCTCGAACCCGTGCCTCGCCAGACGCGAAAAGTCGCGCTGCGCTCCTGCGTTCCGGCACTCGTGTCACTCCGCTCGGCAGCGCGCCGTCCGCTCTCGACGACGTTTCGCGCCAATGACTCGGTGGCGGCCACTTACTTGTTTTCCTCGATTATGCGCTTGAGATCCTCGCGGAGCTCAGGAATCGGTTCTCGCGTCACCTGCATTTCTCCATTCGGACCGCGCCGAATCAGGATGTTGAACTTGCCGTAGGCCGGATCCTTTGCCGGAAAATCGTCGCGGAAATGTCCGCCTCGACTCTCTTTTCGCTCCAGCGCCGCGCGAGCGACGATCTCGGAAACGGTCAACAGATTCCTGAGGTCTAGCGCGGTGTGCCACCCCGGATTGTACTCGCGGTTTCCGGTAACGGAAACCTTACGCGCTCTTTCGTTGAGTGCCTTGAGCGCATCGAGCGCCCGCCTCATCTCATCCTCGCGCCTGACGATGCCGACCAGCTCCTGCATCATCCCTTGCAGATCGTGCTCCACCTGATAAGGACCTTCGCCGTCGCTCTGCCGGTTGAAGGGCTCGAGCGCCTCGCGTACGATCGCGTCGGCCTGCTGTGCGTCGACTCGGGGCGATGACTGCCTCGCGGCAAATTCGGCGGCGTATTTCCCAGCTCGCATTCCAAAAACGAGGAGATCCGATAGCGAGTTTCCTCCGAGTCTGTTCGCTCCGTGCAAACCCGCTCCAACTTCACCCGCGGCAAAGAGTCCGGGCACCGAGGACATCTGCGTGTCACCGTCGACCCGCACTCCTCCCATTACATAGTGCGTAGTCGGCCCTACTTCCATTGGCTCCCTGGTGATGTCGATGTCGGCGAGCTGCTTGAACTGGTGATACATGCTCGGAAGTTTCTTCTTGATGTGTTCTTCGGCGTTTGAGAGCTTCGATCGGATCCATGAAATGTCCAGGAAGACTCCGCCATGTGGACTTCCTCTGCCCTCGCGCACTTCCTTCACGATCGCGCGCGCGACGTGATCGCGCGTCAGTAGCTCGGGCGGACGTCGCGCGCTCTTGTCGCCCTGAGTATAGCGCCAGCCCTCCTCTTCATCGGCAGCCGTCTGGCTTCGATAATTCTCGGGGATGTCGTCGAACAAGAAACGGCGGCCCTCGCGATTCACGAGAATGCCGCCCTCCCCCCGCACGCCTTCGGTGACGAGAATTCCTCGCACACTCGGCGGCCACACCATTCCGGTCGGGTGGAACTGAACGAACTCCATGTCCTGAAGGGCGGCGCCGGCGTTATACGCAAGCGCGTGTCCGTCGCCGGTGTACTCCCAGCTGTTGCTCGTGACGCTGAACGCTCTGCCGATTCCACCGGTCGCCAGCACGACGGCCTTGGCTGCGAACAGCTTGAATCGTCCCCGCTCGCGATCGTAACCGAGCGCACCCGCGATACGATTGCCGTCCTTTAGCAGTGAGACGATAGTGCACTCCATGTGCACATCGATCGGTTGGTAGATGGCGTAGTCCTGCAGCGTCCGGATCATCTCGAGGCCGGTGCGGTCGCCAACGTGCGCCAGACGCGGGTATTTGTGTCCGCCGAAATTGCGTTGAAGAATTCTGCCGTCCGGCGTCCGGTCGAAAACGGTGCCCCATGCTTCTAGCTCACGCACACGATCGGGCGCCTCCCTCGCGTGCAGCTCCGCCATGCGCCAGTTGTTGAGGTACTGACCGCCGCGCATCGTGTCGGCGAAGTGAACCTTCCAGTTGTCGCGATCGTCGACGTTGGCCAGCGCCGCGGCTACGCCTCCTTCCGCCATCACCGTGTGTGCTTTGCCAAGGAGCGATTTGCAAACGAGACCAACCGACACTCCGGCGTGCGCTGCTTCGATTGCCGCGCGGAGTCCCGCGCCTCCGGCGCCAATCACGAGCACATCATGCTCGTGCCTCTGATATTCGGGCACCTAGAACAGCCTCACGTCATGCCAGATGCCCATCGCACACAGTCTGATGAAAAGGTCGGAGAGAGCCACCCAGACCAGGCTGAGCCACGCCCAGCGCATGTGCCCGCGATTGAGGCAGCTCACGCAGTCGTAGGTTTTCTTCCGCACCGGTGCGCGGGAGAGCTGGTCGATATAACCGCCAACGAGATGTCGAAGTGAGTGGCAGCCGAGCGTGTAGCCGCCAAGCAGAACGACGTTCACAACGAGAATGACTGTCCCGAGTCCGACACCGAAATTCTGGCGCCCGGTGTTCCTGTCGAAAAACCACATCGCCTTATAAGCGTCGGTCGACAGAATCACCAGGAAGATCACCGCGATGTACAGGAAGTAGCGATGGATGTTCTGAATCAGCAGGGGCCAGGATCTTTCGCCGCGATAGCCGTGGCGGGGCTCCCCAACTGTACAGTTCAGAGGATCTGCCCAGAAGCTCTTGTAGTAGGCTCCCCTATAGTAGTAGCAGGTGAGACGAAAGCCGGCTGGAAATGGGAGGATGAGAAGTGCTGGCGAAAACGGAAGGAACCATGGAATCCACGAGGGCCGGCCGCCGTGGATCCAGGCATGTGGCGAATCGGAGAACAATAACGGCGAGTAGAACGGAGAGAGGTAGTTCCCGAACGCGTAGTATTTGTTTTGAAATGCCGCCCACGTGGCATAAACGAGGAACGCTGCGAGCACGATGAACACAACGAGCGGTTGAACCCACCACGCATCTGGTCGCATCGTCTTGCCAAAACCGCGGCGCGTGAGCTGGACGACTTCAGATGACATCGATCAAGTACCTCGCGCCGGGCGCGTGAGCAGGCGGGCGGAACGATTGCCCTCGCAAAATTAGTTTTCGCGCCGTTGCACTGGTAGTCTCGGGACTATCGGCGCATCCCGTAAGTCGACGCCACGTAAGCGAGAGCCAGATGCAGAAAGCCCCCGGCACTCTTAGCGCCGGAGGCTTTCTGCTTTCTGCAAGCTGATAGTATTACGACTTCGCAGCGGGAGCGCCGGGACCTTTCTTGCCCCAACCTCTGTGTCCGCCCTTCGCACGACGCTCGTCAAACTCTTTCTTGCGGGCGTCGAACTTGGCGCGCTGATCCGGCGTCAGAACGGCTCGGATCTCCGCCATTTCCTGATTTCGGCTAGACTGACCGCCCTGCAGTACCTGGCGAGCCTTGTCCATGTTGCTGCGAACTGCAGCGGAGTCACCCTTCTGGCGAGCCGCACGCGCTGCATCGAAGAACGGCTGCGCCTGCGTGCGAAGCGCCTGGTTCTGCGGCTGGTATTTCTGGTGAATTGCCTTGATCTGAGCCTTCTGGGCGTCGGTCAAGTTCAAGTCACGTCCGAAGCCAAAGCCTTCGCGACCACCCGGGCCGCGGCGGAACTCACCGTTGGGGCGAGGCCCGCGACGGTAAAGACCGCTGTCTGGACGCGTGGGCGGAGTCGTCGTGGACTGAGCGGCGGAGACTCCCGCGAATCCAACGACGAGCAGGGCGCCGAGCGCCAGTATACGTACTGTCGACATTCCAAACCTCCACAACATGTTGATCGCCGCGCGCGGAAATGCGGTGGCATAAACGTATGACGTGGAGATACCTCGTTCGTTAAGGATGAGTTCCCCGGGAGGGGCGGCGTTTGGATCGGGACGCTTCCGGCTAGTATCTACAAAACGGAAGCGGGGAGCGTGCAGCAGCACAGCGTTTGTGGCTGGGAGCAGCTGCCGGCTAACAGGCTGTAACGCTCTCCGCTCCCCGCTTCTGTTTTGTAGGTGTGAGCTCGCGCCGCGATCTCGACGCCGAGACGTTAACCGGCGGCCGCCTCGGGAACGGCTCCGAACCTCCGCTCCCGCGAGTGGAACGCCTTTACGGCGTTCTCCAGATCGGCGGGGCTGAACTCGGGCCAGCGGCGATCCGTGAAGTAGAGCTCGGCGTAGGCGCATTCCCAGAGGAGGAAATCGCTGAGTCGCTGCTCGCCACCGGTGCGAATCAGAAGATCGACGTCACGGCATTCGCCGTCCCAGTGATCGACCCTGCACATCGCCCGCGACAGATCCTCGCGTGTGATTTTGCCGGCATCCTTCAAATGCTCCGCAGCTCTAACCAGCGCGTCACGAGCTGAGTAATCGACGGCGATCCGCAAGTCGAGGCGCGTACCGTGTTTCGTCGCATCCTCGGCGGCAATAATCGCCCTTAACAGCTCGGTTGGAATGCGGTCGCGACGTCCGATGATGCGCATCCGCACGTCGTTCGTGACGCACCGATCCGTCTCGGCCACTAGGTAGCGTCGAAACAGCCGCATCAGCAGCGCCACTTCACGGGACGGACGGGCCCAGTTGTCCGCCGAGAACGCGTAAAGAGTCAGCATCCCGATTCCGCAGTCGGGAGCTGCTTCGACAATCGTTCGAACCACGCGTGCGCCAGCAATGTGCCCGGCTGTGCGCGGCCGACCACGCGCATTTGCCCAGCGTCCGTTGCCATCCATGATGATGGCGACGTGAATTCCGGACTGGGCCCGGGTTGGCTGCGGGTGCCCGCTTGCGGGCGGATGACGGGCGTGCGTGTGCTTCACTGTGTGATGGGTGTGGGACACTTTGTTAGCGCTCCCGAGTGGCGCGAATCAGCGCCTCCATGTGATCCAGGTAGCGCTCGAGCGCACGTCGGCCGGCGGCGGTGAGCCGGTATTCTGTCTTCGGCATCCGCCCCGCGAAGGATTTCGTGCACGTGATGTACTCAGCTTCCTCCAGCTTCCGGGCGTGGACGCTCAGATTGCCGTCCGTCGTCTTCATCAGCTTCTTCAGATCGCTGAAGCTGAGCGAGTCGTTGACTGCAAGCGCGCTCACGATTCCGAGGCGGAGCCGTTCGTGAATCAGGCGGTCCAGAGCGTCGGCGCGGGCTGACGCCGTTGGACTGCCGTCTGATTTTCCGCGAAGGGTACGCAAGTCACCCACGGTTGGACGACGATCGTCACGCGCGGTTACGTGTTTAGCCACCGTGCCTCCGGGCGATCGGAATTCCAAAGGCGATGTGAAGACCGCCGAACGCGGCCGCCATGATCCAGTCGTTCCACGATGGCGGAGTGAAGACGGCGAGAGTT
>QHVA01000102.1 GCA_003223425.1 Gemmatimonadota bacterium
CGTGTGGCCGACGTGCATCGAGTAGGTGTCCATGACCCAGGCCATCACGCGCTCGTTGGTGTTGACGTCCGGAGCCGGCACATCGGAATCGGGACCCAGCAGGTTGATGATTCCAGATGTGTAGCGACGCGTAAGTTTCTCGAGCTCGCCCGCGCTCATTGCCAGGGGATCGCATCTCACTCCGCCCTTTGCGCCGCCAAACGGAATGTTGACCACGGCACACTTCCACGTCATCCACGCGGCGAGAGCTTTCACCTCCTCGAGCGTAACCTGCATGTCGAAGCGAATGCCACCCTTGGCTGGTCCACGCGACGTGTTGTAAAGAACCCGGTACCCCTCATACACATCGACTTGCCCGTTATCCATCATCACCGGGATGGAGACGATGACCTGCTTCTCAGCCTGGCGAAGAACCTTGTACAACCCTGGCTCGAGATCGAGAAGCTCGGCGGCTTTGTCGAACCGCGACATCATTGCCTCGAATGGGTTCTCCTCATCGAGAAAGCGGTCCTTGTCAGGTCGAACCAGCTTATGTGCAGGGATTCGATAGTCTGTTGCCATGAGCTCGAATATTAGCCTTGTGTCGGGAGCCGCTGTTCAGATTGCGGAGACAGTAAACCCTCGAGCAGACGGTCGATGTGCTCCTGGCCGTCCTCGATTCGCAAGCGCTGTGAAACATACCATAATGACCCCGCTTCGGCAGGCCACAACGCCTCCAGTTTCACCGCGTCCTTGAGAGTGCAAACGACGAAGTCGGAATTGTTCGCCTCCGCCGCGAGATTACGCGCGTCTGCTCGCGTAAATGCGTGATGGTCGGGAAAGCTGAAAGGTCGAACGACCGCGCCCAGGTCAGTGAGCTGCTTGAAGAAGGACTGTGGTTCTGCAATCGCAGCAATCGCCGTGAGATCAGCTCCTCGTATCACGTGAAGCGGAAGCGCCTGACCAGTCGAAGTGCTTCTCAAATCGCCTGGCGCGAGATGCGCGACGGAGACTGGCACGTGCGGCGCGACGTTGGCGAGTGCACGCTTCACATCGGCGACGGCGGATTGTTCCGCGACCTTTCGTGTGACGATCGTGAGAGTGGCCCGGCGAGCGGCGCGAAGAGGTTCGCGCCATGGCCCGGCGGGAAGGAGTCGAGGTTTTCCTGTCCAGGCGTCAGCGTTCACCAGCAGAACATCTGCGTCCCTCCGAGCTCTGCGATGCTGGAATGCATCATCGAGAACAATGACATCGACACCTTGGGCGATTGCCTCGCGGATTCCGCGAACTCGGTCGGCCGCAGCAATCACCGGGATCCCCTCATTGAGTCGCTCGTGAACGATGACTTCGTCACCACCATAGCCGCGCAACACAATTGCGGGAGCGGCGCCTTTCTCTAGGAACTTGCGAGCGAACCACGCTGCAACTGGCGTCTTTCCCGTTCCGCCAACAGAGAGATTGCCGATGCTCAGGACAGGTATCGAAAAGTCAGTCGCCCGTAGTATTCCCCAGTCGTAAAGACTTCCTCTGGTCGCAATCACGGCGGCGTAAGCGGTTTCGGCAGGAGTCAGCAACGCGCGGACGAGGCGGGCGCGTTTGTCACGTCCCCTCCAAATGCCTTCGAGCATTCTGTGGAGGTCAGCCACTCGCCATTCCGAGCGCTTCGCTCATCAACTCCTCGAAGCGGGGACCTTCTGCTGCTGCTGCGCGCGGGCTGGTCGCGAACACTTTTGTTGGATTTCCGTAAGCGATCGTTACTCTCGCAAACGGTTTTGGGATCATGAAGCGATCCCAGCTTCTCAGGCGCCAGGCACGATCCGCCACTGCAACAACCGGGAGGATGAATGAGTCTGATCTTTGCGCCGCAACCAATGCCCCCGGCGCAAACTTCGCAGCCGGTCCACGCGGCCCGTCGGGCGTAATTGCGACCTCATGCCCTGCCTGCAGCTCTCTAACGATTGAAATCAGAGCACGATCGGCTCCTCGCGTGCTCGACCCACGTATCAGCCCGAAACCGAGCGAGCTAGCGGCGCGGGCGACGAGCTCGCCATCGCGGTGCTCGCTGATCAAAACCATGACGCTCTGGTCTCGATGGTACCAGAGAAGTGGGAGCAGATGCCCGTGCCAAAGCGCGAAGATGAAGCTCTGCCTGGCGGATCGCAGCTGTCGAAGTGCTTCGGTTCAGAACGCGGAATCGCCACGTGCGAGCAAGCAGATTTAGGGCAGCTCTCCCCAGCAGCAGGGCAAATCGTGAGTGCCACGAAAAGACGGCGGTCTGGCTTGTCATCCTTGCGGGCCCGCGAGCGTGCTGGTCATTCGCGCGACACGATCGGCCGCGCCGGGCGAGCCAAGCTTGGCCCTTACTTCCGCGAGACCAGCAAGCACTGCTTCGCGCTGAGGACTATTCACGGGCAGAAGTTGCGAGAGTGCGTCCGCCATTGTCAGCGGCACGATCTCGTCCTGTATGAATTCGCGCGCGACTTCCCTTCCCGCTACGACATTGACGAGGCCAATGTTCGAGACTTTCACGAGTCTCCTCGCCAGCGCGAAGGAGATTCGTCCCGTGCGATAAGCGACGATGAGCGGGCAGTCCGCAATAGCCGCCTCGAGCGTTGTCGTTCCGCTCTTGCAGAGCGCTGCATCTGCCGCGCGCAAAACGCTCAGTGACGCCGAGTGCACAAGGCGAAAGGGGCACCGATCCGAGTCGAGAGCTACGGTCGGCGCGACGCTGACAACGACTTGCAGGCCTGGAGTCCGGCGCTGCAGCTCTTTCGCCGTCGCCACGAAGTCCTCGATGTGGCGATCGATTTCCTGCTGGCGGCTGCCGGGAAAAAGCGCAAGGATCGGTGCGCGCGGTGATAGGCTGAGTGCTTCGCGCGCCTCTTGCTTGGTCGGCATGTTCACCGCTCGATCCAGCAGCGGGTGCCCAACGAACGTCGCATCAATTCCGTAGCCGCGGAGCAGCGGCTCCTCGAACGGCAGTATGACCGCCGCTTTGGAGATGAGTTGAGCAAGTTTGGGGATGCGACCCGCTCCCCACGCCCAAACCTGGGGTGTCACGTAATAGAGAACCGGCACTCGCGCGCGTTTCGCGGCAGCCGCGACCTTCATGTTGAAGCCGGGATAATCGACGAGAACCACGACTGCGATCTCGTTCCGGTCAAGCATTTTTCGGATGGTGCGAAGCAGTAGGAAGTGCCTTGGCACGTGCTTGAGCACTTCGAGAAAACCCATAACGCCAAGCTGGTTGTCTCTGTGAATCAACTCGACGCCCTGCTCCGCTAACCTCGCTCCTCCGACCCCCGCAAGACCAAGCTCCGGGCGGACACGTCTCAGCGCTCCCGCCACCCCAGCCGCGTGAAGGTCGCCGGATGCTTCTCCGGCGACGAACAGCACCTTACGCATCGTGGTGCGCGTGCCCAACGAGTGACGGAAGAGTCCGCTCGATCTCCTTGACGATCCGAAGTGCTACGCCCAACGCCAGCCTACCCTCGTCCCCTGTGACTTCTACCTCGCCCTTTCCCTTTAGGGCGGCAACGAAACTCTCCAACTCGAGCTTGAGCGGCTCGCCGTCTGGCGCGTGAAGCTGTACGCGGTCGACGAAGGCCCCGATATCGGCAGGCGAAGAGCGTAACGCGCGAGGGTCGATATCGCCTCGTAGCCGGTAAAATTCGCCGGTTCCCGCACCGAGATCGAGAGATAGGTACTCACTCTGCTGAAAGATTCGGATTTTTCTCTTTTTCTCCCGCGAGATGCGGCTCGAGGTGATGTTCGCAACCGCGCCCGAGTCGAACGTCACCCGGGCGTTTGCGATATCCAGCATCTCGGTGAGCACCGGAACTCCGACGGCGGAGATGTCGCGGGCTTCAGATTTGACGAGAGTAAGTAAGAGATCGATGTCGTGGATCATCAGGTCGAGCACTACCGCCACGTCTGATCCTCTCGGGCTGAACGGCGCCAATCGCTCGCTATCGATGAATCTCGGCTTCTTCACGTGTGGAAGCGCGGCACGCACTGCCCGATTGAATCGCTCGATATGGCCGATTTGTACCATGACACTTTTCTCGCGCGCGAGCTCGAGAAGCGCGTCCGCTTCTTCGAGTGTAGACGTGATCGGCTTTTCAATGAAGACGTGCTTCCCTCGCTCGATTGCGGCGCTGCCCACCGAGAAATGCGCCGAGGTGGGAACGACGATTATGATCGCGTCCGAAGCGTCGAGTAGGCCATCCAGTGTCTGGTGACTCCTGACCCTTAGCTCCTTCTCGACTTCCTTTCTTCGCTCGGGTCTGGATTCGACGAAACCGCTGAACTGTATGCCCGGAAGGTCGCGCAGAATTCTTATGTGATGAAACCCGAGACTGCCCGCGCCGACGACACCAACGCGTGGACTATTCGTCAAATCACAACCCCGCGCTCGCTCCCTTCGACAAACCGTAGGAGCTCTTTGACTTCGGGCAGGGGCTCGAGCTCATTCTGCGCCCGCTCGATCGCCTGCGTCACATTCAGATCCGAGCGAAATAGCAGGCGATATGCACGCTTGAGCTCCCGTATCGTCGCTTCATCCATGCCGCTTCGCTGGAGGCCGATTGTATTCAATCCGTACAGCTTCACCGGATTCCCGACTGCCCTGAGAAAAGGCGGAATGTCCTTCGATACCCGTGAACAGCCCCCTATGAAGCTCTGGCGTCCGATTCTCACAAATTGATGCGCCGCGCTCAAACCCGAAATGATCGCCCTGTCTTCCACGGTCACGTGGCCAGCGAGCTGAACGACGTTGGACAAAATGACATTGTCTCCAACGTGACAGTCGTGCGCAAGATGAACGTACGACATCAGCAGGCAGTTTTGCCCCACCGTCGTCTTGAACGAGTGCGCGGTTCCGCGATTGATGGTCGTGTACTCGCGAATGACGGTTCCCTCGCCGATCTCGACCGTCGTCTCCTCGCCAGCGAACTTCAGATCCTGAGGAGGGCCGCCGAGTATGGTGCCGACGCCAACCTTGACGTTCTGGCTGAGCGCCACGTTCCGCTCGAGCGTCACCCTCGGCGATATGACGCAGCCGTTGGCGATGTTGCAGTTGTCACCGACAATGGCATAGGCGCCGATCTCGACATCCGACGCGATTTCGGCGTCGCGCGAAATGATCGCGGTTGGGTGGATCCGTGGACCGGTCATCGGTCGCGCACCATCGCTGCCATGTCCGCCTCGGCCACGACCTCTCCGTCGACCTTCCCAACGCCGCGCATCTTGCAAACCATTCCTCGGATCTGCGTGATCTGCAGCTCGAATCGTATTTGATCGCCAGGCTTTACAGGTCGTCGGAATTTCACGTTGTCCAAAGACATGAAGTACACGACCTTGCTTTCAGGATCTTCGACGGATCCCATCAGCAACATCCCGCCAACCTGCGCCATCGCCTCGATGATCAGCACGCCGGGCATGATCGGATGACCGGGGAAGTGTCCTTGAAAGAACGGCTCGTTGATGGTGACGTTCTTTACCCCCACGATCCTCTTCTTCTCTTCGATCTCGAGGATCCGATCCACCAGCAGGAACGGGTAGCGGTGGGGCAGAACCTTCATGATGTCTTCTATCGTATACATCCCCTTCTCCTTTCGTCCGGCCTTCACCATCTCCCGTACCAGCGTCACCGTTCCGCGATGACTCGGTTTCACCGCCACAATTCTGGCGCGAACGCGCGCCCCGGCCAGCGCCAAGTCGCCGACGCAATCCATCGCCTTGTGCCGCACGAACTCATCAGCCCACCGCAGATCGCCGCTCAGAATGTCACTGTCGTCGAGCACGACCGCGTTGTCGAGTGACGCGCCCTTGATCAGTCCTTTGGCTCGGAGCGCATCCACCTCATGAACAAAACCGAAAGTCCGCGCTCGCGATAGCTCACTCGCGAATGATTCTTCGGTTACTGTGAAGCGGCGCGACTGCTTGCCAATGAGCGGGTGCGGGAACTCGATCGTTACGTCAAGCTCGAGACGCGCCGCTGGATACGCTTCGTAGACGGACGCGCCATCTATGATCCGCACCGGCTCGCTCAGATCCAAAAAGTCCGGCTCGCCATCCACTGACGCAAGGCCTGCGTCAGAGAGCGCCGCCAGAAAGGGAGCCGCGCTGCCATCGAGAATGGGCGGCTCTGGTCCATCCATATCAATCGTTACGTCGTCGATTCCCATTCCCGTTACGGCAGCGAGGACGTGCTCCACCGTGTGCACGGCGCAGTCGCCCTTTCCGAGCTGAGTGCGTCGCTCGCTACCACTTACTTCACTGACGTGCGCGCGTATTCGAGGCAGTCCTGGGCGATCAGTGCGTCGGAAGACGATTCCCTGCTTCGCCAACGCTGGCTGGAAGGTGAGTCGACATGGAACGCCCAGATGCAATCCAATGCCCTCCAGCGCGGCTGGACGGGCTAGGGTCCTTCTCACCGGGATTCCGGCTCTCCAAGCAATTTCTCGAGGCGACGTATCATCCCGGCCAATTTAAACAATGCGGCCGAGGCACGAAGAGATTCACGGTGTGGCCGCGCTGGGTAACCAGACCAGGTTTCGCCTGCGGGGATGTCGCCAAAGACTCCGGCCTGCGCTGCGAGACGAGCACCCGCACCAATCGAAAGATGCCCGCTGATGCCGGCTTGCCCGGCCAGAATCGCGCCGTCGCCGATTGTCACGGAACCCGCGACGCCTACCTGCGCCATGAGCAGGCACTTCTCTCCAATCCGTACGTTGTGCGCGATGTGCACAAGGTTGTCGATCTTGGTACCGTTACCGACGACAGTGTCGTCGATGCTGCCGCGGTCGATGGTTGTGTTGGCGCCAATCTCGACATCATCGCCAATAATGCAGCGGCCCACGTGCGGAATCTTCTGGTGCTCTCCGTCACGAAAGACGTACCCGAAGCCGTCACATCCGATGCGTCCACCCGAATGGATAATCGTCCGCGCACCGATTGTGGCGCCGGAATAAATGGTCACATCTGGCCAGAGACGAGCGCGGTCGCCGATTGAGACTCCATCACCCACAACGCAGTGTGGACCGATGACGACTTCGTCCCCCAGCTTTGCATTCGCTCCGATGATTGCGTATTCGCCGATAGACAATCGCTGTCCCAGATTCGCCCCCCTGCCAATGCGCGCGGTCGAGGCTATCCCGGGTTTTGTCGATTCCTCCGGGTAAAGTTTCGGTAGCAGCGAGAGCAGTTTCTCCAGCGGCTGCTTGACGATTATCCGCGCTGGCGTGACTCCAGGAGCTTCGCGGAACTCCGGATCAACGAGCACGACACCGGCTTTGGTAGTCGCCATCATACCGGCGTACTTCGCGCTCGACAAAATGCTCAGCTGCGTGGCCTCCGCGCGATCGAGCGGTGCAACACTGCTAACCGCGACCTTGCCATCACCTATCAACTCGCCGGACACGAGTGCCGCAATAGCCTCAGCGGTGATGGTGCTGGCACCATCACCGCTGGTTGAACCTTTGGCTATCGCGTTGCCATTCACTTCTTGGGCCGAGTCACTCCCGCGGGCTGTGGAACGGCTCCGCTCGCCGGCGTGGCGGGAGGAAGGCCTTGCGACTTAAGCCGCGCGAGCACACGGTCAGTGAGATCGAGTCGCTTGTCGGCGGCAACGACCACGCTTACCTGAGCGCCGACGTCGAGAATCACGGAGTAGCCATCTTCAGCGCGAATCGCTTCGATAACCTGCTGAACTCGCTCCATGATTGGCTTGACCAGTTGTGCCTGACGCGCCTGCATCGTCGAATCGAGTCCACGGGCACGGTTCTGATACTCTACCTCACGCTGGCCGATCGACGTGCGGCGCGCCTCGCGGGTAGCGCTATCGAGCTTCGGCGCATCGCGATCGAAGGCAGCCATTAACGTTCGAAGCGAGTCGTCCATCCGCTGGATTTGCTGGCGGTAGACTCCCACCTCCCTGTCGAACTGCGCCTCGGCCTCAGCGCGTCCCGGCGCCTGCTGAAGCAGCAAGGCCGAATTGATGTAACCGATCTTGACGGACGCGGGCGGAGACTGCAATGCCTGCGCTCCAGCTGTACCGACAAGAATCAGCGATGTGGCCAGTGCGATGGTACACGCACGGAGAAGCACTCGCATTACGACTCCAGTGTTAGAAGAATTGTCCCAGTTTGAAGTGGAGCTTCCAGCCAGGCGCCGGTCTCCCCTGTGTATCAATCTTGTCGAACCCATACCCGATATCCACACCCAAAGGTCCGAGTGGGCTCAAAGTGGCTACTCCGAACCCGAAGCTCCTGAAAAGGCGCGTTGGGTCGAACTCGCGCGGCTTGTTCCAAACATTGCCGCCCTCGAAGAAAGTGTTCAGGTAGAGGGACTGACTGATCCTGAGCCCGAGCTCTCCGGTCCCGACGAAGAACGCATTGCCGAACGAAGATCTGCTCGCCTGCGTCTGGTCGGCGTTGGGATTGTATCCGCTGGGGGTGATCGAGAACTCGTCATACCCCCGCAATGGCTCGCCGTATTGCGTACCGCCGAGTGAAAATGCCTGTGAATAGAAGAACGGACCAGTGTTGCCGAAAACAGCTCCTGCACGCGCTGACAGCCCTACCACGAACATCATCGGCTCACCACCCAGGAGGCTGCCGCCGATCCGTCCAATCGGCGCGTAAGAGCGAAGCTCGGTCGTGTAGCGCTGGAACGCGGCAGTCCCTCCGAGTGGGCCGCCATTGAATTGCGCGTTGAACGATTGAAGCCCGCCGTCCGCAGGGAATGGAAGACCGGTACGAGTGTCGTGCGTTGCAGTGAGTCCCAGCGTGGAGCGGAAGCAGTTCTTGCAGGCCTCGGCCACGGTGCCAAGCAGGCCCTGGCTTTCGTATTTCACCTTCTCGCCGCCATAAGACACGAAGAGGCGGGTATAGATCGACTGCGGAACCGGAAACCCGAGCTGTACCTGGCCACCGGTTCTGATCGCTCCGCCAAGTTCGGCGAGCTGGAACCGGGAACGACTGTGATACGCCGTGAAGCTTCCCGAAATTCGCGATTGGCGAATATTGGGATCGCTATAGGTGGCGCTGAAATCGTTGATGAAGCGCCCGAACTGCCACTGCAGCTGCGCCCGTTTGCAGCGTCCCAGAAGATTCGGCTGATCGAGCCCGATAAAGCCGCCAAGTCCAGTGCCCTGCCCCATCGATGCACCGAAGTTGATGTTGCCCGTTCGCTTTTCCTTGACGTTGAAGACGATGTCGACGTCGCCCTGGTCGCCACTGGGACGCGTCTCCGGCGCGGGCATCGGCGTCTCGAAGAAGTTGAGATTTCCGATGTTCTGGTAGCTGCGGATCAAGTAGTTGCGGTTGAAGACCTGACCCGGGGCAAGTACGATCTGCTCACGAATGCACGACTCATGGGTGTAGTCGTTCCCGGCGATCTCGATTCGGTTGACGATGGCCGGTGAGCGTTCGTCGATCTCCCAACGAAGGTTCACTTTGCGCACCGAGTCTGTGGTCGGCACTCTTTCGACCACCGGACGGATGTTAGCGTAGATGTATCCTTCATCGTTGTAGGCTTCCATCAGCTTCTGCTGTGCGTCGTCCCATTTTGCTTCGTCGAACGTGTTCGGTGGATTGATGTAGCTGCGGCGAATGAGGCCGGTCGCTTTCTGCACTACCGTAGCCTGTTGGTTGGCGCCGAACGGATAGAAGGAGTTGATCTGCTCCGTAGAGAAGCGCCGGTTTCCGATCACCTCGAAGTTTCCAACCGTGTAGCGCGGGCCTTCGCTGACGGTGATATCGATCAATCCTTTGCCTTTGGCGCGGTCGACGATCAGGGTGTCCTTGAGGATTCTGAAGTCGATGTAGCCGCGACTCGCGTACAGCTGGGGAATTTTCTCAGCGAGGTCCTGCGCGTACTTCGCATCGTCGAGCTCGCCGTTGCGCGTCCAGAGAAATCCCTCTGGCTTTGTGTCCATGGCGCCCACGATGTCGGCATCGGCGATCTTCGTGTTGCCGTTGATGCGGATTCCAGAGATCGCGAGACGCCTCCCTTCATCGATTCTGAAATTGATCGAGAGCTTCCCGTCTGTGACGGTGGATTCGGGCTTTACCGTCGCGAGATAGTATCCCCTGCTTTCGTAAAGCGAGTCGACGCTGGCGATCGCCTTTGCGATCTTGCCAGGATCGACGGGACTGCCGGTCGCGAAGGCCAGTTTCTCCTTCACATCCTTAGGAGATACCCGGTCGGCGCCGATAACCTTGTAGTCGGTTAGAATTGGCCGTTCCTTGACCTGGATCACGAGCGACGCCTTGCTGGTGGTCGGCGGCACTCGGCATATGATCTGGACGTCGTCGAATTGACCGGTGGCGTACAGCGCCTTGATCGCCGTCTGGATGTCGTGCACGTTGAGCTGAGCCCCGGTGGACAGTCCGGCGGTCGCTCGAACACTCGCCGTATCGCTCCGCGAACTTCCCGTTACGACGATTGATTCGGGCGTCGAGCAGACTCCCGGCGCGCCCTCCTGTGCATACAAGGGAGCTACGCTGAGCGCTGCCAAGGCCAGCACACATGAAGCAATTTTGCGCATCACACAAATATACACTGGTCAGTTTGGCGGAGGTCCTCGCCGGCGCGCGAGTACACTGATTAGACAACGGGGCTGTCGGAGAGTTGCTTCTCTCCAACAGCCCCGTTGGTGTGATGCCGAGTTGTCTTACGCTTTTGGTGAACCGCTGAGAACTCGGAACTCGAGCTTCTCGCCGTCGGCAGCGAGATCTACCTCGATCTCGTCGCCCTTGGCGAACTCGGCCAGAAGAATCTTTTCCGAGAGTGGATCCTCGATGAACTTCTGGATCGCCCGCTTCAAGGGACGCGCGCCGAATTTCTCATCGTACCCCTGCTTCACCAGGAAAGACGATCCCGCTTCGGTGAGCTTGAGCGTGAGCTCTTCGTCGCCGAGTCGCTTCTGTACGTCCCGCAGGAGAATGGTGACGATCTCCTTG
>QHVA01000103.1 GCA_003223425.1 Gemmatimonadota bacterium
GATCACGGTCGGTGGCTGGACATCCACATTCGTTACCGAGGAGCTGGCCACCCCCGCGCGGAACGCACTCCTTATCCTGTCGCTTTACTGGACGGGGATGACGCTCGCACGCTTCGCCCTCGGCTACATCCTCCGTCGAACGGCGGCGTTAACTGTGTTGTATACCTGCCTGGCAATCGCCTTCGGCGGTGCAGTGCTATTGCTCACGACTCACAGCGTGGGTCTCGCCGCTGCTGGAGTATTCATGCTCGGCGTCGGGTTCGCAGCGATGTTTCCTACCGTGCTCGGATTCGTTGGTGACCGTTTTGCGAGCCTCTCCGGCACTGCCTTCAGCGTCGCCATCGCGATGGCGTTGTGCGGCGGCATGCTGATTCCATACACCGCGGGTATGCTCGGAACGCGTTACGGAATGCGACATTCCTTTGTAATCGTACCAGTGGCTCTCCTGATCCAGGCTGCACTCCTCGGCGCGTTATCGCGCAAGCAGCGGCAACCTTCATCGACATCATGACATTGAGCAAGAATTGGCTCGCGGCCACGCGTGCAGTGTTGGATGACATAGAGAATTCTCAGCTGTCTGCGATTCAGCGGGCCGCCGAGCTGATGGCTGATTCGATCGCCGCCGAGAGGTGGGTGCACACTTTCGGATGCGGGCACGCGACAATCCCGGTCGAGGAGATGTACCCGCGCATTGGTGGCTTCGTCGGCTTTCATCCGATGATCGAGCTACCGCTGACTTTCTTCACCCGCATTACGGGCGAGATGGGAATTCACCAATTCCTCTTTCTCGAGCGCGCCGAGGGATATGGCAACGCCATTATGAAGAGCTACTCTTTCGATCCGCGGGACACGATGTGGATCTTCTCGCATACCGGCATCAACAACGTCAACATCGATATAGCACTGCGCGCGAAAGAACTTGGGATGCAGGTCGTCGCGACCGGATCCGCGGGAGAGAGCTCCGTGTCGCGTCATCCCTCAGGCCGGACACTGTTCGAGATCGCCGACGTCGTGATCGACACGCGCGTTCCAGCTGGCGACTCGACAGTTGCTCTCAAGCATCACGTCGACAAAGTTGGTCCGGTGTCGACGATGGCGTTCGTCGCGGTGGTGTGGATGACGATCACGACGGTCGCCGAGATGTTGACTGAGCGCGGCGTCAAGCTGTACATCCATCCGTCGCACAATATTCCGGGTGACACCACCGCTCGAGAGCGTCTCAACGCCGCTCTCGAGGAATACAAGAGAAGGATCGCGGGCGTATAGTCGATCGGTAACTGTAACTACGCGGCAGCAGCGTATTTGTAGTTGCAGTTCCAGTCCTAGAAGCGCCACTCCCTAATGAGGAACGCCCCGAACGCGCTCGTCGTCGCGACGTTCTGATCCCGCGCCAGACTCGGCTCGCGCAGGATATACCGCGTGTCGACACCGGTCTCCAGACGATACCCGCGCAGTCCGCCAAAGCGGTGCACAACCTGCACACCGGGCCGCTGGAGAGCTTTGGGATCCAAAGGAGACTTCATCGCCACGAATGTGTGTGACTTGATGTACTTCCCGAACTCGAATTGTGTCGCGCGTAAAAAGTTGCCGACGTCGGTTTGCACATCGGCTGGGGTGATCGTGAAGACATCGGCACCGAGCGAGCGCGCTGCTTCACCGGCGAACTGATCGGCGGCCACGCCGAGCGCAACGCCCGCCAGCTGCTTGCTGGCGAGTGCTGCGCCAGCGCCGACCACGTTCTGGCCGCTACCGCCGTTCGTAAGACCAGTTCCCTCCAGCTGCAACAGCGAGCTCGATGATTGACCGAACGCCAGATAACTCAACAAATCGCTCTGCGTAATCGGCGGCTGCGCGTCGCTCGTCAGTGAAATATTCGGCGTGTTCAGCGTTCCGCCCACCACGATCTGAATGTTGATGGCTTCGCGGCTTGGCTGCCTAACCTCATACTCCGCCGTTCCCTGCAGCGTCGGATTCATCTCCGTCGAATTGATGAACGTCGCCGAGCCACGCTTGATGTTGAAACGACGAGTCATGAAGGTGTATTCGCCGCGCTCGGTGAGCAGCACTCCGTCGATCACCAGCGTCTCCTTGGCGCGGTTCACGTGCACGGCGAGCGCGTCGTCGGTGTACACCTCGACATTGGCCTCGCGCGAGCGCACGAAGACGTCGCGATCCACACGCAGATTCACGTCCATGCGCAAGTTGGCGAGCAAGGGAGATTGCGAAGGGAAGAGCTCGCGAGAAGACATTACCGCCGTGTCGAGGACGCTGAACAACGCGGGATCCCCGGCGCCGACGAGATTCTTGTTCTCCGACGGTGGGATCCAGACGACTCCCTCACGAAGGCGCACGTTACCGGTAACGTGCGCGTCCTTGAATGGCCCATTCATCGCCAGATTCGCGCTCACCACCAGCCGCCCTCGATCGTTGTGCATCACCTCGGCGTTGTTCGTAAAGAGCTTGAGATCGAAGCTGGGCGCCGTCAGTGATTTGAGTCCGATGCCGCCCGTCACCAGGATTCGACCCTTGTTGTTAGCGGCGATCGAATCGATCACCACCGTGTCACCCAGCATCCGAATCGAAGCTTCGATCTGATTGAGTGTTATTCCCGCCAGCACTACTCGCGCCTGTCCCTCGTGCAGCGAGAATTGACCAGTCAGCTGCGGATGATTGAGACTGCCTCCGAGTTTGAACGAGCTGCTCACTCGCCCTTTGAGATTCGAGACGTAGTTACTGAAGACAGTCGGTACGAGATCGAGCGGCAAACTGTCGGCAGTGATGTTGAGCGCGATTTGCCTGTCGGCCGGGAACCGCGATCCAGTCACACCTGTGATCGCGAGATTGATCGGCACCGTTCCCTCAGCGACCAGAAATGGCTGCTTGCCCTCTCGCATTGCCTCGGCTTTCCCCGTCAAAGTCTGGTTCGCGTACTCGACGTTGCCGTGCACTTCGGGAACAGTAGTGCCGTTGTAGAGCAGATCCGTCGCGCCGAACACTCCCTTGAACTGCGGATTGGCGAGCGTCCCCGTCGCGTGAATGTTGAGCATCACCAGTCCCTTCGCGTTGATATCGCTCTGGGTGAGAGCGATTACGTCGCCGACATCGAGATTATCGACAGCGACGTCGAGATTCGCGTTACCCTGCTTGGGAATGAATCCGTTGACGAACATGCGACCATTCGCTCCATTGCGGAGCTCCAGGCTATCGACGTCCACGCCTGCCTGTCCCCAGTGCAGCGAAGCGACACGCGTGCTCGACCAGACGCTGGTGTCGAACTGAAGCTTCAGAGCGTGCAGTTGAAGCTCGTTTCGAATCCTGTTGAGCGTGAACGCTGCATCAGCGCTGTAGGTTCGCTGGTTGTCCTGATTGACAACGACCTGCAGCGTGCCATTCGGTTTGTGGTACGTGAGCTTAGCGCCGACGCTGTCGAGATCGAAGCCAGCCGCGCGCACAGCTCGCGCCTGCGCGCTGACGCTCACCTGCGATTGCGGCGTGCGCGCGTTGATCCAATCGTAATCGGCGGTGAAAGCGCCGACGGAATTGCCACGCGCGACGACGTTGGCGCCCGATGCAGTTCCTTTGAGACTGAAGTTCTTGATGTTACCAGTCGCCACTCCGTCGGCGCGCAGCGATCCGGAGACGTCGTTCCTGTGCAGCGCCGTCGGTGTATCGACCACAGTGCGTGGCAGTGCCATCCCCGTCGCGGCGCGCTCAACCTCCGTTGCCCGCGCGATGCGCGACGAGTCCGCGTTCGCTCTGGCGACTCGTCCCGCCAATATTCCCGGCCGAGGTCTTATTGTGCTCGTGTCCTTCGAGATGAGGCCGGCGAAGTGTGCGAGCGAGTCGATCGCGACGTGATACGTCAGCGTTCCAGTGCGGGACGTGGTGAGACCAAACGTCCCCTTCGCCTCGACAATCCCCTGCGGCAGATCCACCGCCAGAGTATCGAAGCGCGCGATTCCACTGGCGATCGCCACTCTGACTTTCGCGCTGTTGACGTTCACAGTATCGATGCGCGAAGTAGCAACGTCCGCCACCAGCTGTGCCTGCATCGTCGCTGGATCAAATCCTCGGCCGCGCGCCGAGCCAACCGCGGTGATCACCGTCGATGGCATTCGTGCCACAATCGTGTGCACGTTGAGCGACCTGGTATTGAACTCGAGGTTGTACCCGGTCACTCTGCTGGCGAGATCCATCGTACCACGCACGTCGACGAAGCCACCGCTGGCGATCGTCATCTGCGTGTTGATCGCCATATTGTTGATGTTACCTCTCAGATGAAGCGGACCCGTCGCCACTCCACGCAAGCCAAGACTCGGTGCCGAGAAGCGGCCGACGGTGACGAGCGACAGCGGATGCATCTGCATATCCATATCGACCCACAGCAAACCTCGCGGTCGGAAGGCGAAGCGACCGGTACCATGGGATACGGCGCCACGGTCGACATGCGTGACGTCTCCCACCGCCGTCATGATCGCCGCGCTCGAGCCATTCAGTGTCGCGGTCCCACTCAGCGCACCGTTTAGAAAGAGCTTCGGCGCGATAGCCTTCATGAGGCCCGTTTGCAGCGGCAGCATGCGCGTGTGCAGGTCGCGCGCGGTGAATACGCCGTTCGCCAGTCCCATCACCCCGGTCGCAACGATATGACTTCGCCCCGACAGTCTGTCGTCGACCACTACATCGCTGTTGACTCTCAGCGCGTGTTGTCCGCCGTCGAATTTCGCTGTACCAGCAAGTGTGAGCGGGCGAGGGAACTTCATTGCTGGAAAGAGCTGCGTCAGCAGGCGGGTGTCGAGATTGGAGAAGCGAAGATCTGCGCCGCGATAAGCGATCGTATCGGTCACCGTCGCCTCTATCTGACCGGCGACGTGGGAGTGGACCATTGCCACATCCATATTGCGGGCGAGATACACGCTCTTGTTGCCGGTCCAATCGAGACCGAAATCGAGCTTGCCGGATCCCTGCTCGGGCAATCGAACCCACGCCCAGCGAATGTCGGCAGGATTTACCGGATCCCCGTGAAGTCGAAGGTGCAGATCGGCGTTATAGATGTAGTATTTCCCGTCGCCGGCAGCTTTCGTCTGCGGGAAGGCGACGCGCGCACCCTTCCACCAGAGCGAATCGCCGGTGAAGTCAAACGAGCCGGTGAGTCCGCGCACGTCTGCGACCGGCGGACGGAATGGCGCCGCTATCATCGAGAGCGCCGCCACATCGATGCGACGGTTCTTGTAGGCCGGATCTTCGAGCCGCACCAGCGGAAAAATTCCGTTGATTTTGTGGAAAGCGAATTCTTTTTGATATCCGTTCGCGACCCGGAAAACCTTCAACCTTTCATCCGGCCCCAGCGCGCGACGCACCACGTCCTTCTGCTCAGCAGCGCTTTTGTGCGGATCGGGCTCCCATGGAGAGCGCACGGTCAAGTCACCCTGTACGACTGTCACGTCGCTAAAACGAATCCACGTCCCCCATCCGGTTTTGCGTGGGCCTGCCGGCGTCGTCGTGTCGCGCGGAAAGATGCGATCGTAATTCCATTTTCCGCCCGGCTGCTTGTCGATCACGATGATCGGCCGCACCAGCTTCACTTCGCGGAAATCAATTCTCTTTCCGCGCAGCGTGGTCAGACTGTAGCGCGCCCACATCTCGTCCGCTTTGATGAAAGGCGCGTGCGCGCTGTCGGTGATCACGACATCGTGCAGCGTGAATCCGCGCAGAAGATCTCCGGTAACTTTCCCGATGTGAACAAGGCCGTGACTGTTTCTCTGTACCAGCCCTTCGATGTAGCGACGGACGCGCTCGCGGCCCCAATTGCTGTTGGTGACGAGCAGGGCTGCGCCAAATAAAAGCAGCACCACGACCACGAGTGCCGCGATAAGGCGCACCCACCACCTACGCATTAGAACGCTTCGCCGATGGACAGGTGAAGGACCATGCGATTGAGGAAGCCACCCCCTCTGGCGGGAGCATAGACTCGGCGCTGCTGTAGTCTGACGAGCGTCTTCTGGCCATTCACGATGTTTTCGGTTACCACCGGCAGGGATTCACTGGACGCCGGAGCGATCCCTATATCGGCACGGATTGGGCCTACAGGTGAGCGGTAGCGGACCCCGAAACCAGGAGTTACGGCCCCCTTGCGGCGGGGAAGGTCAGGACTCGTCCTCTGGCTCACCATTCCGGCGTCGATGAAAGCTGCGCCTATTAACTCTCCCCATACGGGGAAACGGGCTTCGACACTCCCCTCCATCACGAAATTTCCACCCAGGGGTCGCGGTTCGAAGTCACGATCCTTTAGTCTCGGCGCGTTAGGATCGCACATTGTGACGTCGGCCCCGGTGAGACACGCCACGTTCGAGCTGTCGTGAGTCTGCAGCACTCCAATCGGCACCGTCAGCACGCGCGGCCCGAGCTGGTTCTCCCCGAAGCCGCGCACCGAGTGCGATCCGCCGGCGTAGAACCTTTTCCTCGGATGAAGGACCCCGTTGCCAACCGAGGCTGCTATGCCGACCGCCTGCGCAGTGCTGCCGAGTGAGCGCACCCAACCGACGCGCGCGTGTGCACCAATGGCACCGCGCTTTCGCACCTGATAGAACGCCGCTCCATCGGCAGTCGCGCGATTGTACCGGAAATCGGAGACTGTGAATGTCGACGCGTGCTCGATGCTTCCGTTGGCGCGGAAGCCCGTGTTCGGAGAAAAAGGATCGTTAGTTCGATCAATCGAGGAGGTAATCGTCAACGGCGACAACTTCCGATTTCCGCGCAACGATTCGAGAGTTGGTTGATCACACACCCCGAAGTTGAGGCAGAAGTAAACGTCGCCTGCGTCAAGCTTGCTGATCTCGAACCTGTAGTTGATGCTGGTCGGCGCGCGCTCGGCCAGCTCCCGCGTGAAGCTGAGACTCGTCCCGTATCCGCGATCGACGTAGATGCCGGGCGCACTTCGACGATGCGTGAACAGGCTGATGCCCAGACTGTTGTGCGGCGATCCAAACCAGGGCTGGGTGAGATCGATACTCGCGTTGTAGGTCGGAACGAAGTAACGAGCAAGCGCACTGGTTTGTGGAACAGAAGCGTTGCGGAAGATCCCGCGACCGTTAAGCGAGCGCGCGAAAAGATTTCCTACCACTCCCTGCACGTCCAGACGCCGGGCACTGCCGAAGAAGTTGTAATCCGTGACCCGGCTCTCGACCTGGAAGAAGTCGATCGTGTTGAATCCAGCACTCACGCGTGCCTCTCGCGACGGTGATTCCTGCACGGTTACAACGACGACTTTCGCCGAATCGGGAGTGGCGATGTCGATTGGCGGGCGGGGCTCGATGGCAGCGCGTCGGAAAAGATTCGATTCGTAGAGGGCTCTCTGGCTGCGCAGCATCTCCGAGCGCTTGAAGATGTCGCCGATGTGGAAGGTGAGGGACTTGAGGATCGTGCGTGTGCTTACGTCATCGTTGCCGTTGACGACGATGTCTTCGACAGTGGTTTTGTATTTTGGATTGAGCGTGAATCTCACCAGCGCCGTGCGCGATGCTGAGTCCAGTACGATTGCGGTATCCACCGCCGCATCTGCATAGCCCTTGTCGAAGAGCCTCGTCTGCAGGAAAACCCGCGAGGAGTCGAGTCGGATCATGTTGAGCGGTGAGTTCTTGCTCAGCACCACGCGCTTGTTGATCTCCCGCTGCGAGAGCAGCGTCGGCGTCGGTTGGTTCACGATGATGTCTGAAACAAGATTTGGCGGACCTTCCTTGATGAAGAAAGTCACGCCGACTTTGTCGTGCCCTCGATTTACTACCACCGTGTCGACTTCAGTCTCGCGATACCCCCGCTTCCAGTAGAAGACGCGAATGCGCAGCAGATCGCGCCCCAGCTCCTGCCGGTCGAGATACTTCTTCGTGAAGAAATACTTCGCGTGACTGATCCAGCAGAACGGCTTGAGGATGAAGCTGTTGCAGTACGACGCCGTCGTGTAAATGTTCGAGAGCAGCTCGCTCTGCTTGACCGACTTCACGCCCTTGAGCGTGAGATTGACTACTTCTGGATGACTGGGAGTGGTTGGCGCCTGCTGCGCAAAAAGCAGCGCCGGACCGAGTAAAATCCCCCCGGCGACAATCGCTCTCAGCCGCCCCGCGACCCCTCTTC
>QHVA01000104.1 GCA_003223425.1 Gemmatimonadota bacterium
AATGAATCCTTCGCGAGTCCTCGCGATTGCAGCAGTGGTGGCGGCGTTTCCGCTTTCGGCGAAGGCGCAGGACGAGCGCGGCCGCACCCAGATAGACACTACGGTCAGACTGGACCGCGGCGGCGCAATCGATCTCTCACTCATCTCCGGGCGCATTCGCGTGACCGGATGGGATCGTCCCGATGTGAAGATCTCGGCCTCAGTCGAGAGCGGGTATCTGCAGTTCAGTGCGAACTCGTCGAGAGTCAGCCTGAGTGTGGAAGACAACGACGGGTCCGGTCGGAGAGGCCGCAGGCATAACAACGTTGGTGACGCCCGCTATGATGTGTCAGTTCCGCGCGGTTCACGACTGATTCTGGAAGCAGTATCGGGAGACGTTACGGCAAAGGGCTCGCAGGGCGAGATCGAGGCATCGAGCGTCAGCGGCAACGTCGATGTGACCGATGGCCTGCGCACAGTCAGTGCGGAAGCCGTTTCAGGAGATGTCCATGTCGGACAGGTCAACGGAAATCTGCGGACCGAGACTGTCAGCGGAGAGCTGCGCGCTGAGAATGTCTCCGGCAACGTCGAGGCGAGCTCAGTGAGCGGCAGCATCCACCTCGTGGGCATTCAGTCCAAGGATGTTCGCACTGAGACTGTCAGCGGGGATGTCACCTACGCAGGCACTATCGAGCCGTCAGGCAGGTATAGTTTCGAATCGCATTCCGGAACGCTGCGGCTGGATATTCCTCGCGGCGCGGGCGCGCAGTTCAGCGTCGAGACCTTCAGTGGCGACCTATCGACGGATTTCCCGATCACGCTCCCACCTAGCAGCAGGCGAAGGGAAGGTCGCGTGGAATTCACAATCGGCGACGGCAGAGCACGAGTTACGGCGCAGACTTTCAGCGGACGTATTGTGATCAACAGCGGTTCAACCACCCGGAGAGAGGATGAATAGAACGAAACTACTGGCGATTCTCGCTTTCCTGTTCGCCGCGCCGGTGATCGGTGGTGCGCAGCAACAGTACGGGCGGGATTCGGATGTATGGCGCTGGGACGGTCGGGTCGAATCTGGTCGATGGATGCATGTCTTCAACCTGAATGGCACGGTGGAGTTCACGCCGAGCCCGGACAACATGGTTCATCTGGTTGCGGAGAAGCGGTCGAATGGCCGCGAAATGGACGACATCCACTACGAGGTAGTCCCGGCGGGCGGCAACGTGACGATCTGCGCAATCTGGAACAACAATTCGCGCTGCGAGGACGGCGACATGCAGCAGTATCGACACAACGATCACAACGAGAATCACTCGAGCGTGAAGTTCACCGTGCGAGTACCTCGCGGCGTCAAAGTCGGCGCTCACTCCGTCAACGGAGGCGTCTCAGTGCGCGATGTCGGAGCAGAAGTTCGCGCTAACACCGTGAACGGCGGTGTCACCGTTCGCAACGCCAACGGCCCGGTTCGCGCGACGACGGTCAACGGCGCGGTCGATGTCAACACCGCCGTCGGGCCTGTAACCGCCGAGACGGTCAACGGAAACGTCGATGCGCGGATGGCTTCGCTGCAGGGCGACGATGACATGGACTTCAAGACAGTCAACGGATCGGTATCGATCTACGTTCCGGCTCGCTTCGACGCCAACTTCCGATTCGACACTGTGCATGGTGGAATCGACAGCGACTTCCCACTGACGATATCTGGCCGCTGGGGCCCGCGTCACGCATCGGGTAGGATTGGCAACGGCGGGCGCGACATCAGAGCAAGCAGCGTGAACGGCAGCATCGAGCTGAGAAAACAGTAGACGGGTCAGCGCGAAGACTTCGGCGCGCCGAGCAGGCTCAATCCGAGGTAAAGCGAGCGCTGAGAGCCGGGCTCGTAGAACTTGCCGCCAGCCGCGTTCACACTGACCGAGGAAACCCAACGTTTGTCGAAAAGGTTCTGCACGCCCATTGTCAGTTCCGCGGATGAAACTCCCAGTGCCGCGCCGCTGATGATTCTCGCGTTGACAATCCCATAACCGGGAGAGCTTTCCGAGTTGGCATCGTTGACGAACATCCTATCGGCGAGCGTTGTCTCCATCACCAGCGTCGCGAGCGGGTTGTGCAACGCCGCGCTCGCCTGGAACGCCTGTCGAGGAATGCCGGGAATTCGATTTCCAGCGTAGTGTGCAGTGTCCACCGTGAAATCGACGAAGCGGTAGTTCGCGTAGGTGTATGCCCCCCCGATCTCGAGCTGCCAAATAACTGCTCCCAAACCGAGCTCGAGGCCGCGACGAGAAGTGCGACCAGCGTTGCGGAAATATCGTCGGCCTCCACCGGCCGGAATGTCGAATGGAATCAGCTCGTCGTGAACGGCAGTGGCGAACAGCGCTGCATTGTATTGCAGGCCACTTGTCCCAACGCCCTTGAACCCGAGCTCATAAGTAGTCGATCGTTGCGGCTTGAGGTCCCGGTTAATTCCGGCTGCACCACTCGGCTGGTTTCCCAGCTCGGTAGCGGTGGGCGTCTCGAACGCAGACGAGATGTTTGCGTAAGCGCTGTGCGAATCGGACAACAGAACCAGCAAACCAACCATCGGGCTGATCGCATCGAGCAGCCGTCGCCCTGAATCGTCGGGGTTTGTAGCGCTTATCAGTCTATCCTTGACACGAAAACGCACCGCGTCCGCGCGAGCGGACGCAGTGAAGGTGAACCGCTCTCCGAGATCCAACTCGTCGCGCACGTATGACCCGACGGACGAAACGATTTCGCGTTGATCGAGCGTCAGCGTACCACGCTCCACACCAGTGTCTGGACAGGTTGCTGTCGGAGTTGTTGGCCGAGGGATGTTGTTGCAGTTGGTGAAATTGCGGCGCAAATCGTTTTGCAGCTGTACTTCCGTTCCGACGGTGAACCTCTGGTCGGTGGCGAGCAGGGAGAAGGGGGTGGTGGCGCGCACATTTCCGCCCGACATCGTGCGGCCAAGATCCACAATGGCGAACGTGAGCGGGTTGTCCAGTGTCCGGGTGCCGACATATCCCGACGCCTCAATCTCGCCGCGGCTTCCGGTGCGACGTGTCGTCAGGCCGAACTGCGACTGAGTTACCGCCTTGCGTGCGCTCTTTCTCACGGACAGCGGGTCGGCCATTCGCGGATCCAGGTCGAACTGCGCTCGGGTAATTGCACCCGGGTTCTCGGCCACGGGAGTGTTTACTCCGAGCCATTCGAGCGCGTAAGATCCCTCCTCATTGTCGTAGGACACGCGCGCGAATCCGTTGTTCGTACGCTGTCGCGAATAGTCGCGGTACCCGTCGCTCTCGGTCCGGACAGCATTAGCCTGGTATCCAAATCCATCGGCCGCTCCGGCCGTCTTTGCGACGAGGCGGCGCGTACCGTAAGCGCCTGTCCAAAAGCGAACTGCCCCTGAGACCGGAACGGGCAACGGCTCGCTTGTTCGGATATCGACGACACCGCCGCCAGCATTTCCATAGAGAGACGAAGCGCTTCCTCGCATTACCTCCACACGACCGACGGATTCGAGGTCCAGATAATCGACCGGCGTCTGCCCGTCAGGTAGCGTCAGCGGAATCCCATCGCGAAGTACCCTGATGCCTCGGACACCGAATGCGGACCGCGCCCCGAAGCCACGAATGGAAATCCGCGGATCCTGCGATGGATTGTTCCTGTTCGAGACTGACAAGCCTGGAATGAGCCAAAGCGTTTCGTCGAGCGACAGGTGTCGCTGGCCCGGCCGCATTGAATCCGGAGTCTGGGCGGTGACTGCGAAGGGAAGTCGCAGCAGAGATCTGTGGGCTCCGCGTCCGACCTCGACAACCACCGGCTCGAGGCGAGTCGCCGCGGTATCCTGCGCCTGCACATTGTGAAACGGGATTGCTGCCGTGACGACAAGGGTAGCCACGGTTGCGTAACCCTTCGAATCCATGATGCTATATACCGACCAGAACAGACGCGCTCAACTGCCCGCGCGTCTCGGTGTCGTCGCAAGCGGGCTGTGCGACGCCTTGGTTCAGCCTTCGTCCAGAACCTTTCTCACGGTCTGTAGCAGTGCGTCCGACGTGAAGGGCTTTTGCAGAAAACTCTTCGAGGGCTCGATGAATCCGCGACGGATGATGTCGTCGTCGGTGTAGCCGGACATGTACAGCGACTTGATCCGAGGGCGAATGCCCGCCAGACGCTCCACCAAACCTCGGCCATTCATCCCGGGCATTACGATATCGGTGAGCACGAGATCGATTCTGCCCTCTTCCTTGGTTGCGATGTCCATTGCTTCGCGGCCGTGTTGCGCCACGATGACGCGGTAACCCTGCTTCTCGAGAATTCGCGACGTGAGACCGCGCACTGCTTCTTCGTCTTCAACCAGAAGAATCGTCTCCGATCCTCGTGTCGCTTCCTTGGCAGTGACTTTGTATTCTTCCGTTTTAAAAGCGGCAGCCGCACTCACTTCCGGGAAATACAGCTTGAGGGTAGTTCCTTTCCCTGGCTCGCTGTAAATCCAGACGTATCCGCCGGATTGCTTTACGATTCCGTACACCGTTGCCAAACCGAGCCCCGTTCCCTTTCCCGCGTCCTTGGTAGTGAAGAACGGATCGAAGGCGTGCTCCCTGGTTTCTCTCGTCATTCCGACGCCAGTGTCGCCAACCGCCAGCATCACGTAGCGGCCGGTAACGACTGGGGCGTGCTCGCTGGTGTAGTTCTCATCCAGCTCGGTGTTCCTCGTTTCGATGCTGATCGTGCCGCCCTGGGGCATGGCATCGCGCGCGTTCACGACGAGGTTGACGAGGATCTGCTCGATCTGGCCAGGATCCGCGACGACGTAGCCCCGCGCGGTGCAGCTCGAAACGATAGTGACGTCCTCGCCGATGAGCCGACGAAGCATTGGCTCTACGCTGCCGACAACGTTGTTCATGTTCAGCACTCGCGGCTGCAGAATTTGCTTGCGGCTGAAAGCGAGCAGCTGTCTGGTCAACGACGACGCACGCTCGGCTGCGCTCCTGATCTGTTTGACGTCTTCGCTGCGCGGGTCAGTGGGGTCGAAGCCCTCCATGATAATCTCGGTATTGAGCCGGATCACCGTGAGGAGGTTGTTGAAGTCGTGCGCGATTCCACCGGCGAGTCGACCGACAGCATCCATTTTCTGTGACTGGCGGAACTGCTCCTCGAGATTGCGCCGCTCGGTGAGATCAATGGAGACACGAACATATCCGAGCACCGTTCCCTGCTGGTCGCGTACAGGCGATGTGGTAAGGAGTGCGGGGAAGGCCTTCCCCGATTTTCCCTGCACCAGGAATTCGCCGGTCCAGCTTTCTCCGAGAGCACCACGCTGACCGATCTCGCCGCCATGTTCGCGCAGGAATGGAGCTGGTGTCAGCTCCTGAATGGATTTTCCAACCGCTTCCACCGCCGGCCAGCCATAGAGTCTTTCCGCGAAATCGTTCCAGAAGATCACGATGCCTTCGGGGTCGGTTGCGACCACAGCCTGCTGCACGGCATTGAGCAGCTGAGCCTGGAACCTGATCGCAGCCTCTGAGCGTGATCGCTCCGTCACATCCGTCATGGCTCCAATCACGCGAATCGCAGCACCGCTACTGTCGCGGGCGATATAGCCGCGATCCATCACGTTCGCGTAAGTGCCATCACCGCGGCGGTACCGATAGTGGTCGCTCCAACTGGTGCCGCCTTGATCCAGCACCGCGTGAATTCCGGCGACTACTCTGTCGCGATCCTCCGGATGGATGTGATCGTGCCACCACTGGATCTCGGGATAGATCTTGTTCTGTTTGTGCCCGAAGACCGTTTCGACCGAATCGTTCCAGACCAGGGAGTTTGTCTGAAGGTCCCAATCCCAGATGACGTCGTTCGTCGCTTGCGCCACGAAGCGGAACCGCTCATCGGTCGCGCGCATGGCCCGCTCAGCCTTTCGCTGATCACTGACGTCCACAACAATAGCCACTGCGGCGACGGTGTTTCCCTCCGCGTCCAGCACTGGTGCTGAGCTCATTCGGATGAAGCCGTCGGTGCCATCTCCGCGGCGGACGCGAATTTCCTCGCCACGCACCCGCTCTTTCGTGATGACTGTTCGCGCCAGCGGCCAATCGAGCGCGGAGTACTGCTTGCCATCTTCGCGGAAACCGACCCATTCGGTGTAGCCGTTCAGATCAGCGGCTGGTTTGAACGCAGTTCGGAATATTTCCGTCATCTGGGCGTTCACCGAAACAAGGCGACCCGATGGAACTTCAGCCACCACTACACCGACAGGCATCTGCTGCTGAACGGCGTGGGCGAGAGTCCGTTCGGCAACCAGACGCAGCTGAGTGTCGCGTGCGGCGCGCTCCGCGATTCGCCGCTGTATCTCGGACATCACAGCCGCAGCCAGCGCAGTGAGAACGTCGACAGCGCGTCGGCTCCAGTCCCTGGGGTGCTCATCGAGCGCGCAGAGCGCGCCGAGCACGTGACCGTCTTCCGTTATGAGCGGGACGCCGGCGTAAGCTCGGGCCTTGGGCCCGCGCTCGGCAAAAGCGGGTTCATTCCAGGCATCCGCGATCACGACCGGCATTCTGGTGCCCACCACATCCTGACAGAACGAAGCTTCGAGAGGGTTCCAGCCGGTTGAAATCACGCCGACTTCGCCGGCTACGCTCTTGAAGTACTGCCGATCCGCGTCGACGAGCGAGATCAGGACCGTTGGAACCGCCAGAATCTCGGACGCAAGCCTGGTGAGAGCGTCGAAGCGGCAGTCTGTCGTTGTCTCGAGGAGTCCCGTCTTATGGAGCGCAGCGAGCCGAACGGGGCTGGTCAATGCTTGATCGTTGGCCAAGAACTGAGTGCGGAGAAGGGAAGCTGGATACTCCCTATTGGACGACCGACGCGCTCATCGGGCCACGCCTGCACCGAGCAATTCCGGAGAGATCAGCCGCAAGCGGAATGTGCTCAGTTGCTGTTCAATCAGCCCGATTTCCGAGGTCCTGCCCCTGGGCTGCGCGGGCTGGCGCGAGCGGCAGAGTCAGCGTAAATGTCGACCCTGCGCCGACCTCGCTCTGAAGGGTGACGTCGCCGCCCATACCGCGCGCCAGACCGCGGCTGATGGCGAGCCCTAGCCCCGTCCCGTCGGTGGTGCGGGTCAAAGCGCGATCGAGCTGCACAAAAGGCTCGAACACCGCTTCGTGCTTGTCCCGAGGGACGCCCGGTCCCGTGTCGGCGACATGGATCGAGACGGATTTGTCATCGGCAGTGCTGGAAACGAGTATGCGTCCGCCTTCTGGTGTGAACTTCACCGCGTTGGAGACGAGGTTGATCATGATCTGGCGTAGCTTGTCCGGATCGGTGCGGGCATAGACGTTCGCTGGCGGCAACTGGCACTCGTATTCCAGGGATTTTGCGTTTGCGAGTGGGCTGACTACGGCGTCGAGATCGGCGACGAGCGGACGAAGCGGCACTTCGATGATGTCGAAGTGTACCTCGGTTGCTTCGAGCCGGGTGAAATTCAGAATGTCGTTGATGATCCCGAGCAGATGCTGCTGGCTGCGCCTGATGCGAGCCAGGTCGGATTTCTGGGCGTCGGTGAGCGGTCCGCGCAACTCCATCTCGAGCAGATCGACGTAGCCCCCGATCGAATTGAGCGGAGTGCGCAACTCGTGACTCATGACTGTGAGGAACTCGGCTTTCGAGCGGTTGGCGGCATCTGCCGCAGCCCACGCCTTCTTCGCCTCGCTGATGACAGCGCGAAGCTCCTCGTTGGTAAGCGCAAGCTCGTGCGCGAGCTCTCGGGCTTCGTTGGTCTGGTGCTCGAGCTGGCGCGCCTGTGATTGCAGCAGGCTATTGCTCTCCTCGAGGGCGGCCATGCGCGCAGCGGCCACTTCACGCTGACGAGACATCCTCACAGCGC
>QHVA01000046.1 GCA_003223425.1 Gemmatimonadota bacterium
AGCGCAGCTGCTCGCGCGCAGGCCCGATCTCGAGCCGGTGGAGCTGCGCGGTAACGTTCCGACTCGACTGAGCAAAGTGGAGAGCGGGAGCGTTCACGCGGCGATCCTCGCTGCGGCGGGGCTGATTCGCCTCGAGGTGCAGCGACGTATCACGATGTTCCTTGACCCACCAGAGTGGCTACCAGCGGCGGGGCAGGGGGCAATCGCAATTCAGGCCCGAAGCGACGACTCGAAGATGCTCGATCTTCTGCGTCCGCTTGATCACGAGGCGACATCGACGGCGACGCGTGCTGAGCGCGCTTTCCTGACTGCACTCGAAGGCGGGTGTCAAATTCCTATCGGCGCGCTGGTGAGCGACGTGAGTGGCACACCTACATTATATGGTATGCTCGGAGATCTGACTGGCCGGCACATCGTGCGCGGCTCACGTCTGCTCGACATGCACTCGCCTGAGTCGACCGGTGAGGGACTCGCTGCGGAGATCCGGTCGCGCGGAGGCAGCAGCCTCCTCGTCGAGCTGCGTCAGCTCTCAAAAATCCCGGCTCCGCAACCAGAGTAAAGCGTGTCGGAATTTCCGCAGTATCGTGCGCGCCGGCTCCGGCGCACCGCCGCGCTTCGAAATCTCGTGCGCGAAACCCACCTCGCCGCCACTCAGCTCGTTCTTCCAGTGTTCGTCCGTGATGGGGAAAAGCTACGCCGGGCAGTACAGTCCATGCCGGGGGTCAGTCAGACGTCGGTTGATGAAATGCTGCGCGACGCGGAAGCGGCAGCCAAGGCAGGGGTCGGCGGAATAATTCTCTTCGGCGTGCCCGAAACGAAAGACGCATCTGGTTCTGCGGCGTGGGACGATAAAGGTGCCGTGCAGACGGCCGTACGCGCGCTGAAGCAGGAGATTCCGGAGCTCGTCGTGATTACCGACGTCTGCATGTGCGAGTACACCGATCACGGCCATTGCGGCGTTCTGCGGGACGGCGAAGTCGACAACGATGCAACCCTCGAGCTATTGTCGCGCGCGGCGCTCTCGCATGCGCGCGCCGGCGCCGACATCGTGGCGCCGAGCGACATGATGGACGGCCGAGTAAAGGCGATCCGATCGTCTCTCGACGGTTCGGGTTTTGGCCAGGTGTCAATCCTCAGCTACGCCGCCAAATACGCTTCGGCGTTCTACGGTCCCTTTCGCGAAGCGGCCGAATCGGCGCCGCAGACCGGTGATCGCCGCGGGTATCAGATGGACCCCGGCAATGCGCGGGAGGCAATGCGGGAGGTTCTCGCTGACATCAACGAAGGCGCCGATGCGGTAATGGTGAAGCCCGCCGGTCCGTATCTGGACATCGTCGCGCGCGTGAAGGCCGAGACGGGTTACCCGGTCGCGGCTTACCAGGTGAGTGGCGAATACGCGATGATCTGCGCAGCAGCCGATCGCGGCTGGATCGAAAAGGATCGGGTGATGATGGAATCGCTGCTCGGCATCCGTCGCGCCGGCGCGGACTTCATTGTGACCTATTTCGCCACGGAAGCCGCAAATCAGCTCTGAATCACCCTCTTGACGGGTCGTCGGAATGGAATATAATTAGACGATTGGCTAATTAACTAACTGTCCATGAATGATGTTTTTCGCGCGCTGTCTGATCCAACCCGGCGCGAGATTCTCGAGCTGTTACGCTCGGGACCGCGTACCTCCGGCGAGATCGCCGACAAGTTCAGCACCAGCTGGGCGACGATCTCCCGCCACCTGAGCGTCCTCAAGGACGCCGAGTTGATCCTCGCTGAGCGGAACGGACAGCACGTCGTCTATGAGCTGAATACGACGGTGTTTCAGGATGTAGTCGAGCATCTCATCAAGTGGCTTCGCCCGCGGAGATCAAATGCGTAAGTGGATTCCATTCTTTATCGTCGTCGCCGCGATAACTGCCTCGGCCGTCACCTATCCAGCGTCGCCCCCGAGCATTGCGACGCACTGGGATCTTCAGGGACATCCGAATGGATGGAGTGACCGCCTTTGGGGAGTTTCGATGATCCCTCTCTTCTTGATTGGGATGTGGGTACTCCTCCGATTTCTTCCGGTGATTGACCCCCGCGGCCGAAACTACGCCAAGTTTGGCGGGGCTTTCGAAGGCATCATGATCTCGCTGATGCTCTTTATGCTTGGTCTCCACCTCGTCGTGCTTCGCGCCGCGCTGGGTTATCCAGTCAACCTGCAGCGAGTGCTTCCAATCGGCGTCGGGGTTCTTTTTGTCGTCATAGGCAACCTCCTTCCTCGTGCTCGCCCGAATTGGTTCATTGGGCTCAGAACGCCGTGGACGCTGTCGAGCGATCGGGTGTGGGAAAAGACGCATAGACTCGGAGGCCGGATTTTCGTCGCGGGCGGAATCGTCATGATTCTGGCTGCGCTGTTCTCGGCTCGGTGGGCGCACGTGATTCTCTTCGCCGTGATATTGCTATGTAGCGCGGGCGTCATGGTCTACTCGTATCTCGAATGGAGACGCGAGCAACGGCCGGCAAGCCCTGTCAGTTAGCGCTCTTCAATTTCGACTGAATGAACACTCTCAGATTCTTTCGGTTCTCGCTGATCGTGACGAGCTTGCTCGTGTCGATCGCGTTGGCGACCGCCGCTGGTCAGGCAGTGGACACATCGACGCTTCGCTCCCGGGCTTTGGCATCGGCTATCGATACCGTTCCGCCAAAGAGCGTAATCGAAACACAATTCACGATTCAGAGCGGAACGCTGACCCTGCCTGGGACGCTTACGGTTCCCGCGAAATACAATCATCAGATTCCAGTCGCGTTGATCGTAGCCGGCTCGGGTCCCACGGATCGAAATGGTAATTCGGCGGGTCCGTTGCGCGCGCAGAACAACTCGAATCTCTACGCCATCCTTGCCTGGCAGCTGGCGACGGCTGGCATCGCGTCGGTTCGTTACGACAAGAGGGTGCTGGGCGACAATCTTCAGAAGATCGACCTGAGCTCAATATCGATCGACGACTTCATCGCCGACGCGATTGCCGGCGCGAGGAGACTCGTCGCGGACAGGAGGTTCTCGAAAGTTATTCTGATTGGCCACAGCGAGGGCGCCGAGCTGGTTTTGCAGGCAGTGAATCGGGGTGCGCCGGCCGCCGGAATAGTAATGATGTCTGGGGTGGGCAGACCCATTACCGTGGTGCTGCGCGAGCAGCTATCCAAGCAGCTCCCGCCCCCCGAGCTCGTGAAGTGGGACTCCGCATTTGCGCGTTATCTGCGCGGCGAAGCGCCGGGAGATGTGCACCCTGGCCTGATGTCGCTGCTGCAGCCGACGAATCGTCGCTTCATGCAGAGTTGGGTCAAGTACGATCCGGTGGTCGAGATCGCGAAAGTGAAGATCCCCGTGCTGATCGTTCAGGGCGGACGAGACATTCAGGTCAGCGAGAGCGATGCACGTGCTCTCAAAACAGCGCAGCCTGCGGCGACGTTGTTTGTCATACCGGCGGCCAATCACGTTTTCCGAGCGGCGCTGAGTGATGATCGGCTGGCGCAGGCGAAGCTCTACATAGATCCGACGATTCCGATCGTTCCCGAGCTCGGACCCGCAATTGCCGACTGGGTGAACAAACTGAAGTAACAGCTTGGTTTGCGGCGCGACGGACGTGGCGCGGTTAACTTGTACGCTCCACCACGAACGATCCGAAATGCGCTTTAGGCAATTCCCCGGAACCGATCTCACCGCCAGCGAAGTCGGCTTTGGCACGTGGACGCTCTCTACCGGGTGGTGGGGCGAGAAAACCGACGACGAAGCGGTGGAGTTACTGCGCGTCGCGAACTCGAAATACGGCGTCAGCTTTTTCGACACTGCCGACACCTACGGCAACGGTCGCGGGGAGAGGCAGCTCGCGCGTGCTTTTCGCGGAAAGCGGAACCAGGTGCTGTATTCGACGAAGATTGGGTACGACATCTACGATCATGCCGCGCAATCCTCGCGTCGTGGCCAGAGCGAGCTGCCGCAAAAGTTCGATCGCGATTACATGCGTTTCGCGCTCGACAGGTGCCTCGAGAGACTCGAGACAGATCACGTCGATGTGCTCCAGCTGCACAACGTCAAGATGGAGCAAGTGCGTGACGCGGCGATCTGGCAAACGTTGCGCGAAATGAAGGAGGAAGGATTGATCCGCGTTTGGGGCGCCGCGTTCGGACCGGCGATTGGCTGGCTCTACGAGGCAGTCGAGCTGTGCGAGCGTGAGAACGACATCGGGACCATTCAGATGATCTGGAACGTGCTCGAGCAGCATCCCGGCACCGCGATAATCGATGCGGCCAACGAGCTCGCCCCGAATTGCTGCTTCAACATCCGTGTCACACATGCGTCGGGCATGCTGGAGGGAAAATACACGGAGGACACTGTATTCCCCGCCAACGACCATCGCCGGCATCGTCCGCGCTCCTGGCTCACGAACGGGTTGAAAAAAGTTCGCACGCTCGATTTCCTGACGACCGAGATGACTCTGGGACAGGCAGCGCTCAAGTGGCTGCTCGCCGAACCGCGGGTGGTGACGACCCTGCCGAACATCTACGATCTCGATCAGCTGCGGGAATTCACAGAGGCTTCGGAAAAACCTGACCTGAGTGCTGGCCAGATGGAGCGCGTGACCGCGCTCGCCGAACGCAACTTCGGCGTCGATGAAGGGCCGATGGTCTATAAGGGGACGATGGAGCGCGTCACTACGTGATCAATCCGTGGCATGATCTGCCAGCCGGGATTCATCCTCCCGACAACGTAACGGCTGTGATCGAGATTCCCGCCGGTAGCCGCAACAAATACGAGCTGGACAAGACAACGGGCATGATTCGTCTCGATCGCGTGCTCTATTCCGCGGTGCATTATCCCGGAGATTACGGGCTCATTCCGCGCACGTTGCACGAGGATGGTGATCCGCTGGATGTTCTCGTCCACATCACGGAGCCGACATTTCCTGGCTGCCAGATCGATTGCCGGCCTTTGGGCGTTCTCAAGATGCTCGATCGCGGCGAGCCCGACGACAAAATCCTCGCAGTGCCGTGTCATGACCCGTATTACCACGAGTATTTCGACATCGCCGATCTTTCTCAGCATTATTTGAAGGAGGTGGAGCACTTCTTTCATATCTACAAGGATCTGGAAGGACGGCGAGTCGAGATCGTCGGGTGGGAGAAGAGCGAGGTTGCGGCTCGCGTGATCAACGAATCGATCGCCCGCTACCAGGAACGATTTCATCAGGTTGGTACCTAATCACTCGGCGCGCTGGCCAGCGGCCGGCGGCGGAGGACGATAATGAACAGGCAACGCTCGATAGCAGGGTCGTTCGCGGTCATCCTGCTTCTCGCTTCATTCGTGTCTGCGTGCAACCGGGGCGACGAGAAGGCGGTCAAAGGACGAACCGGCCCTAACGGAGCGGCACATGATACTGTGAGCGATCTTGCTCTCAGCGAAGACGGACTCGGACAGATTCAAATCGGCATGACGCTCGATGATGCCGTGAACATGGGGTTGCTCAATCAAAACCCGACGATGAATCCACGCTGCGATTTCGTATTTCCCGCTGTTGGTGCGGGAATCCCCGAAGGAGTGAGCGTAATGGTCGTGAACGGCAAGGTCGCGCGAATCGACGTCGACACCGGCGCGGTCACGACCGAGGATGGCGCAAAAATCGGCGACAGCGAGGATCGCCTCAAAAGCATCTACGACGACGACTTGAAGGTCGAGCCGCACAAGTACATCGAGGGCGGGCATTACATGACGGTGATGGGCGACAGTGCCAGCGCCGGCAAAGCGCTCGTCTTCGAGACCGACGGCAAGCACGTAACGATGTTTCGGGGCGGGCGCCTTCCCGAGGTGAAGTGGGTCGAAGGCTGCGGCTAACGCCGGTATACGGTGGCCGCAGCCCCCGATCGACCGAAAAGCCCGGGCGAGTGACGCGAACGTTCCTTACCGCCGAATGGCGCTACCTCGCGATGCTCAATTACGAGGTGGATCCGAGCGTGCTCCGTCCCAGCCTGCCCAAAGGCACTCAGCTCGACGACCATGACGGGCGCCATTTTGTGAGCCTTGTCGGATTTCTTTTTCTCGATACACACGTGTTGAGCCTGCCGGCGTTCTTTCATCAGAATTTCGAGGAGGTGAATCTGCGCTTCTACGTGCGGCGTGTGGTCGAAGAGGAGCCGCGCGCCGGCGTAGTATTCATTCGGGAGATGGTTCCACTTCCGCTGGTGTCGGAGGTCGCGAAGCTCACTTACAACGAGCCTTATCGCAGCGTTCCGATGCAACACACTCTCGTCGAGACCAACGGTGAGCTTCAGAGTGTGGAGTACCAATTTGGGGGGCCACGCGACCAATGCCGCTTAGCGCTTCACGTCGACGGAGCGGTGCAAAGCATGCGCGTCGGCTCGACCGAGGAGTTTTTGTCCGAGCGCAAGTGGGGATATACCAGGCAGCGTGATGGTGGCACCATCGAATATCGCGTTGACCACGCGCGCTGGAACGTGTGGCCGGACGCGCGCTGGGAGCTCGAGGGAGCGCTGGGGGAATTCTACGACGAGCCGTTTGCGAGTATACTCACAGAAGCTCCTGCATCCGCTTTCGTCGCGGACGGCTCCCAGGTTGCGGTCCACCTGCCAGAGCGCATCGCCTAACCTCTCGCCATCACTGCCATGACAACGACGATTCAGGAAACAGAGCTTCGTTATCCCGTTGGAAAGTTCGATTTCGATGCGCCGATCGAGGAGTCGCAGTACCCGACTCTCATTGCGCAGATTGCCGAGGCTCCAGGCGCGCTTCGATCAGCAGTCGCTGGTCTATCTCGTGACCACCTCGAGACGCGATACCGCCCGGGCGGATGGACTGTAAAACAGGTTGTCCATCACGTTCCCGACAGTCACTTGAATGCCTACACGCGCTTCAAGCTCGCGCTCACGGAGAACGAGCCGACGATCAAGCCGTACGACGAGGCGGCGTGGGCGGAGCTCGCCGATTCTCAGAAAGTTCCGATCGCGGTCTCACTCGACTTGCTGGATGCCCTCCACCTGCGTTGGGTGGCTCTGCTTCGATCGATGGATACCGCCGATTTCAATCGTGGACTGCGACATCCGGAACACGGCCGCGTATTTACACTAAAGCAGCTGTTGGCGCAGTACGCGTGGCACGGGCGACATCACGTCGCGCACATCGCTTCATTGAGACACCGGGAGGGGTGGTGACGGAGCTGGGAACTCCAGAATTCGCGTACCGCCACCGAGAACTAGGCTGCCTGGCCACTTAGAACTACTCTGCCGCCCGCTTCCCGCTGATAGCTTAGCAACGCTACCCGCCGCCCACGATTGGACAGATCGCGTGCCGCCACGAAAACTGAATCTTGCCTGTGCCTCCCGCGGCGAGAGCTATCCCGACGCTTTCAGCGCACAGCGGTTTTCAGCGATCAGCGGGTAGCGGGCGGCAGGCAGTCTTGAGTTGCTCCGACCCATACCGAGTAAAAGTAAAAGCGGCACTGCGTTTGCCTCTTTGACTCTTCCAAGACCAAGGCGGTGAACGTGAAACGGAAAAACAACTCGCGGAAGGCGACCTGGCTGCTGGTGGGTGCAGGCGCTGCAATGGTAGCTGGGCAACTAATGGAGCGCGGCCTCGAAACAGGATGGCGGGCCTGGAAG
>QHVA01000047.1 GCA_003223425.1 Gemmatimonadota bacterium
CTGGGGAATGTGAGGATGATCGGTGGCAACGGTCGCACGCCGTACTATTCGTGCGCCGAGGAAGCTTTCAGTCCACCGGAACCTTCGAAGATATTTCCCTCGGCGAAGTCGGGCAACCCATCGCGCAGAAATGGAGCGTCGCCGAAGGCTTCCATCAATCGCCGCCGCAACTCGCCTTCGGCCTCGCGAGCTGTTCTGGACTCGAGCGCGGCGTTCGCAGCTTCGGCGGCGACTCCAACGCTCACTCCGCGTACGATTCTCTTGACGAGTGGCACTGCCCGGCCCGCTACGCTCAAGGAACGCACGCCGAGCCCGATGAGCGCAAACGCCATGAGCGGCTGAGATGCCATCTCACCGCAGACGGCCACCTCAAGGCGGTGGGCGACTCCGACATCAACGATTCGCTTTATCAGCGTCAGAACCGCAGGATGCAACGGAGTAAACCGCGAGGCAAGGTTTGCGCTGCCGCGATCTACGGCGAGAGTGTACTGCACCAGATCGTTGGTGCCGATGCTGAAGAACGAGACATCATCGACGAGCGTGTGCACCGAAAGTGCTGCGGCTGGCGTCTCGACCATCACTCCAAGAGGAAGATCGTGCCGGTACGGCACTCCTCTCGCGTCCAGCTCTCCGGCCGCTTCATTCAATAAATGCTTTGCCTGTTTCACTTCGTCGAGGGTGATGACGAGGGGAAACATGATTCTGACATCGCCGTGCATCGCTGCCCGGAGCAGCGCGCGGAGCTGCGTCTTGAACAGCTCTGGCTCGTCCAGGCACATTCGGATCGCGCGCCAGCCGAGGAAGGGATTTGGATCGGTAGGATAGCCACCGACCGGCAGCTTGTCGCCTCCGACATCAAACGTGCGAATCACCACCGGCCGTCCGCCAAACGCCTCGACTACGTGTCGATAAGCCCGATATTGCTCCTCCTCGTCGGGCATCGTAGCGCGGCCCACGACAAGGAACTCGGTGCGCATCAGGCCCACACCTTCAGCACCGCTGCGAGCGGCGAATTCAGCTTCCTCCGGCAGGTCGACGTTTGCCCGCAACGTTACCCAGTGACCGTCCAGGGTAACTGAGTCCGCGGCTGCAAGCGCTTGGAGCTCCTTATCCTCGAGCGCCTCCACTGCGCGGCGCTCGCGGTAGATCCTGATCTGGCCCGCCGTAGGATTGATGATGAGTACGCCGGAAGTGCCGTCAAGGATCACGTGCTCGTTACCATTCAGCAGCTCGGTCGCCTCGCGAAGTCCTACGACAGCGGGCAAGCCAAGCGAGCGAGCGAGAATCGCGACGTGGGAGGTGCGCGTGCCAGCGTCGGTCGCGATACCGATGATCGCGTCCCGATCGAGTTGCACCGTAAGACTCGGCGTGAGATCGTGGGTGACCAGAATCTTGTTAGATCCCTTGGGCAGATCGACGGGATCGTGGTCGGGCAGACCTAGCAAAATCGACAGAACGCGGATGTGCACGTCGATCAGATCGCCAACTCTCTCGCGCAGCAACGGCCGCGAATGACCGGCGAACTGCTGCCGCCACTCGAACAGCACGAGATCGAACGCTTTTTCCGCGCCCAGGTTCTGGTGAATCAGCTCCTCAACCTGTCGGACTAGCTCTCCGTCCTCCAGGATGGAGAGCTGGACGTCAAAGATCGCGGCCTCTTCCGGGCCCGCGTGCTTCTCGGCCCGTGCACGGACCTGGTGCAGCCTCTTCTTAGCCTGTTCCAGCGAAGCGTGGAAGCGCTCGACCTCACCAGCGATGGCTTCGTCGGGAATTATGCGGTGGCGCACGTCCGGAACTTCCCACCTGAGAAGGTGGACAGGCCCGTCCACGATTCCGGGCGACGCGGGCATCCCCGCGAGTCCCTTTGCCATCAACTCTCCCCGAATTTGTTGGCGATCACCGCTGCAAGGGCGTCGATGGCTTCTTCAGCATCATCACCGAGCGCACGGAGGACGATTGTCGCGCCACATTCCGCGGCGAGCATCATCACCCCCATGATGCTCTTGGCGTTGACCTCGAGATCTTCGCGAACGATGGTGATATTGCTCTTGAATTTCCCCGCCGCCTTTACGAGTTCGGCGGCAGGCCGAGCATGAATCCCCAGCTTGTTAATGATCTTTACTTCACGCTCAGGCATCAGGTCAGGACCGAGTAGAGAACGAAGACCGCTAGAACGCCAAGTGCGATACGCCACCCTTCTGCACGCTCCCGAAGCCCCGCGAGGAGCAAAATTCCAATCAGCGCGACGCCAATAATTGCGCCTGCGAGCGCGCGACCCGGACCGGCCACTCGCTGCAGCGCAAGTGGAATTGCTACTCCAGCCACCAGCGCTGCCGCAGATCCGATGTACTGCGGCCCCTGTCGCAGCACGGGATTCCCGAGCGCTGCGGCGACATTGAGCCCACGCGAAAGACCGATCCGAAGTCCCCATGCCCTAAGGAGAAAATGTCCGGCGTTGTAGAGCAACAGAAATGTACCAACGACCGCCATAGGCGAGCCGCCGACACCGTAGACACCAATTCCGACAAGCGAACAGAAGGGCAGCCAGCTGGCCCAGACAAGTCGGTCGCCGACGCTTCCGAGCGGCCCGGCCAGCGCGGTTCGAAAGCGTTCGATTCTCGCTGGCTCGATACCGTCCAGCTCGGCGCGGGTCAGCGCACCGACCGCAACTCCAGCGAGATACGGATGCGTGTTGAAGTAGCGCGATTCGCGCGCCAGCGCGCCGCGATACGCTGCTCCGTCGGTTCCACCGGGCAAATACCGCAGCGCCGGTTCCATGGCGAACCCAATTCCGGTTCCATTGAGCGTTTCGTAATTCCATGAGCCCTGCAACGCGAGGAGGCGGAAATACATCGCCAACCTCACGCGAACTGGCAGACCGACCGCGCCATCACTCGATGCGGTCATCTCGTGACCAGCAAAGCCGCCCAGCCGAGCAGACCACCGAAGAAGAACCACAGAACCCAGCGGACCGAGTGGAACACCTTCCAGAGCGCTCCGCCAGCTACAGTCGCCGCGACTACCACTACGACGGCGTGCGAAGGCGCCGAATCGCTTCCCCACACAGCCACGATCGCGCGCACGAGCGACCCAAAGATCATCATGGCGATCAGCGTCACCAGACCGCCACGCAACAAGTCCAGTGACATGCCCGACAGATGCAGCGACAGCAGGGCGTCTCGCGATCCATCCTCGATCCGATCGCGACTTCGCTCGAGACGTCCGGCAATTGTGCGTCTCAGTACCACCATGCTCCAACCGCTGATGCTCGCTGTGAGCAGAGCGGCCAGCGTCGACGCGGGGAGCGCCCCAGGCATTCCTGCCGGCTGCGCCGCGAACAGTGCACCCCCAACGACCGCCGCCGATCCCCATTCCGGGTACCGCGAGGCTCCGAACGGAAGCGTGTCCAGCGCAATCATTTCGAGCACGACGCCGATGAGGAGGCCAGCCGGCGGATTGCCCACGAGCGACCCGGCCAGCGTTGCGGCAACGATCGGGCGCGAAACCATAGCCTGAGGAAAGCTGACGACATCGAGTCCGAGCAGCGCACCCAGCAGGGCAATCGGCAGCGCCTCGAGCAGAATCATCGCGATTCTCCCTCGAGCACTTCGGAGAGCGGCCTCGCGCGCGCCGAGGGGACGTCCTGCGCCGTCACCTCTACCCCAGCGGCCTCGAGGTCGCGGAGCTGGTGCTCTTCCTCGGGCGTGAGAAAAACGTAGCGAAGCTTCTCGGCGCGGCCGGCCCGGTGATGTATTCCACCCAGGTTGACGCTGCCGATCGCTTTCACTTCTCTGACGAGCCGTTGCATGCTCGAGATGTCGCCGGTGATGAGTATTCCCGGGCGGGGATCGCTTGCGTACTGCGCGTGGTTCCTGATCGCGGTTACGACATCGGCGAAGTAGATCTCCATCTCGGGCGGTACGGCCATGCGATAGAGATCTTTCTCCCAGTCACTCGAGGCGACGAGATCATCGACCAGCACCAGGAAACGGATATTGAGTGGCTGACCCCAACCGACGACGACCTGGCCATGAATCAGACGGTCGTCTATGCGGTAGAGGTGGATTCCCATCAGCGCCCGACCACAATCAGCGATGCCTTTCCTCTCTCGGCAGCCGCTCGCGCGGCTTCGGTTGGTGATGCAGCGGTGCTGAAGACAAAATCCAGCAGCGTCGCAAGGTTTACCCCGCTCACAAGGACGATCCCGGGATCGTCCTTGAGGATGCGGCGCGCCGCGAGTGTCGCGCTTCCTGCTGGCAGATCAGTGAAAATCACGCGGGCGCCCGTTCGCGTGAGCTGTTCGCGAATCGTGCCCTCGATGTCCTCCGGTGTCATGCCCATCATCGACAGGACGACGAGCTTGTCGGCCATCCCGCAGATCTGTCCGACGGCGGAAACAAGTCCACCCGCGAACTCACCGTGACCGACGACGACCGCGAGCGGTTTTTCCGGGCCGCCGCCCCTTTGCTCATTCATGGTCTTCCTGGAGATATTCGCGAATGTTGTTTGCCGCAGCAGCCTTCATTCGGTGAACGAGCCGCTCGTTGAATACCTCGGCGGCATTGATTCCAGAGTAGCGAAGCAGATGGTTCAAAGCGATCACTTCAGCAACCACGGTGATGTTCTTGCCCGGATTCAGGAATACAGTCACGCGCGGCAGCTCGACGTCCAGTATCGTCGTATTTTCGACGTCGAGGCCCGTACGCTCCACAACTGCGTGCTGGTCCCACTCTTCGAGCTGGACAACAACCTCGATACGCTTTTGCTGGCGCACCGCGCGAATTCCAAAGATGGCCTTGACGTCGATCAATCCCACCCCGCGGATCTCCATGTAGTGACGCTGCATTTCGTGACCGCGCCCAATGAGTACATCGTTCCCGCGCTTGCTGGTTATTACGAGGTCGTCGGCAACGAGACGGTGCCCGCGCTCGACCAGATCGAGCACGCATTCTGATTTGCCAATACCGCTTTTGCCGGTGAAGAAGAGGCCAACGCCGAATACATCGGCGAGGGAACCGTGCAGCGAGACGGTCGGTGCGAATTCCATCTCGAGCACCGGTTTGATGCGCCGATAGAACTCGGCTGTCTTCAGCTTGGTGCGAATGAGCGGAACGCCACTCGCTTCTGCGCTTTCCTTCAACCCGGTGGGCAACCGTTGGCCCTTCGTGACGAATACCGCGGGGATGGGAAAGGAGAAAAACAGGTCGAGAATCTTTTTTCTTTCAAAGGGATTCAGTGATGACAGGTAGGTGATCTCCGTTTCGCCGAGGACCTGGAGTCGCTCCGCCGAGAATCGCTTCACGTAGCCGGCGAGGACGAGTCCTGGACTCGATACTTCGGCATTGCCTACCGCGCGGTCGTGCCCAGTGCCGGGCTCGATCTCCTCCAGCTGCAACGCGCCGCGCAGCCGCTCGAGCAGCGCTCCGACAGTTACCTTGGGATTTGGCATCGCCACCCCATCGGTTTTGCGCTAACACGCGTCATTGAGCGACAACTTCCTCCAGGTGCGCCAGAGTTTCGTTCGCGGTGCGATCCCAGCTAAACCTTTCCGCGAATCGCCGCGCTGCCACTCCGAGAACGTTGACCAGATTGGGCGACTGAACCAATCCCCTCATCGCCGCGGTCATCGCCTGCGGATCATTCTGCGGAACAAGAAACCCGGTTTCGCCGTCAATTACAGACTCACGGATGCCGGGAGAGTTGGCCGCAATCACTGGAGTTCCGCACGCCGCGGCCTCGAGGTTGCTGATTCCCCACCCCTCCTTCGGTGAAGCAAGGATTGACGCCCACCCACGACGAAGAAGATGAAGCTTCGCGTCTTCAGAAATGAAACCGAGAAACTTTACTCTTTCGCTAAGACCGAGAGATTTTACCAGCCGTTCGAGCCTGGCGCGATAGTCGCCCGTTCCCGCGATCTCGAGGCCAGCTTCGGGCACGTTCAGTCCAGCAAAAGCCCGGATGACGAAGTCTACCCGCTTGTACTTCTTGAGGCGGCCGAGATAGACGAAGAGTGGCGCGCCCGAACGCTCGTCGGGATCGGGTGTAAGCCCCACAGAATCCACACCATTGTAGATCACACGGATCGTGTTGCGGGGAATGCCGCGCGCAACCAGATCGTCTGCCGTGCTCACACTAACGGCCTCAAAGGGAACGCCGCGATAGACGTTACCGACGGGTCGCTCCGAAAGCCACACTGCTGCAGCAACAGGTATGGAGGCTTCCCGAAATACAGTTGCTCCGAATAGATGGTGCACGAGCACGACAAGCTTGCGTGTCTTCCAGCCGGGTGTGTAGAGCGGGACTTTATTCAAATCCTCTAGAACGACGTCGTAGTCGTTGCGAGCGAGATTCTCGTCGTAGTATCGCTTCGCGACGAATGGATACGTGTGTCGGGTCCCAACTCGATGAACGTCGATACCATCAAGAGTCACGCGCGCTGGAGCGTTGGGCCAGGCGCAACAAAGCAAATCGACGTTGTGCCCGCGAGCCACGATTCGTCTGAAGACTTCCCTGAGATGAAGCTCGGCACCCCCCGCTTGCGGATTGGCGTAATCCTGCCAGTTGAGGACGAGTATGCGCACTAGATCATGCCGGCCTGTCGCGCGAAAGCATCGAGCACGCCGTTCACGAATTTTGCGCTCGCAGAGGTCCCGAACCTTTCCGCCAGTCTCACCGCCTCCTGAATTGCAACGCGCGGTGGCGTGTCCCCTTTCATGAGCTCGGCGGCGCCGAGGCGGAGGACGGATCTTTCGATCGCGCCAAGGCGCTCGAGACGCCAGTTGGTGGTGAGATCAGCGAGTCGCGAATCCAGCTCGGTGCCGGCATTTGCTACTTCGCGCACCAGAACCCCGGCCAGCCTGCGTTCCTCCGGCGTCACGGCGAGATCGTCCCACACCTGGGTTGCGACGCGATCGAGGTTTTCCCCGCCCCGCATCTCGCACGCGTACAGCGCCTGAAGCGCGCGCGCACGGGCGCGGGATTCAATCCGCATCGTCAGGGTCCAGCCGATTGAGCAGATCCACCATTTCCAGTGTCGCTACAGCGGCATCCCAGCCTTTGTTGCCATGAGCGCCGCCAGCGCGGGCTTCAGCCTGTTCGTCGGAATCGCACGTAAGAACGCCAAATCCAACCGGAGTTTCCGATTCCGCGCTGGCAGCAGCGAGCCCGCGCGAGGCTTCGCCGGCAATGTATTCAAAGTGTGCGGTCTCACCTCGGATTACAGCTCCGACTGCTACGAGTCCGTCGTAGCGCTCGCTGGCAAGAAGCCAACGCGCGGCGATGGGTAGCTCCCAAGCTCCGGGCACCCACACGACATCGATGTCCTCGTACGCGACGCCGTACTTGACGAGTGCCTCCAGCGCGCCGTCGACGAGTTTCTTTACAATTGGTTCGTTAAAGCGGCTGGCGAGCACAGCCATGCGCCGCCCGACGCCACTCGGCAACCCGTGAAACTCGGCCATTTACGACGCGAAAAGGTGTCCGAGCTTAGCCCGCTTGGCCTCGAGGTAGCTTGAGTTTTCGTCGTGCGCGATGGAGATGATCGGGACGCGCTCATCAATGGTGAGCCCATACCCTTCGAGGCCAACCAGCTTGCGCGGATTGTTTGTAATCGGGCGGATCGTCTTCAAGCCGAGGTCCAGCAGTATCTGCGCTCCAATGCCATAGTTCCGGAGGTCCGGCTTGAATCCGAGACGCTCGTTCGCTTCGACGGTGTCGATCCCCTGATCCTGCAGCTCATACGCCTTGAGCTTGTTGAGAAGACCGATGCCGCGTCCTTCCTGATCGAGATAAACGACAACGCCTTTGCCTTCCTTGGCAATCATCTTCATCGCTGTCTCCAGCTGCCAACCGCAATCGCAGCGTAGAGAGTGGAAGACATCCCCGGTAAGACATTTCGAGTGCATTCTCACCAACACGCTGGAATCGGGGCCGACATCACCGTAAACGAGGGCAATGTGCTCGTGGTTGTCGACATCGTTCCGATAGCCAACGACACGCCAGGTTCCGCCCTCAGTCGGGAGTCGAGCCTCGGCCACGCGATGGACGAGTCGCTCGGTCTGCAGACGGTGGGCAACGACTTGCGCGACGGTTATGAAGGTAAGACCGTGCTCCTGAGCGAACCGCTCGAGCTCGGGACGCCGGGCGCTGGATCCGTCCTCGTTGAGGATCTCGCAAACCACTCCCGCGGGGGCTAGACCTGCGAGGCGAGCGAGATCGACGGCTGCCTCAGTGTGTCCTACCCGCTGCAGGACGCCGCCATCGCGGGCGCGAAGCGGAGGCACGTGACCCGGCCGGCGTAAATCTGTCGGCACGGTCTTCGGATCTACGGCGACGCGAATTGTTTTTGCCCGATCCTGAGCGCTTACGCCGGTCGTCACGCCGAAGCGCTCGTCGGCGTCGATGCTGATCGTGAAAGCCGTACGGTACTCGTCGTTGTTGATCTCACTTTGCTGCGCGAGCTCGAGCTCGTCGGCGCGCTTGCCCGTAAGCGCGAGACAAATCCATCCGCCGGCTTTGCGGATCATGAAGTTGATCATCTCGGGAGTTACCAGCTCCGCGGCGCAAATGAGATCGCCCTCGTTTTCGCGATCTTCATCGTCGGCGACGATGATAAGCTTGCCCGCCT
>QHVA01000048.1 GCA_003223425.1 Gemmatimonadota bacterium
GACAGTGCGATTCGTAACATCCCGGTGCCGTTCGAAACAAGAGCAGAGGGTTCTCGCGGTCTCGAGTGTATTCTGATCAAGCGCACGCGATGAACGAAAACGCGACTGATCACTCTTGCTCCGAGGCTATAGCATGTCGAACAAAGTTGCCGGGATCGTAATTCCGCCCCGCACGCGTCTGAGCCGGCGCGATCTGCTCGGCTTCGCGGCAAAGGGCGCCGCCAGCGTCATCGTCTCGCAGTCGCTGCTTGCGAGTTGCGCTGCTGCCGCGACGAACGCCACTGATACGACTGATACGAGCTCGACCGGCGGAACTACAACTACGCCGTCCACCGGTAGCGCTACTTGCGTCTTGACGGCGGCGCTGACCGAGGGTCCGTACTTCGTCGACGAGATGCTCAATCGCTCCGACATCCGGACCGATCCGGTCACCGGCGCGGTGTCGACAGGGATCCCCTTAGCGCTGACCTTCAACGTGTCGCGCGTCGCCAACAGTGCCTGCACGCCGCTCACGGGCGCGTATCTCGACGTCTGGCACTGCGACGCAACCGGCACCTACTCCGATGTGTCCGGGTCGTCGCGAAAATTTCTACGTGGTTATCAGATAACGGATGCGAACGGCGTCGCAGCGTTCACGACGATTTATCCTGGGTGGTACAGTGGACGCGCCGTTCACATCCATTTCAAGTTGCGACTGTTCGCGGGATCTACGAAGACGTACGAGTTCACGTCGCAGTTTTTCTTCGACGATAGCCTGACGGACTCGGTCTACACTCAGAGTCCGTACAGCTCCCGCGGCAGTCGCGACCTTCGCAACACGAGCGACGGGATCTACAACAGCCTGTCGACGACCGACAGGGCCGGACTCACGCTGCAGACCTCGAAGACAACCGATGGCTACGCCGGCGTGATTAACCTTGGGGTCAACGTCGGATAGCAACTTAAACTTCCGACAATCGCCTGACTCACGTCCCCCGTAGCGCCACATCGACGGCGTACCCATTCTTCGCCAATAACATGCGAAGCAGCTCGATCGCGCTCTCATTCGCGTGTCTAAGAAGCTCGAGCTGACTTCCCGCCGCCGTGAGCTGCGCTCTCGCCTGGCGCTGAATCGCGTCTCGGTCTTCGCGCGTGAAAGGATTCCACAATCCGCCGCTCTCGTCATACGTCCGCATGTCCCTGATCTCGACTGCGATGAGCTTCGCCGGCGGAATGCGGATTCTGATCGTTCGTTTTGCGTGATCGATCGTGACATCCGGATTGTCACGGAGATCGATGCCGGCGAGCAGTCGTCCCGTCACCACGACCAGGGAGCGCTTCGTCGAGCCGTACCACGTATTTTCGTAGACGATGACGTCGCGCACCGTGGCTTCGCTGGAGACGAGTTTTGCTACCGCTCGCACCTGCTGAACCACGAGATCGTGGGTGATGCTCGTCTCGTTGCGTCCAAGCAAAGCGCCGGGCACGAGTCGGCTGGCGCAATAACCGAAACCGATCAGAATCAGAAGCGCGATGGCCAGCAGAATCACGCCGGGCCCGATCAATCGGCGCGGCCTTTCCTGCAATGGCGAGCTCTGTTGCGATGATGTCATTCCACTCGGATGGAGCCGCTTGCAGCGGGCGGGGGAGAGATTCCTGAATATACGGTCAAATTGTCCTTTATCCGAAACCTGTGCACTTTTATCGGGTACGCGTATTTGGAGATGAGATGAACGTGCAGCAGTCGATGCCCACTCAGGCCCTTCGTCGGTGGCGCATCATTCCGGTGATCGTAATCGACGACGCGAAGAACGCGCTGCCACTGGCGAGCGCGTTGCTGGATGGCGGTCTACCGATCGCCGAGATAACTCTCCGCACTTCGACAGCGCTCGATGCGCTGCGTCGCATCACGCAGGAACAGCCGGAGATGTTCGCTGGAGCTGGCACCGTGCTCAACGTCAGACAGGCCGAGCAGGCTCGGAAAGCGGGAGCACACTTCGTGATCTCGCCGGGATTCAATCGCGCCGTCGTCGATTACTGTCTCGAGCGGGACATGCCGGTTTACCCGGGAGTCGCGACTGCCAGCGAGATCGAAGCTGCGCTCGAATCGGGAATAACTCTGATGAAGGTGTGGCCGATCGAAGCGCTTGGTGGAACCGCGTACCTCAACTTTCTGGCGGGACCATTCGTCGGAGTAGAATTCAATCCGAGCGGCGGAATCACCGGCGCGAATTTCGAGAGCTACCTCGCGCTCAAGAACGTGGTCGCGGTTGGCGGCTCGTGGCTAGCGCCGCAGGACTGGATCTCAGCGCGACAATTCGAGCGCATTCGCGGCGCGGTTCGCGACACTGTGATGCGCGTCAACGCGCTCGGTGCCTCAAGGAAACGCCAGTCGGAGCAAAGTATTTCCCTACGTGATGCACCCGCCGCGCGTTAACCTACAACTTCGTCCCGGTCCACCTCCTAACTGCAACTGAAGACTACCGGCTGGGGGCTTTGGGCTTTACGGCTCGGGGCTACGGGCTGCTTCGAGTGGCGTGACGGTTTAGCCCGCAGCCCTCAGCCGCCCCGCCCACAGCCCCCAGCCGGTAGTCTTCAGTTTGCTTTTCCCCGGCCGGTAGTCTTCAGTTTTTGCTTTGCCCCGAGCCGGTAGTCTTAGTTCTGTTTTGCTCCAAATCGCACGTCGGCTTCGAGGTATCCCGATGGAAGTCCTACGTCGAGAAAATCCCCGCGCACGAGGCATCCAGTGAGCCTGTGCCGCTGCAACAACAGCTGCAGCACCGGGATGTCGTCGAGCTCCTCCCCGCTTGGGAGTTTTGCCTCCACTTCGTCGATCGTCGCGAATACGCCGGGCTGAAACACGTAGCGCCCTACGCCAGTGAACGCCGTCGCGGCTCCCCTCAGGTCGAATGTCTTGTCCCGCGGGCCCCTATTCGGAATGCGCTCGATGATGAACTCGTTGTCCTCCGGGTGGCCGGGATAAATCGGGGTCGGTCCGTAGCGATCCTTGTTCGCCGCGGTGAGCTTCACGATTGCGACCACGCTCTTGCCGGTTCGGTGATAGACATCGCAGAGCTGCGAGAGGCCCGGCGCATCACCGATGAACAGGTTGTCGGCGAGCGCGACCGCCAAAGGAGTTCCTCTGGAGAAACTTCTCCCCAGGCGAATGGCATCGGCGAGTCCGCGCGGCTCCTCTTGAATTACGACTTCAACTGTCGTCGGCATACCGGGAGATCCGGCTGCTGACCGAACCGCAGCATCGAGATCGCCTTTTCCCGGTGCTGATACAATCAGCACTTCGTTGATCCCGCTCGCCGCGCATTCCTCCATCACGCGCAGCACCATTGGAACTCCTCCAATCGGCAGCAGCTCCTTCGCCGCGCCGCCGGTGAGCGTTGCCATTCGCGTTCCTTTCCCGCCGCAAGGAATCAAAGCCTTTGTCACCGCTGTAAGACTCATTGATTGTTCAGCTCCACCCTCACCCCCTGTGCTGCGTACGTGAGCCACACTTTCGGTTTACGCCTGAAGGATGATTCGTATGCGGTGCAGAGCTCGTCTTTCGCGTCGTTGAGCGCGTCGAAATCACCGACGGCAATCGCGCATCCTCCCCATCCCGCGCCAGTCAGCCGTGCACCTCTCACGCCAGCAATCTTCCTCGCATTGTCGACGAACCAATCCAGCTCTGGCGTCGAGCACTCGTATTGAGTTCGCAGCGACTCGTGCGATGCGTACAGCGTCTCACCCGACACCGATCCTGATTTCTTCAGGCCCGCTACCAGTGCTTCGACGCGCAGATTCTCCTCTGTCACGTGAAGGGCGCGTTTCTCGAGCGTGGCAGGCAAGTGGGCGGCACGAACTTCGTCAGGATGAGCGGCTGCGAGATTCTCCAGTTCCGGATCACGTTGGCGAAGCAGTCGCAACGCCTCGTCGCACTCTTCTCGCCGCTGATTGAACTGCGAGGTGCGCAGCGATCTCGGAATAGCCGTGTCGAAGATCAGCACCGCCTCTTTCATCGGTACCTGCTCTACGTCGAGAGTGTCGCACCAGACGTGAAGCGCGTGACCCTCAACGGAAAGCGCGGACGCAAACTGATCCATCACTCCGACCGCCACGCCGACGAACTGATTCTCGACATTCCAAGAAAGCAGTGCCAGGTCCTTCAACGCTCTCTTGTCGGCGACGAGCGCAGCGAGCGAGACACACGTTGATACCTCGAGCGCGGCCGAGGAGCTGAGGCCGGAGGCGGATGGAAGGTCGCTGGTGACGACGGCTGCGATTTGCGGCAACCGCGCATCCCGGGATGGGAACGCGGCACAGATCCCGGTTATGTAGTCCCACCACTGTCCGCTGCGCAGTATCGCTTGTATGTCGAACTCGGCCGACACTGACTGGTTTTCCGAGACGACTCTGCTCAGCGTCTCACTCGGCCTCGCTTTGATTGCGACATAGATTCGACGATCGATTGCCATCGGAAGGACCTGACCGCCGTTGTAATCCAGGTGCTCGCCAATGACGTTCACTCTGCCCGGCGCAGAGGCGATTACATCCGGTTCTGCGGCAAACGTCTCGCGGAAATAATGACGCGCGTGGTCGGCGTTCATTCGACTCTGTTCGGCAAGCATACGTGTTGAATTGTACGTCGCAGTGAATGAATGCTATCGTTATGAAATGACCGTCGCGACGCCGGCAATCACCCAATACATCCGCCGACTCAGCTTGTTCGATACGACGATGGTCGTCATCGGTGGCATCATCGGTGCCGGGATATTCCTGAATCCGGCAATCGTCGCCCAGCGGGTACACACCGCACCTTTCATTCTCACAACCTGGGTGATTGGAGGCGCAGTCGCGCTCGTCGGCGCACTCTACTTCGCGGAGCTCGGGGCGCGACGACCACAAGCTGGCGGCGGCTATGTGTATTTGACTGAGGTGTTTGGGCCGCTGCCTGCCTTCATGTACGGATGGACGTTTCTGTTCATCATCAATAGTGGCGGCATCGCAGCTGTCGCTGTCACCTTTGCCCGTTACGCTGTCGATCTGTTTGGGTTGTCCACCGCCGTCGTCAAACCGCTCGCAGCTGGCCTATTGGTGGCGTTGGCCGGGGTCAATTATTTCGGCGTGCGATCCGGCAGCATCACTCAGAACATCTTTACTGTTCTGAAGTTGCTGGCGCTCACGACGCTCATAACTGCGGGAATCTTTTTCGCCGGCACCGCGATTCACCCGGTGGCGCAAACCGCGGGTGAGTCCATTGAGGGTTTTCACACCATCCGCGCGCTGGGTTACGCACTCATCCCTGTTCTGTTCGCCTATGGCGGCTGGCAGTACTCCAACAACATCGCCAGCGAGATCATCGATCCTGAGCGAACGATTCCGAAAGCGATGACGATCGGAATCAGCGTTGTCGTCGCCGTGTACGTACTTGCCAACGTTGCGTATCTCAGAGTGCTCGGCGCCGATGGTCTGGCCGCCAGCCTGGCACCGGCGGCGGATACTATGCGCGCGGTGATGGGTCCTATCGGCGGCGCGGTGATGGCGGCGGGAATCGTCGTCTCGACCATCGGGTTCGTGAACAGTGGAATTCTCTCCGCTCCGCGCATGCTGCAGGCGATGGCGGCGGACGGACTGTTTTTTCGATTCGCAGCGAAGCTGCATCCCCGCTATCACACGCCGGCGGGAGGGATAGTGCTCCAGGCGGTGTGGGCGATCGCGCTCGTTCTCTCGGGTACGTATGGTCAGCTGCTCGACTATGTCGTGTTCGGCGACTGGATATTTTTTGGCCTCATTGTCGCGACTGTCTTTGGCTATCGTCGTCGCGACGTGTCCGGCGCAGCGCGCGCCGCAGTCGGAGCAAGCACGTACCGCGCGCCGGGATACCCGATCTTACCCGCATTGTTCGACATTATCGCCGCATTCGTCGTAGTCAGCGTAATCTGGTCCAGTCCGCGCAACGCTGCGCTGGGTGTCGTGCTCATGGCGCTCGGAATTCCGGCGTTTCTTTTCTGGCGGCGGCAGAATCGGTTGTCAGTCGTGGCGATCGCCAAATGAGAGCATTTCCGCCGAGCATTCGCGGCACGCGGCCGTTGGAGAGCAGTTATCTCGAGTGGGCGAAAGCTCACGGTTATGTCACCTACAATCTGGCGATCAGCGGCGTACCTCCCCTGGACGTCGGCCTCGTCTCGCCGTCGGTCGATGATTTCACGATGGTGACTGACAACGAGTACGGCTGGCCGCCACTGCTCGAGCGCATCGCTAAGCGCTACGACGTGGGCGCGGAATGCGTCGTGCTCGCGCACGGCACGTCGATGGCGAATCACCTGGCTTGCGCGGCGGTGCTCGAGCCGGGAGACGAAGTGCTGATCGAGACACCGGGATACGATCCACTCCGGATGGTACCGGAGTATCTGCAGTGCGATGTGCGGATGTTCGAGCGGCGCGAGGAAGACGGCTATCGCCTCGACATGGATCGGATCGAGCGAGCTCTGACCCCGCGTGTGCGCCTCGTGATTATCTCCAATCTTCACAACCCGAGCGGCGCGCTGACTAACAGCGCTGCGCTAGAGCGTCTCGCAACGTTGGCCGACACCTACGATGTGCGGGTACTTGTCGACGAGGTTTATCTCGAGTGGCTCTACGGCCTAAAGAACGAGCCGCACTCGGCGATAAATCTTTCGCCGAGGTTTGTGACGACGCGGAGTCTGACGAAGGCGTACGGTCTTGGCCCGTTGCGGGCGGGCTGGATTTTGGCGGAGCCTCGCCTAGCCGATCGGATGAAGCGGCTGAATGGACTCTTCACCAGCTCGATGTCGCACCCGACCGAGCGACTCGCTGCGCGTGTACTCGACCACGCTGAACAACTTCTTCAATCGCAGCGCGAAAGAGTTTCGCGCAACCGGAAGACCGTCACCGCGTTTATTGACGGAAATCCAAAACTGTCGTGGGTGCGACCAGAAGCTGGAACGGTCGGATTCGTTCGCCTGCGGAGTGGGCACGTGGACCATCTCGTCGAGCGATTACTCGCCGAGTACGACACGCTGGTCGTGCCGGGACACTTTTTCGGGGCGCCCGACCATTTTCGGATTGGATACGGGATGGATGCCGCCGTACTTCAAGAAGGACTGAAGCGATTGGATGCGGCGCTGGCCAGGTCTTGAAGATTAACTGCAACTGAATGGGCGGGAGGACTGCCTACTACAAACTCTAAGCTGAAAACTGCAACTGAACGGGTGCGAGGTGTGAGTGGCTAAGATCCCAGATTCCGGTTCACGACGTCGGGACTTCACTAAGTGGCGCACTCCTGGCGCAAGCAGTGGCTGTCACGCCACCGCGATAAGTCAGGGCGTAGTGAACTCGCACCTGGCATCTATGCCACTGACACCTCGCACCCGTTCTGTTGCAGTTCTCAGCCTGACGTTTGTAGTAGCCAGTCAGCTACTCAGCCCCGTGCGCCCCGGGCGATCCCGGAGAACGATCTCTCCCTCTGACAATCTCGACTCTGAGCTCGTACCACCCATCAGCCTGGTAGTACTGCACGCGAATACCGTGGTGCCCGCCGCGGAGCTCAGCGAAATCAAGTGCGGACTCGTGGGGCGACCAGTTGTCGATGACGAGCACGCTATCGACCCAGACGCGGATTGCATCATCGCTGATGGTGCGCAGAGTGTACTCGCCGGGCGCGAGATCGACACTGCCCGTCGCCTCGAGCGCAAAAAATTCCCGCGGCACCTCCGCACGCGGCGCGCGGTATCCCTCGAAATCGAGGCGCGGCGCATTCAAAGATAGAATCGGCGTAGCGGTGCTGAACGCGGCTGGTGACGCTGGCTCCTTCCGCAGATTGCGAGTGCTATCGCTCCATTTGTAGAACCGCACGCTCCAATCGATCAGTGGCTCGAAGCGCGAATACGAGAACCGATACGGGGTACCGGCCGTGCGGCGCTCGCCGCGAGGAGAGATTGTTGCGGCGCCGATGGACTCGAGCGTCAGATCCCAGTCGCCGACCGAACCAGACCTCGGCGTAACGAGAATGGTGTCGCGCACGCGACCGGAGGTCGGCGTTAGCGCAGCAATTCCGCGCTGACCCACCACCCGCCATCGACCCGCGGGACCGAGTATGCGAAGGCGAAGCGGCGATCCGCGAGAGCTGTCGACGGGCCAGAGTTTCGGCGAGCGCCAGTCGTACGGACCCCATTCATCGACAATGATGGCCGAGCGTGGCCAGCGAGCCATCGATGTCGCAGGTTCTCTCGAGGGCACAAATCCGTTCTTTAGTGATGGCGGAGCGAGACCGGCAAATTCGGGCGGGATCCGCAGCGTTTTCGGAATTCTCGAGGATGCGCGGGCGGGGGGGCTCACAGTGTTTCTCACCAGCTCGTATTTGGTCGAATCCCGCACGACCAGTAACGAATCGACCGCCAGGAACCAGTTGTTGGCGATGCTCAGTCCCATCGTGCTCGCTGCTCGAACGCCGACGCGGTTGCGGGTGAAGAGATTGGTCTCGATCCGATAGTCGCGACTGCGCGTGTCGCGATGCTTCGGGTAGCCCCAACCCGACGGCTCGATCGCATCTCCCCACACTCTGATCGCAGTCGAATCGCTCGAGAAAGTATTCCAGGCGATGAGATTGTCCTGGCCGTGTTCGATGGCGATCGCAGTGCGATTTCGGACGAAGTGATTGCCGACGATGCCAGAGTTGAAGCTGTACCCGCCCCACATGCCGTACTCGCATCCCTCCACTCGATTGTCGATGAACGTGTTGCGACTGAAGGTCGCCTCGATTCCGTTCGCCGGAGCGAAGCTGAAATCGTTGCCGTAAAAAAGATTGTCGTTGGCGCCGCCGGCGCCGGTGTCCATCGTGCTCTGTCCGGCCCAGAGAAAGACTCCGTCGCCGCCGTGGGTCATCGAGTTGTAGGCGACGATGTTCTTCGAGCTCTGCTCGTAGATCAGAAGATCGGCGGCGTCCTGACCGCGGCGGTAAAATCCTTCACTGTAGCCGCGCACGTCGTAATCGACGCGGTTGTGCAAGATCCTGTTGCCGCCGGATCGGTACAGGCCGATGCCTACCCCGGAATTAAACGAGAAGTTGTTGTTCCAGATGCTGAGCCCGCTACTGCGCACCAGCATCAACCCGTTCATTCCCTGCGTCACGGTGTTGCCGCGGATCTCGCCGCCCTCGACGTCGCTCAGGTACGCGCCGGCGCCGTATCGGAGCCACTCGTCCTTCTCGTTGTGGTGGAACGAGAGCCAGTCGATGAGACTTTCGTGCTCGACAACGCTGTACAGCCTCGGCTTCCAGTTGTAACTGAGATCGTTGTCGATGAGCGACAGGTTGTGGGTGCCCAGCGCGAGGATGCCGAAGTTGTAGCCGCGGATGTGCGCGTTGAGTATGCGGATGTTCGTCCCGCCTTCCACGCGAATCGCAACGCCGGCCGCAATATCAGGATTCGAATCGACGGCGGTCCCTTCCATCGTCGCGCCCGCAAAATCGATAGTGATGCTGTCACCACGAATTCTGATCACCGCCGAGTCGTGCGAGCTCGGTGCAGGAAGCTGGTAGATGCGCGGAGCGACGCGAACGGATTGCGTGATCACCAGACCCTGGCGGAGCTCGATCGTCGGAATTGTGGAGTTGGGCCGCGGTGACTGCGCAGCTGCACTCGTGCTCAGGAGTGCACTTAGCACAATCGAAACGCAGCGCGCGCCATTGGGGCAGCGGCCGAGGAGTCGTCGCATACGCGTTTGTCGGTGGCTGTTCGCGGCCGGTATTATAACGTTCCGAGAGACGAAGGGCTCCGAATTACCCGTAGCCCTCCGTCACATCAGCGGACAAAGTGCGTGACCGGACAAGCTTTCGAGCGACACTCCTTTCAAACGTTTCTCTTGCCGGACCGTCCGGGCAGCCTATTATTGGCCTGCGTCACAACCCGAGAGGCGAGGCGTGGCCCACCGACTTACGCTCCTCACTCTGCTGGGATTGTCTGGATCTCTCGTCGCGCTCTCCAGTCCGCACGAGACGTTCAGCACATCCCCATTCCGAGCGCGCGCGATCGTTCCGCGCGATGGTGACGCAGCAAATCCTCCCCTCCTCGTCAACATCTCGAAACTTCCCAAGACAGTCGAAGTGAACCTCACCGCTGCTGTGACGACGCTGTCGCTGCAGCCGGGTATCAAGAGCGAAGTATTTGCTTACAACGGACACGTCCCTGGTCCAACACTGGATGTACGCGAAGGGGATCACGTCATCATTCACTTCAGGAACAATCTCCCTGAACCGACGACCGTTCACTGGCACGGGATCCATCTGCCGGTTGAGTCCGATGGCAGTCCATTCCAACCAATCGCGCCTGGCGAGACACACGACTACGCCTTCAGCGTGCGTCCGGGAACGGCTGGCACATACTGGTATCATCCACACCCCGATCGTCGCACTGGGTTCGCGATAGGAAAGGGACTTTTCGGCGGGATCGTCGTGCACGCGGCCGACGATCCACTCGCTTCGATTCCGGAGAAGCTCTTGATTCTCTCGGACAATCG
>QHVA01000026.1 GCA_003223425.1 Gemmatimonadota bacterium
ACTCGTCGGTCTGGCTGAAGCGCTGCCTTTCATCGGCGCCGCTCTTTATGCGGGACACATCGCGGACCGTTACAACCGAAAGCTGCTCTCACTAATCGCACTCGCGGTGCAGTTTGGGTGCGGAGCGTCACTGCTAGTTCTCACGATTTACTCTCGCCGGTTTCTTGTCGGCACCGTTTTGCCGATCTACGTAGTCGTGTTCGTGAGCGGGCTCGCGAGAAGTTTTCTGCAGCCCGCCCGTACGGCTCTTGGGGCTGAGATCGTTCCGCGCGAAACCTACACGAACGCGATAACGTGGCGCTCCTCTCTCTGGCAGTTCGCGGCTGTCGTTGGACCTGCTGCCGGCGGAATCCTATATGGATTTTCGGGAGCGCGGCTGGCGTATATCGTCGAATCGTTTCTCTGTGCAATAGCGTTCGTTCTGTTCGGTCAAATCGCATACATTCGGCTACCGGCCGTCCTCACCGAGTTGACGATCGGCGAGAATCTCACTGTCGGAATTCGATTTCTGATGACGCAGCCCGAGCTGTTGGGCGCACAGCTTCTCGATCTCTTCTCGGTTTTGTTTGGCGGAGCGCCGGCTCTGCTCCCGATCTTCGCGGCGGAAATCCTCCACGTCGGCCCACAAGGTCTGGGAATCCTTCGCGCGGCGCCTGCCGCCGGTGCAGTGCTGATCTCAATCCTCCTTGTTCATCGCAGGCTCCGTAACGCTGGTCCTACGCTTTTCCTGTGCGTCGCGGCGTTTGGCGCGTGCTGGATCGCGTTCGCTGTATCACGCTGGTTTTGGCTCTCACTGGCCCTGCTTCTGATCAGCGGAATGGTGGACAACGTCAGCGTGGTGATTCGCTCCACGCTGCTTACACTCCGCACTCCACCGCACATGCTCGGACGGGTTTCTGCCGTCAACCAGATTTTCATCGGCTCCTCAAACGAGATTGGATCGTTCGAGTCCGGTGTGGCCGCCAAGCTATTGGGAACGGTTCGGTCAGTGATCTTAGGCGGACTCGTTACCCTGGGTGTCGTCGGCGTGACCGCGTGGAAGATCCCGCCTTTGCGAAGACTCGACGAGTTGGAGTGACGCTGCAGGGCCGCGCCGAAACTCCTTCTGTTCCTCGAACGTACGAGATGCGAAATTAGAGTGCGCGAGGCCGCCGGTTTGTGTAACAATGGCGTGCGTCGACCCGTGATGGAGAGCCAATGGCCCGTCCGACGTCTTTCGAAGATTCGACGATGCTAGCTCCGTCCTCCGCCGTGCCAGGGTGGACGGCAGAATACGCCGTGCCCCTTGGTGGTCCGGGCCATCTTCTCCTGGCGACGTTCGAGCAGGCCGCGATTGGCATCGCTCACCTGACCCTCGACCAGCAGTGGATCTCAGTGAACCAGCGTTATTGCGAGATCACTGGCTATGCGCGGGAGGAGATTCTCGAAAAGAAGGTCGCGGATCTCACCTATCCGGACGATGTCCCGGCGAGCCTGGAATTCATTCGCCGCATTCGCTGCGGCGAGCTCCCTGAATACAAGATCGAAGAGCGGTTCCTCCGCAAGGATGGCACGGTCATCTGGGTCAATCTCACTGTGTCGATCGTCCGCTCTGCCACCGGCGACCCGCTGTACCTGGTGGCATTCATCGAGGACATAACTGATCGGCGTGAGGCGCAATCGCAGGCCAGCCGTTCACTGTCGCTTTTACGCGCCACGCTCGAGTCCACGGCGGACGGAATTCTCGTCGTGGATCTGAATGGAAAAATCCTCAGCTTCAACCAGAAAATGGCGGACATGTGGGAGATTCCGCCGGAAATCTTCGCTTGCGGCGACGATCAGCGAGCTATCAATGCAGCGCTCGATAAACTGGTTTATCCGGAGGAATTCCTCACCAAGGTGATCGAGCTTTACCGCCATCCCGGAGAAGCGAGCTACGACGTGCTGGAGCTCAAAGATGGCCGCACGTTTGAGCGCTACTCGCAGCCACAGCGGATCGACGATGTTCCGGTTGGAAGAGTCTGGAGCTTCCGCGACGTGACAGCGCGAAGGCGCGCGGAGGAACAGGCCCATGCGCTCGCGCGCGAACAGGCCGCGCGTGCAGAGGCGGAGAATTCGCAGAAGCGCGCCGCGTTGTTGGCCGAGGCAAGCAGGGTGCTCAGCGCGTCCTTCGACTATCAGACCACTTTGGCTGCTCTCGTAAACCTCGCGGTACCCGCCCTCGGTGACTATTGCGCGCTGGACATTGTGGAGGAGGAGGACAAATTCGAACGGATTGGCGAGGCGCACGTCGATCCGGCCAAATCGCAGTTACTCAGAGAGGTCGCGACCTTTCCTCGGAGCGCGCTCACCGCGCGTCACCCGCTGGTCCGGGTCATGACAACCGGCGAGCCCGTACTCGAAGCTGACGTAACGCCAGCCTTCATTCGCGCTTCCTTTGCGGAAGCCGGACAGCGTCGGATCGTCGAAGCACTCGAACCGCGGTCACTCATCTGCGTGCCATTGGTGACAAGTGGAAAGCCAATTGGCGCGCTCACGTTGGTGACCTCGGGTTCGGGACGTCGCTATGAGCCCGCGGATCTATCCCTGGCCGCTGACCTGGCGCGGAGAGCGGCCGTTGTCGTCGAGCACGCGCGATTGTTTCACGAGGCGCAGCAGGCTACTCGGGCGCGCGACGACGTGCTAGCCGTCGTTGCGCACGACCTCAGGAATCCGCTCAACACGGTATCGATGGCGGTGACCCTGATGCTCGAATCCACTCCGCCGGAGCGCGTCCAGGAGCGGAGGCAGGTAGAGATCGTCCGTCGGGCTGCCGACCGCATGAACCGGATGATTCAGGACCTTCTGGACGTCAAGCGAATGGAGTCGGGTCGCCTAACGATCGATGCGAGACCGGAGCCGCCATCGGCTCTGATCAACGACACCATAGACATGCTGCGTCCGCTCGCCGCAGGGAGCACGATAAGACTCGAGACCAGCATCGATGAGCGTCTTCCACCCGTGCTGGCCGACGCTGCCAGAGTTCAGCAAGTGCTGTCGAATCTGGTCGGAAACGCCGTGAAGTTCACTCCGCGCAACGGTCGCATCACGGTATGCGCAGAGCGCATTGACGGTGAGGTGCGGTTCGGAGTCATCGACACCGGCCCGGGCATTCCGCCCGAGCAGGTGCCACACATCTTTGGTCGCTTCTGGCAGGCGAAGACGTCGGACCGCCGCGGGATTGGACTCGGTCTGGCTATCGCGAAGGGAATTGTCGAAGCGCACAACGGCCGCATCTGGGTCGAGAGCCACGTCGGGTTGGGTAGCACCTTTTACTTCACACTCCCAAGCGCGACGGAAATCAGCTAGGGCGCCTTGGCCGCGTTGCTAGCCGTGATCATGCAACCAGCCTCGCGGACATTGTCTCAGTACGAAAGAGCGGGTTTCCATTTGGTGCCGCGTCCTTCCGGCGTCACGTCGAAGAGGTTCCACAGCGGCCAGATCATATCGACGTGCCGCATGTCCTGACCCGGATCTGCCGGCGCAAACATCAGCTCCGTGTTGTAGAAGTGGTAGATCTTACCATTCCGGCGGACAAACACGTTTAGGGCCGGCATCTGCTCGCCCTTGGCGTTCTCGCCCTGATAGTCGTGGTTGTAAGTCGATCCCTGAGACGACAGCAGTCGAAGGTTCCGCCACCCGCGTTCTTTCGCGAACTCGCGTATACGCTCGATCGGCGACTTTGCGACGACCGCGAGATTCGCGCGTTGCGCGACGTGGGGAGCCTCCCCATCAAGAGAGTCCAGTATAGAAGTGCAGGACGGACACGGGCGCGCCGCCTCGGGGCCGTACATGAAATTGTAGATGATCAGCGTGTCCTTTCCGGCGTCGAAGAGATCGGGCATCCTCACTTTCCGTTTCTTCCCTTTGCCGTTTTTGCCGTCGATCTCCTCGAAGGTGTAATCCTCCGCTACCTCACCGCCGAGCGGAAGCTTTCGTCGCTGGGCAGCCACAGCCTCAGTCGCTCGTCTCAGCTCGATCTCGGCATCCAGAAGGCTGTCTCGGGCCGAGCGATATGCTGGTGATTCACCGGGAAATCGAACCTTGTGCTTCGAGCTAGCCATCTTGCCTCGGCCTCCCTGGACCCGAGTAAGAGTCGCCACGCGGAAAAAATAGAGCGTCGATGCATAGCGCTCGCCAGTCGACGCAAATAGGTCGGGCAGACTCGGTGCCGGTTCACATTCGGGTCTCTCGCGCTGCGCGGGTGGGGATATACGCGTTCGAGGGTTGGGACGGGCAAGAAAGCGTTGCCGCCGCTCGCGCCTCTCGTCCATATCCGACGCCCCGCCTCACCGTCTCGCGGCCTGAGGCGCGACACCGAGCGCGCGAGCTCGAGGAGGAATTCTGGGACAGTCCGTATCACGTGAATACATGGGGTCAGCCGCTGCGGCTGGCCTCCGATACGTTACCGATGCGATGCCGGGAATTCGCCGGCACCGCCACGGTCGCGGTTTCACGTACATCGGCCCGGATGGCGAGGTAATCCGCGCGCGCGAGTCTCTGAAGCGGTTCCGCTTACTGGTTATTCCACCGGCGTGGACGGAGGTCTGGATCTGTCCCGACGAAGACGGACACCTGCAGGTGACGGCGCGAGACGCGCGCGGCCGCAAGCAGTACCGCTATCATCCGCATTTTCGGCAGCACCGCGACGGAACGAAATTCGAGCGGATGTTTGAGCTCAGTGACGTGTTGTGGAAGATCCGCGAGCGGGTCGAGTCTGACATCGAGCTGCCGGGTCTAGCTCGAGACAAGATCATGGCGACGGTGGTTTGGCTGCTGGAGACAACGCTGATCCGAATCGGGTCGGACGAATACCGCAAAGCCAACAAATCGTTCGGACTGACAACACTCCGGCGGCGTCATGTCGCGGTCGTGGGATCCGAGCTGCGCTTCGAGTTCCGGGGAAAAAGCGGAATTCAGCACGCCGTTTCTGTCACCGACAAGCGCATCGCACGAATCGTTCAGCGGTGTCAGGAACTACGTGGCGAAGAGCTCTTCAAATACCTCGACGACGAGGGAAAGCGTCAGGAGGTCGATGCCGAAGACGTGAACGCCTACATGCAGGAAGTCACTGGGCGCGACATAACCGCCAAGGATTTCCGGACCTGGGCAGGGACGATGCTTGCGGCGGAAGCGCTCCGAAAAATGGGGCCGGCCAAGAACAGGCGCGAAGCGGAACGAAATATCGTAGCTGCTGTCGACATGACGGCGAAGCGACTTGGCAACACTCGGAGCGTTTGCCGCAAGTATTACATCCACCCTGCGTTGATCGAAGCGTATCTCGAAGGCTCGGTTCTTCCGCCGATGCCGGAGCGGAGGTGGAGCAAGCGCAAATCGAAGGGTCCGACTCTTCGCCAACACGAAATGGACGTGCTCGCCTTCCTCAAAGCGAGACTCAAACCGAAGACGCGCCGCGCCGGTGAACGCCGGGCGCCAAGGCCCGTGCGAATTGTTTCTAGCGCGCCCGAGACCGTGGAAGCGCCGGTTGAATCCCCGAAGGTTCCGCCTGAGGGCGCCGCAGCTCCGGCTGAGAACACAAAAGAGCGGACTGATCCGACGGGCGAGTTGGAACCGACAGGCTCCTAATCGAGATACGGGTAATCCGGGTCAGCGAGACGCGCGGCGCGGGCCGCAGCCTCCGGTCCCGCAATCTCTTTAGCCAGGTCCAGCAGCATCGGGCTAAGATGTTCTCCGTAGCGCAGTAAGCTCGCGGCGCGCGCGCGCCGGGCCAGCAGGAACGCCAGGAATGGTTGATCGGCCTTGAGCGCGTTACATGCGGGGCAGGCAAGGACAAGATTGTCGCGTCGATCGTACGCGGTTTTCCCCTTCCGGGGAGTAACGTGATCCATCGTGATTGCGTTGGCGTTGACACGGCGCTCGCAGTAGGCACACACTGGCCCGTGACGATCGAGCAGCCACTGGCGAGTGTCCATGTACGCGTTTCGGCTCGTCGGCAGCGAGGTGTGCTGATGTGCGGGACGACGGCGCGCCCGTTTGCGCGGCTTACGCGCTCTTTTCCGTGGCGTCAAAGCGGTCGGGTTTGTTCCTGTTTGTTGCAGCTGTACGAGTGACCGATCGCAATGCGCGCGCCGTCTATCCTATCTGAATCTCGGTCGGCACCTCGGGATTCATGAGCGAGGCACCACCATCCGCATAGATGACTTGGCCCGTGATCCAGTCCGCATCTTCTGAGCAGAATAGTCCGACCACGCGAGCCACGTCAGCCGGTGTGCCGAGTCTCCCCATAGGCGTCCAGCCACGAACGTGCCAGTTCGTGATCAGATCCTGTACCTGTTGCGGCAGGGAGTTCAGCACGCTGTCCTCGGTCCATCCCGGACTGATCGCGTTGACGGTGATCCCGCGCTTGGCGAGCGCCACTCCGAAATAGCGCACCAGAGATTCCAGAGCCGCTTTGGCGGAGCCCATCCCGACCCACGGCTGAAGCCCGCCGGTCCGGCTGCCCTCGGCGTAGGTGATCGCCAGGATTTTGCCGCCATTCTTCATCAATGGAACAGCCTCCCGGACGCCGATCAAAAATGCCTTCGCCTGCGAGTCGAACGCGCTGTCCCACTGCTCGAGGGTGATGTCCATCGGCGCCTGAAAGAACGCGGCAGCTTCGGGCCGCGCGTTGCTTACGAAGATGTCCAATTCTCCGAACTCGTCGGCGACTTTCCTGAACATGGCCTTGATCTGCTCGGGCTTCAGGACGTCTGCCTGCACCATGAACCCGTCGCCTCCGCGCTTTCGAACTTCGTCCAACGTGTTCCTGGCAGCGGACTCGTTCTGCACATAGTGGATTGCGACCTTCACGCCGTTCTCGCCGAGCTTGAGTGCTATGCCTCTTCCTATTCCGCGAGAGCTACCAGTAATAAGCGCGTGCTTTCCCTTGAGCGACATATGCGCCTCCTCGGCAACAGAGTTCCACGACCCTCGCTAAGCTGTGGTATCCCGGTGCATACCGCCACAGTTTTCTTGCCGCTTGAACGACAGCGTCGTGCCGGCGTCCGGCGCGGGCGCTAGATGCCTATTCCGCAGAGAGTTAGCTTTTCGCTCCAATGACGATGCGTGAGAAGCTCGACCTCCTGGAGCGCCGGCGCGCCGAGTCCGAGTTGGGTGGTGGTGAGGCGCGTCTCGAGGTGCAGCACGAGAAGGGAAAGCTGTCTGCCCGGGAGCGACTCGAGCTTCTTCTGGACGAAGGCTCTTTCGTCGAACTGGACCGCTTCGTCGTCCATCGCTCGACCGATTTCGGGCTCGAGGCGCAGAAGTTCTATGGCGATGGCGTGATCACCGGGCACGGCAAGATCGACGGTCGACTCGTCTACGTGTTCTCGCAGGACTTCACGGTCTTTGGCGGGTCTCTTTCTGAGGCTTTCGCCGAAAAAATCGTGAAAATCATGGACCTCGCGATGCGGAACGGCGCACCGGTCATTGGGCTCAACGACTCGGGTGGTGCGCGCATCCAGGAGGGCGTGGTTTCCCTCGGCGGGTACGCGGAAATATTCCTGCGCAACACCCTGGCTTCGGGAGTGATACCGCAGATTTCGGCGATACTCGGTCCGTGCGCCGGAGGAGCTGTCTATTCGCCGGCGATAACGGACTTCACCTACATGGTGCGCGGCACATCGTACATGTTCGTGACGGGGCCAAACGTAGTGAAGACGGTCACCCACGAAGATGTGACAATGGAGGAATTGGGCGGCGCCGATACCCACGCTGGCAAATCGGGCGTCGCGCATTTCGCGTGCGACTCGGAGCCTCAGTGCCTGCAGCACATTCGCGATCTGTTTCGTTTCATTCCGTCGAACAATCTCGGCGACCCGCCGC
>QHVA01000247.1 GCA_003223425.1 Gemmatimonadota bacterium
GCGCTGGATATTCATGGCCCTCACCGCGGGCGCGCTCATAATTCTGGCGCGACTTTACCAGGCTACCCGGCAGGGCGATTTTCTGCGCACTATGGCGCTAGGTCTCGTTTGCGGAGGGGCCATCGGGAATCTCATCGACCGCGTGCGCTCAGCGACGGGTGTCGTGGACTTCATCGACGTCGGGGTCGGCGACCTGCGGTGGCCAACCTTCAACGTCGCTGACATGGCCGTGAGCGTTGGCGCATTTCTGCTTGCCTGGGTCCTTTGGGGGGAAGAACGATCTTCTGGGCCCGTCGTGGCTGCCACTCCAGTTTCGGACACGCCCGCGGAGAGCTAGCCCCTGAGCGACGTCAAAGCGTTTTCGGTCGAGGCGGACAGCAATGTCCGCCTCGACCTCTTTGTTGCCCACCACGCCGACTTGTCGCGTACCCAGGCCGCGACGCTGATAGCGCAAGGGCACGTAATGGTGAACGGTCGCCGCGAGAAAGCCAGCTACCGGCCTGAGAGGGGCGAAGTAGTGCGCGTCGAGATCCCAAAAGTCCAGAAACGCATCATCTCGGGCGAGGACATTCCGATCAGCGTGGTCTATGAGGACGAGTCCCTGCTCGTCGTGGATAAGCCGGCCGGAATGGTCGTTCATCCTGCGCCCGGAAATTGGACGGGGACACTGGTCAATGCGTTGTTGGGCCGCGCTGGTGAGGACGGCCTGTCAATGGAGGGCGATCCCGAACGCGCCGGAATGGTTCATCGTCTCGACAAGGAGACGTCCGGACTTCTGATCGTGGCAAAAACCGACCGGGCGCACCGGCTACTGAGCGCGGCGCTCGCTTCGCGGCGGGTTGTGCGTCGTTATGCACTCATGATCTGGGGTCATCTATCTTCTGACACCCTCACGATCGACAAGCCAATTGCCCGCGATCCGCGAGACCGGAAGCGCATGGCAATCGTCAATAAGGGTCGGCCGGCCAAGACCGACCTCATACGCCTTGCTCGGTTCGATGCGGGGGATTTTCTTCGTGCCCATCTCCATTCCGGACGGACTCACCAAATCCGCGTTCATCTCGCGTCTATCGGCCATCCTGTCATGGGCGATGACGTGTATGGAGGGGTCATCCCGTGACCGGCGAGCCGCTCGATTTCCGTTCTCCGCTTCCGGCGGATTTGAGCCGCGCACTCTCGGTCATTGGCGGGGAGCATCGGCTGCCAGAGGGCGTCGATCCGCTGACGGCCTTTCGATTCTATGAGTGATGCCGTCACGCTTCCGCCGCCACCCCCCGATCAGGCGGCCGAGGAAGAGCCGCATGTGCCGACTCGGCGGCTGCTGGTGTTCGACCTTGGCAGCAGCGCCTTCGCATGCGACATGGACTCCTTTCGCGAGATCGTTCCGACACAGCCGATGACCCGGCTGCCGGGCGCTCCGGACACGGTCTGCGGCCTCATCAATCTTCGCGGAACGATCGTGACGGTTATCGATGGAGGTACCGCGCTCGGCAAACCCGCGTACTCACGCGCGGAAGGGCTGATTCTGCTGGTCGACTATTTCGACCGGTGGATCGGAATCGGCGTCGATGATGTTCGTGACCTTCATGACGTGCCAATCGATCAGTTCGCGACCGCGGATGGAACGGAGCTTCCACTTCCGGGAGCCGTAACTGGAGCAGTCGAAATCGAGGGGAAGCGCGTTCTCGTGCTCGACATCAAGACCGTAGTTCAGCAAGTCATCGGACAAGGGAGGTAGGGTGAGCAGTACCGTTTTGGTATGTGACGACGCCGTGTTCATGCGGACGATGGTAAGCGACATCTTGTCCCAGGCCGGGTTCACTGTGGTCGGAGAAGCAGAAAACGGCAAGCAGGCTGTCGAGAAATACAAGCAGCTGAAACCAGATCTGGTGACGATGGACATCATCATGCCGGAAATGGGCGGGATCGAGGCGGTGAAGCAGATCACCCAGATGGACCCTGCCGCTCGGATCCTCATGTGCAGCGCGATGGGGCAGCAGGCCCTGGTGCAGGAGGCGCTTCAGGCTGGCGCCCGAGATTTTGTGGTCAAGCCTTTCCAGCCGAGCCGCGTTCTCGAAGCAGTGCAGCGGGTACTCGCCTAGGTGGATACCGGGCGCTACGCGAAGCTTTTTCTCTCCGAGAGTCGCGAACACCTCACGGAGATCAATAGCGCACTCCTCGAACTGGAGCATGGCGGAAGCGACACCGCTATTGCCCGTCTATTCCGTTCGGTTCACACCATGAAGGGTATGGGAGCCGCGATGGGTTACGCCTCCGTCGGCGAGCTTTCTCACGAGCTCGAGGGTCTCCTCGACAAGCTCAGGAATGGTACGATCGCTGTGACGCGGCCGATAATCGACACGCTGTTCGCCAGCGTTGACGCTCTCGAGCAAGCGGTGGACTTGGCAACCGCTTCGACGCCGCAGCAACTCGACGTGAAAGCCATCATCGCGCGCGTCCAGCAGGCAGGGAGCGAGGAGACTCCACAAACTTTCACGTCTGAGTTTGCCATCACGACGACCGACAAGAGGGAACAAGCTTCATCGCCCGGATCGCCTCAGAAAGCCCCGCGCCACATCCGCGTCGATTCCAAGCGCCTCGACACTTTGATGACCGTCGTGGGCGAGCTGGTGATTGCGCGCGATCGCATCGCGAAGATCGCCGAGCAGCTCGGCGACCATTCGCTGCTC